>JBJXGP010000053.1:0-4994 GCA_046160425.1 Planctomycetaceae bacterium
TTGGCACAAATCTCGACGAACTGTCGGCCCTTTGGGCCTTTAAGACATTCTGTAAACGTCAAATACCCGGCCCTGCGGACCGGGCTTATAAGACCGGCTGGCCCGTTGGGCCGGAAGACTCCCACCATTTGACGGATGCACTCGTCGATCAGGGGTGCGGTAGGGACTATCCTCGGCGAAGGCTGGGTGAAAAGTCGTCTTCACCGGTGAAATTCTGCTGAAAAAACTCATCCGATTGGACAATTTGGTTAAAGATGAACGCTCATTCCGGATGACGAATCGGCGAATGTGGCGTCCCGTGGACGATAATGCGTGAACTCGGTCGATTTCATCGCGTTTCCACATTGACGATTCGCGATGTCAAAATGAATAATGTCTGGCGATCCGTTGCAGTCCCTTAGGCAGTTGTTAAAGTACGGGAAGAAAACGTCCGAGAATCGAACTGAAGCATTCTGTCGTTTCGCGTCACCGCGGGTTGAAAACGTGTGCCGCGCCCGGCTTGCCTTGGCAGGGAAGTTAAAAACCATTGAAAAAGACCGGGTGGATAAACCACCCGGCTCGTGAGTCTCAGCGAGTCGTTCATCATGTCTCCATCCACCCCCGACAATGGGTACACGAGTTCGGTCTCCCGGCGCGATTTTCTGCGCGTCGGTGGGTTGGGCGTCGTCGGCTTGTCGGTCGCCGATCAGGCGGTTTTGCAGGCCTCGCAGCAGGCATTGCAAGGGAAGAACCTGATCTTTCTGCTCATGTCGGGGGGACCGAGCCAACTCGAAACCTTCGACCCGAAGCCCGAGGCTCCATCTTATATTCGCGGACCCGTCAAAGCGATTTCCACGGCGATGCCGGGGATTTATCTCAGCGAAGGTTTTCCGCGGCTCGCCGAGCGTTTGAATCGTTGCACGTTGATTCGCTCGCTTTGGCATCATGCCGCCCCCGTTCATGAAACCAGCCTGCAACTGCTGTTGACTGGTCGGTTAGCCGGAAAAGGGGTTCGGCCTCCCAGCTTCAGCACGGTCTTTTCGCGTGAATTCCGCCTGTATTCACAAGAACTGGGGCAGTCACCCCAATCGCCCCCCTCCGTTGTGATCTCCTCGGTAACGAAACCGGAAACCCACCGGGGATCGTTTTATCGTGGTGAAACGGGGAGCGACTGGGGTACGGAATTCTCGCCGCATGTCGATGCGTTTCATTGCGAAGGGACGCGGTTCGAACATCCGGACCTCGACGCCGAGCCGGAGATTCTCCGCCGCGCCTACGGGTTTTCGCACTGCGGTTCGGCCTGCCTGCGAGCCAGACAATGGATCGAACAGGGGAGCCGATGCGTCGTCGCGCATCTCTTCCCGCCTCAATCGCTCCTTTCACCTCAATCACAAGGCATCAGTTGGGACTGCCACGGCAGCGGCCCTTCGGCACCGGGCATTGTCACCGATTACCGCGACAACCTTTGCCCGGAGATCGATCGGGCAATCGCGGCATTATTCGATGACCTCGACCAACGCGGATTACTCGACAGCACTCTGATCCTCGCGACGGGTGAATTCGGTCGCACGCCCCGGTTGAACAATCAGGGGGGCCGCGATCACTGGCCTCACTGTTGGTCGGCGATCATGGCCGGCGGACAATTGCCCGAAGGGCAGGTCATCGGTTCGAGCGATGCACACGGGGCCTCGCCGATCGAACGGCCTGTTCATGTCAGCGAACTGGTCTCGACGATTTATCACCAGTTCCAGCTCGACCCGTCGCGCCAATGGACGACACCGGCGGGAAATGCGTTGTCGCTCGTCGATGCCCCTCCGGTCGCCGATTTGCTGGTCTGATCGGATCGCCTACGCCGCTCGCGCCGCGGGACCGTCGCCGCTGAGGTCGATCACGCGTTCGATTTCGGAGACCGTCCTTTCCATGCAGCGGGCAATTTCGTCCGGGCGAAAACCGGCGTGTCGCAGATACACGATGATCTGCTTTTGCTCGACCGAAAAGTGAATCGGCGAAGGTTCACTTTTCGGATCTCCAACCGGCTCGGCCTTGCGGTTGTGAGTTGAGGCGTGCGGCAACGAAAGGATGCGACGTTCGCCGTCTAAATCGAATTCACGATCCGCATCAGATGGCAACTCGAATTGCCGTTTCCTCTGCTGGGTCAATTCCAGCAGTTCTTCCAGACGGTCGGTTTCGCGCTGCGCCTCATTCATCAGGCGATCGAGAACCGCCAACTGGGTTCCGATTCTCGCTTCCACTTCTCGACTGTAATCGTACATGCGAACCTCCATTTTCTGCAGTGCCTGCTGATGGACCTTTAACGTCGAGACATTGTATTCGCTGCCCGTTACCGAAGGCTCGATGCCCGCCGATGTGGGACTGCGCCCTTTCGAGCGCCAGTAAACCAGCGCGGCGAGCGCCAGCAACAAAATGCCGATGACGATTCGAGCGGTTCCATTCTGCGGGGGGTCGGCGGCGAGGATGCCGCACTGTGCCCAATCCGAAAATGCCCTGTCGCAGGCTTTCATCAGCAGGTCTTCCGTTACCATAGTCAATTCCTGAACCTCATGTTCGGGTGCGATGCGATGTGTTGAGACTTATAAGACGATTTCGTTGTTCGGCGTGATTTGGGAGACGTGATTATAGGTGATCGTGGTCGTGTCCGTCGGTGTGATCGTGATCATGTGAAAAATCCCGGGGAGGCAGTTCCCCGATTCCCGCAACCGGTGGAAGTCGATTTCGTTCGCTCGCCGACGTGCGACGTCGATCGGTATCCTGCAGAGCGGCGGCGTCGATCTCGATCATGAGTGAAGCGAACTCGGTTTCAGACAACGACGAGAACGCCTGATGCGCCTCCTGGTAGACGCTCCATAAGGGGAGACCTTGTGCTTCGGCGATGCGCACGCAATCTTCGTATTCGGGAACGAAGATCGGCTTATCGCCGTATCGCCAGCCGAGTTTTCCGAGGACGTTGCCCCATTTCGTCGTAACGGTGTACGACAAGCGGGCCCGTTTCGAGCGTTGGACGAGAGTTCGTCGAATCCCGAATGTCTGCGTCTCGTCGAACAGAATTGTCTCCATACGGTCGAGATGAGAGGCATCGCAAAGGATGCACAACATCACTCCCGGTCGATCTTTCTTCATCTGGATCGGTATCGAATAGACATCAAGGGCGCCCGCCGCGAGGAGTTGACGCTTTGCATAACCGACGATTTCGCCGCTCACGTCGTCGAGATTGGTCTCGATCAGGAAAATCTGATCGGTTTCGGCCGCCAGACTTCCGGTCCCGACGAACAGACGGAGCAGATTGGCCCGTTCTTTGAAATCTTTTGTGCCGGCACCGTAACCAATTTCTTCGATCGTCATTTCGGGCAACGAGGTGAAGCGATCGACGAGGGTGGCGACGATCGCCGCGCCGGTCGGCGTTGTGAGTTCCGAATCGATCGGCACATCGGCGAGCGGAATCCCCTTGAGCAGTTCGGCCGTCCCGGGAGCGGGGAGGGGACAAAGCCCGTGTGCAATGTGGATCATTCCTCGGCCTGTCGGTATCGGGCTGGCGTGAATCTCGTCGACGCCGAGCAGATCGAAGCCGATCGCCGTCCCGACGATATCGACAATGGAATCGATGGCACCGACTTCGTGAAAGTGAACGCGGTCGAGCGTCGTTCCGTGAACTTTGGCTTCTGCCGAGGCGAGTGTGGAGAAAATTCGTCGCGCCGATTCTTTTTGCCGGGCGGAAATCGCAGTTGCGCCGTCGATCAACTCCAGGATTTCGGTGAGTCCGCGATGAACGTGTTGTGGGGGATGCACGACTTTGACGGAGACCCCTCGAAACGCTCCGCGCATCACCGTGCCGACTTCGAGTTGCACATCGGGAAGCCCCAACGAATCGATCCCCGCGCGCAGCGCATCGACACTGACGCCGGCATCTATCAATGCCGCCAGCGTCATGTCGCCGCTAATTCCTGTGGGACAATCGAGATACGCGATTCGCACGAGATCAGTTCCATCGAGATTTTCATCGGCCTGGGATATTGGTTCCACGGGAAATTCTAATCGTGACGATTGTTTCGACCAAGGCCAATCCGGACTTTCGTCATTTTTTCACCATTCTCTTCGGGCACCCTAATTTGACGGTGGCTGGATATGACCTAGATTTGAACAGTGTCTTCATTGAGATTTCGGAGAGGTGCATGGTTGCGTTGTGGAACTCCGTGTGACGGTCAATTCAAAGCGGTGGGTAAATAATGATCAAATTCTCTGCCAATTCGGTTCGGTTGCACGCTCGGCGAGGGGCCATTCTCGTCCTTGCCGCGTGCATGCTCATCGTGATCTTTGCTTTTGCGGCGTTCACGGTCGATACCGGTTATATGACCATCGTGAAGACCGAATTGCAGGCGACGGCGGATTCCTGTGCATTGGCTGCGGCATCCAAACTCGGTCAGGGGGCGGGGAGCGTCAGAGACATGGCTCGCGAACTCGCGGCGCTCAACACGGCTGCCGGCGAGCCGGTCGTGCTTGAAGATTCCGACATTGAAGTCGGGGTCTACGACCTGACGACGAAATCGTTTACTCCGAACGAGGCCAGTCCTAACGCGGTGCGCGTTACGGCGCGAGTCAGCAATCAACCGACCTTTTTCGCCCCGTTGATCGGCAAGAAAAGTTTTTCACTCGACGCGACGGCCATCAGCATGCTCAACCCGCGCGACATCGTGTTCGTCGTCGACCTTTCGGGTTCGATGAACGATGATACCGAGCCGGGCTGGGCCACGTCGGTGATCAACGCCCAATTCGGTCCACAGGGATTTCCGAATGTGGCCACCAAGCTCATGCAGGACGTGTTCAGCGATTTCGGATACGGAAGCTATCCCGGAATCACGCAATACGTGGGGTCGCCCTTGGGCGTTAGTCCCGGCAACAATTCATATGCGTCCTTGATCGCCGATAAGGGGCCACTCTCACTCAAAACAATTCCGGCTCAATATCGCATCAAGAAAGGAGAAAGTGCGGCCGCCAAAAAA
>JBJXGP010000054.1:0-31993 GCA_046160425.1 Planctomycetaceae bacterium
CTGAAAAAATCTGATGCCGCCGCGATCGGCCCGGTCGTCGCACTTTTCGGCGAAGATCGTTTCCTCAAGCAGCATGCCCTCGCCCAATTGGGGAAACTCCTGCTTGGCGACGATGCGGAATTCAATCTCGTCAAATTTCCCGGTGCGCAGGCCGAACTGCGTAATGTTCTCGATGAATTGCGGATGGTCTCGATGTGGGGAGACCGGCGAGTGATCGTCATCGATGACGCCGATGACTTCGTCTCGCAAAACCGTGCTCAACTCGAAAAGTATCTCGAAAAACCGGTCGCCAAATCGGTGCTGGTCCTCGATGTCAAACGCTGGCCGAGCAACACGCGGCTCGCCAAATCGGTCGAGTCGGTCGGCTTGTCGCTCGAATGTTCTCCGTTGCAGGGGAGTTCCCTCATCAAATGGATCAGCGAAACCTGCCGCGCCGAGTACGAGCATGACATCGCTCCCGCCGCCGTGCAGTTGCTGGTCGATCTCGCGGGAAATTCACTCGCCGTGCTCGATCAGGAGCTTTCGAAGCTGTCGTCGTTCGTGGGCGATCGCAAGAAAATCGACGTCGACGACGTGCATACGCTCGTAGGAGGGTGGCGTGCCGAAACGACATGGGACATGTTGCGGGCGGTCAACGAAGGGCAGATCGGCAGAGCGCTCCATTTGCTCGACAAACTCTTGGTAGCGGGTGAAGCTCCGTTGAAGATTCTCGGAGGCATCGCGTTCTCGTTCCGCAAATTGTCGACGGCGGTCGATCTCGCCATGCAGGGGGTTGCCTTACCCACAGCGTTGTCGAAAGCGGGAGTCTTCCCCCGCGACGTCGGGACGAGCGAACAATTCCTCCGCCGGTTAGGACGCTCCCGCGCCGCTCGATTTCGGGAATGGCTGGCACTCGTCGACCGCGAACTGAAAGGGGCCAGTCCGTTACCCGAACGGCTGTTACTGGAACGGACACTCATCCGCCTGAGCGGACACGATTGATAGACGGCATGAGCAACTCGCAATCCGATTCTCCACAAGCGTCCGGTGGTACGCACTCCCGCCCTCACTGGCTGGGAGGATTGCAGACCGTCGGCCTGTGGACGCTCCTCAGCCGATTCCTCGGTTTGTTTCGCGACATCGGCATGGCGGTTCTATTCGGCAACGGGGCGGTGATGGACGCTTTCTCGGTCGCTTTCCGCATACCGAATCTGGCACGCAAACTGTTCGGCGAGGGAGCCTTGACGACGGCGTTCCTCCCGGCGTTCCTCAAAGAACTCCATCAAAAAGGTGAAGCGAATGCCTGGCGGTTGGCGAATGCCATCTTCGCCCTCCTCACGATCGTTCTGACATCGCTGGTGCTGGTCGGTGAGATCGGATTAGCCATCTGGAACTGGTGCTTCGATATCACACCCGATACCCGACTTTTGATCGAATTGACGGCGATCATGCTGCCGTACTTGCTATGCATCTGCCTCGCAGCGCAAGTCAGCGCAGTGCTGCACGCCTTTCAAAAATTCTCGTGGCCTGCGTTTGTGCCGGTGCTGCTCAATCTCGCCTGGCTGGGGGCGATCGGTCTGGCCCGCTGGCTGCCGCAATTTGCCAACCGGCCCGAACTGCAAGTGCGCGTCGTTTCGATCTCCATCGTCTTCGCTGGAATAGTACAGTTAGCCGTGCAGATCCCCACGTTACGCCGACTTGGCTTTCGCTACGACCGGGCATGGGGGACGGCGAGACGCGAAGTGCTCTCCGTCGGCAGAACGATGCTGCCGATCGTCGTCGGACTTTCGATCATTCAGTTCAATACTCTCTGCGACGGTCTGATCGCCTGGGGTTTTTCAAAACCGGAACGCACGGCGATTGCTGCCGACAATATTCCAGCCGAGGGAATAGCTGCCGACGATGAGAGTTGGCATCCCCTCGAAAGCGGGACGGCTTCCGCATTGTATTTCGGCCAGCGTTTGTATCAGTTTCCGCTGGGAGTTTTCGGCGTCGCGCTGGGGACGGTCATTTTTCCGCTGCTGTCGCGGCATGCTCAAACCGGCGAATGGGACCGTCTCAAGGACGATCTGACGTATGGCCTGAGACTCGTGCTGGTGATCGGCATCCCCGCCAGCGCCGGATTGATCATGCTCGCCAAACCGCTTGCGGCGTTATTCTTTCAACACGGTGCCTTCGACTCGCGAGATACCTTGCAGACCAGCCAGATGATCGCCGGTTATGGCGTCGGCGTCTGGGCTTATTGCGGGTTGCTCATCTTGTATCGCGGCTTTTACGCGCTCGGAGATCAGATGACGCCGCTGCGCGTCGGCATGGTATCGGTGGCGCTCAATCTGGTGATGAATTTGACGTTGATCTGGTGGATCGGCGGTCTCGGACTGGCGCTCAGCACATCGATCAGCGCCTGCGTCGAAGTGCTGCTCGCCTTATGGCTCATGCAGCGACGGGTGGGAACATTGCCGATGTCGGTATTGGGAAGTACGACGATAAGAACGATCGCAGCAACAACGTTGATGGTCGCCGTCGGCTGGGGGACGATGTCGTGGACCGCGTCGCAAGGACATGGCCGATTGCTGTCGGCGCTGATACCGTTAATAACGTCAACCCTTACATTTGTCGTCGCCGCCTGGGTTTTCAAACTGAATGAATTCTGGTCGCTGTTCGCAAGACGTGGATCGTGACGTAGGGTGGGCTGCGCTCACCGACTTTGCTTATAAAAGAGCAAACGTCAGGGAGCTGACGCTCCCCGCTCGCCTTTCGTCTATCGTCTCGCTTGGCGATTGATGCAGCATCAGGTAAGGTAGTTTCAACCGACGACTGACACACGAAATCAAAGACCGACATTGTACAGGATCCACGTCATGCTCTTCCCCGTCGATCGCTTACAGAAACTCTCCGCCGACATTTTCATCGCCGCCGGATGCTCACCCGACGAAGCCGGTTGCATCGCCGCCCATCTTGTGGAAGCCAATCTGATGGGGCACGATTCGCACGGCGTAATTCGGATACCGAGTTACATCCAGTGGATGAACGCGGGGAAAGTCCTCCCCAACCGGAAAGTGACCACCGTCTTCGAGAACGACGTCATCGCCATTCTCGACGGCGAGTACGGCTTCGGACAGAGCATCGGCAAACAGGCGATGCAGATCGGCATCGAAAAATCATCCAAGCATGGCGTCGCCGTCGTCGGCTTGCGCAACACGGGCCATCTCGGCCGCATAGGCGCGTGGGCCGACATGGCGGTTAAGGCGAACAAGGTCTCGCTGCACTTCGTCAATACGTCGGGGGCCGGATTGCTTGTCGCTCCGTTCGGCGGGATCGAACGCCGGCTATCGGCCAATCCGTTCGCGGCGGGGATCCCCGTCCCCGGAGGCGAACCGGTCGTACTCGACATGTCGGCGTGTACGATCGCCGAGGGGAAAATCCGCGTCGCTTTGAATAAAGGTGTCTCCGTTCCCGACGGATGCCTGATCGATGCCAAAGGAGAGCCGACGAACGACCCTCGCGTCTTTTACGCCAACCCTCCCGGAGCGATTCTTCCCATCGCCGGGCATAAGGGCTTCGGCCTGGGAATGATCATCGAATTCTTCGCAGGGGCACTCACGGCTGGGTCGTGTACCAATCCTAAAAATGCCAACCGGCTCGCCAACGGCATGTTGACGATACTGCTCGATTACAGCGTGTTTCTCTCCGCCGAAAGTTTTGCGGAGGAAGTCCGTCGCTATGTCGATTTCGTCAAGAGTGCGGCGACCGCTCCCGGCGTGGATGAAATCCTGATGCCGGGCGAGATCGAACGGAAGAATCGCAAACGCCGCACCGAACAGGGGATCGACCTCGACGACACGACGTGGAGTCAGATTCACGCCACCGCCCAGTCGCTCAACGTCGCACACGATTTCCCCCCACCGACCGGCGACGGCGCCGCCTCTCAAGCCGGCTTGAGCCTCCCCGCCTTGGATGGGAAGAAATAGCTCTGTTAAACCGACCACTCAGTGAATAGGAATAAATATTGCCGCGAATAACGCAAATATCTCAAGAGTAAATCCTGCATTCAGAAAGCGAAAATTGGCGCAGTCAATTTTTGTGAGCATTTGAGTTTTTTGCGGCCCCTCTTTTTTCAGTATTCGAACTTCGTCATTTCAGCATAAGGAACTCCGATGTCGACTGACATCATTCAAACTGACGTCGCCGTGATCGGCGGAGGACCAGGGGGTTATCCCGCCGCGTTTGCCTGTGCGGACCACGGTATGCAGGTCACGCTGATCGATGAAGGGGTCAAGCCGGGCGGAGTCTGTCTGCATCGCGGCTGCATCCCCTCCAAGGCGTTGCTGCATATCGCCAAGTTGATCCGCGAGACGCACGAAGCGGCGGACTGGGGTGTGACGTTCTCCAAACCGAAAATCGACGTCGACAAGCTCCGCAACTTCAAAATGAACGTCGTGGGCAAACTGACGTCGGGCGTCACCGAGTTGAGCAAGGCCCGCGGCGTGACTCTCATCGCCGGCCGAGCTATGTTTCTCGATTCGAATACCGTCGAGATCACGCACAACGACAAAAGCAAAAAGCCGCAGCGGTTGCAGTTCAAACACGCGATTCTCGCCACCGGTTCGCTTCCGGCGATGCCGTCGATCTTCGACATCGGCGACCCGCGGGTGATGGATTCGACCGGAGCGCTCGAACTCCCCGATATCCCCAAGCGCCTGCTCGTCGTGGGTGGCGGTTACATCGGACTCGAAATGGGGACGGTCTACTCCGCGCTCGGTTCGGAAGTGACCGTCGTCGAAATGACGGCGGGACTGCTCCCAGGCGCCGATCGCGATCTCGTCTCGCCTCTCAAGAAGCGTCTCGATTCGCAATTCGCGGCGATTCACTTGAACACGAAAGTCGACAAGCTGACGGCGAAGAAAACCGGCATCGTCGCCGATCTAACCGGCGAGGGAGTCGAACCGCAGCAGACGTTCGACCGCGTGCTGATCGCCATCGGTCGCCGACCGAACAGCCGTAACCTCGGACTCGATAAAACCAAAGTCGAGATCGACGAAAAAGGCTTCGTCAAAATCAATCGCCGGCAGCAGACGAGCGATCCGAGCATCATGGCGATCGGCGACGTCGCCGGCGAACCGATGCTGGCCCACAAGGCGACGCGCGAGGCGAAAGTCGCCGCCGAGGTGCTAGCCGGTGAAAAGTCCGAGTTCGACAGCATTGCCATCCCCGCCGTCGTGTTCACCGATCCCGAAATCGCGTGGTGCGGCCTGACCGAAACACAAGCCAAGGCGACCGGCCGCGAGATCAAGTCGGTTCGCTTCCCGTGGGCCGCTTCGGGGAGGGCGCAAACGCTGGCGCGGACGGAAGGACTCACAAAACTGATCATCGACCCGGCCACCGAGCGCGTGCTGGGAGTTGGCTGCGTCGGTCCCGGCGCGGGAGAACTGATCGGCGAGGGAGTATTAGCCGTCGAAACCGCCGCGGTCGCCCGCGATCTGGCCGACACGATTCACGCCCATCCGACGCTTTCGGAGACCTTGATGGAAGCCGCCGAAGCCGCCATCGGTCAGGCGACGCATATTTATCGTCCGAAGAAGTGACGTCGAGAAAGTGCCATGATCTCGTTCCCAAGCTCCCGCTTGGGAACGCAAGTCTTCAAAGCTCCCGCTTCGCGAATGGCCGATTGCACTATGTGTCAAGATGCAGCCAATAAGACGCGCTCCGCTGCGGAAACCCTGCGCGTCGCGGCTAACCCTCTTGTCCACCACTCCACCACTCCACCACTCCACCACTCCACCACTCCACCCCACTCCGCACCTTGAACTCGGCACGCCTCGGTAGTAGAGTGGCGTGAAACCACTTCCACTCCCCCATCATTGAGGAACATCATGCTGAAGAAATTCCTGTTACTCGCCGCCGTGCTCAGTTGTTTCACCTCGCAGGTTGGCCAATCGCCGCTATCAGCGGATGACAAGGCCGAGCAGGAACAACCCAAAGCGTTCATCGACGGCGAGGGGTCGGGCTGGGTCGAGTTGACGCTCGAAGACTTCACCAACGTCAACTGCGATCCCGACACATGGACGATGAAAGAGGGGATGATTCATTGCACCGGCACGCCGGTCGGAGTGACTCGGTCGAAAAAACAATACGCCAACTTCGAACTCGTCGCCGAGTGGATGCATCTGAAGTCGGCTGGGAATTCGGGGATTTTCCTGTGGGCACCCGAAAAGGTGTTCGAGGGACTCAAGCCGAACAGCCTTCCTCCCGGCGGGATCGAAGTGCAGGTGCTTGACTTGGGGTATGAAACTGAATTCGAAAAGAAGAACGGCAAGAAACCCGACTGGTTCACCTCGCACGGCGACGTCTTCCCCGTCGGTTCGTCGGATATGAAGCCTTTCGAACCGTCGGCTCCGGGTGGAAAGCGGAGTTTCCCCCGCAAGCGCCTCAGCAAGGGGATCAACGAGTGGAACCATTACTACGTGCGGGCGATCAACGGCGAAGTCCGCTTGTGGGTCAACGGCGAAGAGGTTTCCGGCGGAAACAACTGCACGCCGAACACCGGTTACATGTGCCTCGAATCGGAAGGCTCTCCGGTCCAGTTCCGCAATCTCCGCATCCGCGAATTGCCTTAAAGATTGTCTTCAAATTCCACACGAAGACGAATGAGAAGAGATGCTCCAATGAATACGATTCTCTCACAAAGGCACGGAGACACAAAGGAAAAAGATCGGTTGAAATGACTCCCCTTGAACCTCTTTTTCTTCTTGGTGCCTTTGTGACTTTGTGAGAGATCATTCATAGCCTTTTATTGAAAATTAGCGGTGATTTCGTCGTAATCGTAGGCACGGACTTGCCCCGGTATGATTCAGGATTCAGGCCAAAAAACGAATTAGAAGAGTTGACACCGGTTGTTTTTTCCCAGGAATTCCGAGATGGGATATTCAAATCCCCTGATGTATGTTAGACTATTGATGCGATGATTGTGTATGAACCCCTCCTGTTGGGGTGGATACTGTTCGTTCGCGCATAGACAACGATTACTTTGGCTTCCCTGAGTTATTTACCACGGAAATGCATCGATGTCGCCGATGAGGAACACCACCCGCTGCTTCGGTCCGCTCCCTCGGAGGGAGTTCATGCGGATCGGTACGCTGGCCCTCGGCGGGTTGACTCTCCCCGACCTGCTGCGGGGACGTGCTCAAAGTGCCCAGGGGAGCTCCGATACCTCGGTCATCCTGTTCTGGATGTGGGGCGGTCCCAGCCAGTTCGAAACGTACGACATGAAACCCGAGGCACCGATCGAATATCGCGGGCCGCTGCATCCGATTCATACCAACGTTCCCGGGATGGACATTTGCGAATACTTTCCGTTGCAGGCCGCGATGGCCGATCGGTTTTCGATCATTCGCTCTTTGCATCACGAGATGTCATCGCACAACGACGGCAGCATTGAGATGCTGACGGGGAAAACGCCCCTCATCCCCGACCCCACCTCGACCGCCCGTTCGCAGCATCCTGACTTCGGCATGATTGCGAGTTACGCGCGGGGACTGCGAGCCGACGGCATCCCGCAATATGTCGGTGCGCAGAAGGCTCCGTTCATGACCGATCCGGTCTATCTCGGATTGGCCCACAAAGCCTTCGAAACGGGCGACCCCTCGAAAGGGGATTACGCGCCGAAAAATCTCACGCTCGCCACCGGCGTCGACAACGGCCGTTTGCTCGATCGCCGTTCGCTTGTCGGTCAGTTCGACAAATTCCGTCGCGATCTCGATCTGTCGGGTTCGCTCGATGGGATCGACCGCTTCCGCGACGCCGCCTTTACCATGTTGACGAGCAGCAAAGTCTCGGATGCCCTCGATCTCAACCGCGAAGACCCGAAGATCCGCGACCGCTACGGCCGGCATCGCTGGGGGCAAAGCTGTCTGCTCGCCCGCCGTCTGGCCGAAGCGGGAACCGCCGTGATCAACATCGACGCCACTGCCCCGAACGATACGACGAAGCACTTCAGTTGGGACGATCACGCCAGCGCGTTTCATCTCGACTACGCCCAGCGCGAACGCCTGCCGCAGATGGATCAGGCCCTCACGGCGTTAATCGACGACCTGTTCACCCGCGGCCTCGACCGCAAAGTGATGGTCATCGCCTGCGGAGAATTCGGCCGCACGCCGCGTCTCTCGCATGCCCCGAAGAATTTCTCGGACCAGATCGGCCTCGGCCGCGATCACTGGCCGCAGTCGATGAGCGCCTTCATTTCCGGCGGGGGCTTGCGGATGGGTGAGGTCGTGGGCGCGACGAACTCCAAAGGCGAATACCCCGCCCGCGACCCGCTGATGCCGCAAGATCTCTTGGCGACGGTATACTGCCACTTGGGAATCGACCCCGAGACCAACATCAACAACTTCGCCGGCCGCCCGATCCCGATCCTCTCCCAGGGCAAGCCGATCAAGCAGTTGGTGTGAATCGGTGATGCCTTTGTGTGAGTTCGGGCGTAGGGTGGTGTCGAGCGACGTTTCGTCGCGCTGACCCACCGCGATAGCGAATTTCTTTGTGTGAGAGCCGCAGCCGATCGAGCGATCCGGCAGATGAAGAAACGCTCACCTTGAGCAGGCTCTTTCGCCCCGAAGGGGCATCGACAAATCAGCCCCGGGCAACGCCCGGGTGAAGAAGGTGAGATTGCGATTCGGAAGCCCTGAAGGGGCGCGACAATCTTGCCCTCAGATTTGTACCGCCCTTACAGGGCTTGTTGAATTGGGGATCGCCGACCCAGGGCGACGCTTCGCTTTGCCGCTGGGCTATCATG
This sequence comes from Planctomycetaceae bacterium, assembly GCA_046160425.1. Lineage (GTDB taxonomy): Bacteria > Planctomycetota > Planctomycetia > Planctomycetales > Planctomycetaceae > JAQCEJ01. Next base: position 8,768 of record JBJXGP010000054.1, read on the forward strand.
TCGCTGCCCCTTCGGGGCGGAAATCCGAATGCACGAAATCAAGATCATTCATCCTCCCCGAATCACCTCCAGAATCCTCTCGAGTTCATTCTCCACCTCAATCGTACGATTCGCGAACGATGTGGAGGTGACTCCTTGCGACTTCAACATGGCGGCGTGTTCGTTCGGTTGCTCCGAGAGGGTATCGAGATTCGCCGAGTGATAGGCCAATGTGGCATCGGAGTCTTTGAGGCCGTGGCCGGTGAGGATGCAGACGACGCGGTCGGAAGGGGCGATGACTCCTTCGCTGCGCAGCAGTTTGGCACCGGCGACGCTGGCTCCGCTGGCGGGTTCGCAGCCGAAACCTCCCGCGCCGACCTGTGCCTTTGCATCGAGAATCTGCTGATCGCTCACCTCGCGCACGACGCCGTCGCAGACGTCGAGCGACCGCAGCGCCTTGAGCAGGTTGACGGGACGATTGATCTGGATCGCGGTGGCGAGCGTGTGGGCTTTCCTCTGCTCGGCGTCCATTTGCGAATAAAAGCCGTCGATGGCTTTCTGATTGGGGAAGCCTTTGTTCCAGCGGATGCCCTGCTGTTCGTAGAGCCGATAGAGCGTATTGGCTCCGTGGGCGTTGATGATCGCCAGTCGCGGGATGCGGTCGATCAGGCCGAGTTGTTTCAACTCTGCGAATGCTTTGCCGAATGCGCTCGAGTTGCCGAGATTCCCGCCGGGAACGACGATCCAGTCGGGGACTTCCCAGCCGAGCGATTCGAGGACGCGGAACATGATCGTTTTTTGTCCCTCGAGGCGGAATGGATTGACGCTGTTGCAGAGATAGATGTTTTCCGTTGCGCAGATTTCTCGGACTCGCTTCAGCGCATCGTCGAAGTCTCCGCGAATCTGAATCGTCTGCGCCCCGAGGTCGAGCGCCTGCGACAGTTTTCCATAGGCGATCTTGCCGCTGCCGACGAACACGACCGCGCGAAATAATCCGCTGCTGCTGGCATAAATGGCGAGCGATGCGCTGGTGTTCCCCGTCGAGGCGCACGCGGCGACTTTCGCACCGACCATCCGCGCATGCGTGACCGCCGCCGTCATGCCGTTGTCCTTGAAGCTCCCTGAAGGGTTAAGCCCTTCGTATTGCAGGAAGAGTCGGTCGGAGTTCATGCCGACGTAACGGGCAACCGCCGCGGAGTTTTGCAGAATCGTCTGCCCTTCGCCAATCGTCACGATCTTGAGCGGGTCGGCGAAGGGGAGCAGTTCGCGAAATCGCCAGACGCCGCTGAAATCGAGCGGGTTGTGCCTCAGGCTCCAGCGACGTTCGAACTCTTTGAGCGACTGAGGGACGGAGAGGCGGTTCCACTCGTAGTTGACATCGAGCAGTCCGCCGCATTCGGGACAAGAGGTCAACGTATTCGCGACGTCGAACGTCTTGCGGCAAGTCGGTGTGATGCATTCCTGAAATGCATAGGGTGATGGCGTGGGAATGAATGATCTCCTGAGGCGATGTTTCGGATATAAAGTTTGTAGCCTTATTTTCCCGACTCGACGAACTTACCGCAACATCAATTCATCGCACGGGTGCCTTGCGGAGTGGAAGTGGGAGGGATAGCATCGTGGAAAATCGATCGCGTGTCAGCCGTCAGCTATCAGATACACCTTGGAGCTATCCCCATGCCATTAGCCGCCCCCATTGAACCCGGTCGTGCGTTGCAGGTTTTTCTTCAAGCTCAAGGCTTGGCGCTGCACGAGCACGATGAATTTCCGAAATCGGTCGAAGAGTGGGAGACGCGAAAAAAAGAAATCCGCGCCCAACTTCAGCGCTCATGGGGGCCGTTCCCTAAAGAAAAATGCGACTTGCAGCCCGAGATTCTCGGCGTCCTCGAACGGGACGGTTATCGCATCGAAAAAATCGTGTTGCAGACCCGCCCCGGAATTCAGATGACTGCGAATGCGTATGTCCCCACGGGTGAGGGGAGGCGAGCCGCCGTCCTCAACGTGCATGGACACTGGAAAGGGGCGAAACAGGATCCCGTCCCTCAATCGCGCTGCATCGGGCTGGCCAAACTCGGTTTCTTTGTCCTCGTCGTCGACGCCTTCGGCGCGGGTGAACGGGGACTCGGGAAGGCTCTCGGAGAATATCACGGCGAGACGGTCGGCTCGACGTTATGGCCGACCGGGCTGGCGCTCGCCGGCTTGCAAGTGTACGACAACATGCGGGCCGCCGATTACTTGCAATCGCGTCCCGAAGTCGATCCCGAAAAACTGGGGATCACCGGGGCGAGCGGCGGCGGAAATCAGACGATGTATGCGGGTGCGTTCGATGAGCGGTTCAAGTGCGTCGTCCCCACGTGCTCGGTCGGGACTTATCAGGCCTATCTGCATGCGGCGTGCTGCATGTGCGAGATGGTCCCCGACGCCATGAGCTACACCGAAGAGTGGGGCGTGCTTTCGCTGGTCGCTCCGCGGGCGCTGATGGTCACCAGCGCGACGCAAGATGCATTTCAGTTTTCGGTCGGCGAAGCCCAGAAGTCGATCGCCGCTGCCCGCAACGTTTTCAAGCTGTACGACACCGATCAAAGCCTCAAGCATACGATCATCGAATCCCCGCATCATTACAATCAGCCGATGCGCGAAGCGATGTACGGCTGGATGACGCTGCATTTGAAGGGGGAGGGGAGCGGCGAACCGATTCCCGAACCGAAGTTCGAGACCGAAGACCCCGAAGTCCTCCGCTGCTTCCCCGGTGAATCGCGACCGGCGACGTTTATCACATTGCCGCAGTTTGCCGCGGACTACGGCCGCTCGCTGCTGCATCGCAAGCGTCTCCCCGAACATGCGGAAGAATGGGATGCCCAGCGTCAGTTGAAATTGCGGGCGCTATCTCAGGGGATACTCGGGAAGTTCCCCGAAGCGACGCCGTTCAATCTCACGGTTTCGAAGACCGACGACGCACAAATTCAGTTGCTCGAATTCGACACCGAACCGAACTTGCGGATTCAAGGCCGATTCCGTTCGAAAGGTGATGCCGTCGCCCCCCGACTCGCGGTCATCCTCGATATGCAGGGTTCGCTCGCCGCCGTGACGAGTGAAGCGGCGACGCAGTTGGTCGAATTGGGTTGGAATGTGCTCTCGGTCGATTTGCGCGGCACCGGTCAAACGGCCGTCACCGGCGACAAGATCGCTCGTGCTCCCGATCATAACTCGTGGGAATGGTCGGCGTGGATCGGAAGACCGCTGCTCGGCCAATGGGTTTGGGATGTCGGCCGGACAATTGACGCGGCGAAAGAGGCGGGGCTGACCAACTCCAACAACATCGCCATGATCGGCCTCGAACAGGCGGGATTGGTGGGCCTGACTTCGACGTTGTTCCTCGCGGAGATCGAACAGGTGGCGGTCGTCGGTGCGCTGGCGAGCTTTGTGAGCGATGTCCCTTACGTCGGACAACGGCTGGGGGTGATCGTGCCGAAGATGTTGCCCGAAGTGGGCGACGTCGGCGAACTCGCGGCGTTGTGCGCACCGCGCCGATGCCTGGTGGCCGGGGGCGTCACCGGCGGTGGAGACCGACTTTCGCAGGCAGCGTTGGTCGAACACTATTCGATTGCCGAACGCATCTACGAATTCGCCGAAGTCCCTGAGAATCTGTATCTCACCGCCGAATTGCCGACAGCCGAAATCGTCAACTGGTTGCAATGAAGGAGTATATTGTAGGGTGGTGTCGAGCGACGTTTCGTTGCGCTGACCCACCACGCATACATCGATGAAGATGGTGGGTCAGCGCGGCTTAAGGCCGCTCGACGCCACCCTACTCCTGACTTTACGAGTCACAGAATCTTCGTGACGCGGGTCGGCTGGGGTTTGACTTCGTTGATCTTGAGGCCGAAGTGCTCGCCGATCTTGATCGCTTCGCCGCGGCAGTAACGCTGGTTGTTGACGTACAGGTCGAGCATGTCGTCGCACGATTTTTCGAAGGTCACGAGCGATCCGGGACAGAGTGCAAGCAGTTGGCCCAGTTCGATTTTCTTTTCCGCCAGCATCACGACCACCTTGACCGGCAATTTCAACAGTGGACTCGGTCGGCGCGTGCGCTTCGGCGCGGCGCTGGTGTCTTGGCCCGTCGTTGATTCGGGTGCGGCTTCCTTCGCAGATTGCTCCCATCGCGGACCTGAATTGTGATTTGGCAATGGCTGATCCCAGGATGTGTAGGTGACCGGCGAGCCAGTTGTGACTGGCGAAGTGTCCGGCGTTTCGAGCGATGCCACGGGAGAGATGGCGACCGGGCCGATGAGACAGATTTGTCCTGTCAGAATCGGTGCGCCTGTTTCTGTGACGGCGGTTAACAGGACGAATTGGGCTTCGAGGTGCGGTTGCGATTCGGCGATCGCCTGCATCAGGTTCGGCACAGCGACGGTGTGTAACCCATCGACTTTGAAATCCGTCGGTAGCGAGAACGATTCGGGAATGGCGACGATATTCGTGTGTTCGCCGATCCGGAGCGCGACGATCAGTCCCGGTTCTTCGCCTCCGGCGATCGGGAATTGTCCTGTCCAGGATCCCGTATCGCCCGATTGGAGCGTGATATTCTGCTCCAGGGACCGGGAAAGAGATTTGGTGATCTCGCCGATGTTTTGTGGAAGACCTGCGATGAGCTGAGCAAAGTATTCGGAGTTGAGGTCAGCCATAAGCCTGATTACCGTAGAAGTCGAGGCCGGACAAATGCGTCACGGATCTGATGCCGCGAATCATTTATCGTCCATCCGGCATGGAATCCTTGGAGAAATCGTTAAAATTGTCAGACCTTTCCAGAATTCACATTTCTACAATTACAGAACAGATTACAGATTCAGTTGCCAGTTCTTGATCGCTTCGATGGGCCAGACGAGCATCAGGACGTTCAGCGTCAGGTTGTCGCGAATCCAGAACAAGAGAACAAGTTCCAATCCAACGAAGAACGCAAGCGATCGGCGGAAACCAAGTCGGCGCGTCAACTCGAAACCGAGCGCGCAACTGAAGATATCTCCCAATGCGTTGATGATGGTGTCTCCTTCGTACCCCAAAGCGGCGGTTTCGTTGCGGTAGCGGTCGATGATGAGGGGACTGTTTTCCAGGATTTCCCACAACCCTTCTAATGCGATGCACCACCACAATTTCCAGGCCGGCGAGCGAAGAGCGCGAATCGCATTCAAACCCCAGAAAAGTATCACTCCGTGCAGCACGTGGGTGAAAGCGTAGGGGTCGAATAGATGCTGTGAGCTATGTTGACTGATGACGTTGGACTTCCAGATCGCCAGACTTCCGCAGGCGCACGTCCACAATCGCCCCTGCACGCGAAGCTGAATGGTGACGATCACGAGCACCAGCAGCATGGCGGAGATCGGCCTCAGATACGGAGCAATGCGTGAGGTGCCGGGTTCTTGATTCATCGATGTTCCTGATCTATTCATTGAACTCGCCGCGAGCGTCATGCTTCCCATTGCCGGTCGACGATCATGGCGACGGCGTTGCCGCCACCCAGGCATAGGCTCGCCAAGCCGCGACGCAGCCCACGTTGCGCCAATGCCGAGAGCAAGGTGACGAGCAGTCGCGCTCCGCTGGCACCGATGGGATGTCCCAAGGCGATCGCTCCGCCGTTGACGTTGACTTTCGCATGATCGAGCTTGAGTTCGCGGATGCAGACGACCATCTGCGAGGCGAAGGCTTCATTGATTTCGAAGAGATCGATCTGTTCCGCCGTCAGCCCCGCTTTAGCGATGACGTCGCGGATGGCATGCACGGGTGCGATGAACAGATCGCGCGGCTCGACGCCGCTCGTATGATAGGCCACGATGCGGGCTTTCCAGGGATGAGAACACTTTTGCGCCGTGGATCGGTTGGCGACGATGACCGCCGCCGCTCCGTCGCTCAACATCGATGCATTCCCCGCTGTGACGCTTCCTTGCGGGTCGAACGCCGGCTTGAGATTCGACAGCGAAGCGAGATCGGTCTCGGGGCGCGGCCCTTCATCGGCAGCGATTACCGTTTCTCCTTTGCGAGTTTTGACGATGACCGGAGTCATTTCGGGTTCGAGCCACTTCTGTTCGATGGCGATTTGTGCCCGTTTCTGACTTTCGAGTGCGAATTGATCCTGATCATCCCGCGAGATACCGTAAGTGCGGGCCGTGTATTCTGCGTGCGCGCCCATATGGCAATCTTCGAATGCACACCACAGACCATCGAGCAGCAGCGTGTCTTCGAGTTCGATCTTGCCAAGTTTCTGGCCGGTTCGAGAACCCTTGAGCAGATGGGGAGCACGGGACATCGATTCCATCCCCCCGGCGACGACGATGTTCGCATCACCCAGACGGACCGCCTGCGCGGCGAGCATGACCGCTTTAAGCCCCGATCCGCAGACCTTGTTAACGGTAACAGCGGGAACTGTCGCCGGTAAACCGGCTCGCAGAGCGGCCTGCCGCGCGGGAGCTTGACCGAGTCCCGCGGAGATGACATTCCCCATGATGACTTCATCGATTTCAGCGGGCTGGATCCCCGCCCGGCTGAGCGATTCGCGGATGGCGATGGCCCCAAGTTCAACGGCTGGAATATCTTGCAGCGCCCCCAGAAACTTGCCGATCGGTGTGCGAGCACCTGCGAGTACGTAGGCATCGTGAATGGCATGCATGGTGACTTGATCCTCGAACGTGGGAAACTGTAGTTGTCTTGTAAGATGTTACAGAATTGGATGATACAACGTTTATTGCGACGAAAGTGAGTCGGGCTGCAGAAATCGAATGATGGAATGGGAGGTCTGTGCCGATAATTCCGATAACGGCGATCTTACGGATTCTTCGTCGCTTGAGATCCATTGCTGAAATGGCCTGAACGGAATTTTACCGCGTTCGCCGCGAGTGACATACCCCTCAAAATCGAAATCGTCACTGTACCGAGCGATGGTCATTTTGTTGATTCATAAAAAGAGAACTTCATCGAGGATTATCATGCACCCCGGGAAATCAATCTCGATGATTCGCTTCCTGTTGGTGTCGGCCCTCGCTGTTATGTTTTCTTGGAACGCGGCTTGGGCCGATGAATTTTCTACACCGCTGCTCGGTCCGGGGCCGTCGCAACAGTTTGAACCGAATGATTTGGAAGGAAAGCCAGCCTTTCCCGCCATTCGCCCTCAACAGAAAAAAATCGTACAGCCAGGGAAACCGATTCATATCGCCATCATCGGTGCGATTTCACGTCCTGGAGTCTATCGCTTCGACAATGGAAATCCCCAGGTGAATGACCTCGTGCAGGTGTCGGGACCGTTTACCACCAATCACTCGGGTGTGATTCGTATTATTCGCGATGCGCGACCGGGATTGCAAACCTACCACTCTCCCAAAAACCGGATTTCACTTCTCGACGGCGATGTGGTGTTGATCGAAGAACGAGCGGAATCTTCTCATACAACCTCGGCGGATCACATGCCGGGCACACGCGCGAAGTCGAATTCTTCAACGTCGGCCACTCCCAATCCTTATATTCAGTCGCCTCAACCGAATGCCGTTCCTGACGCGCGAACCGCAGTGGCGACCAAGAACATGTACGTCGCCTGCGTGAATTTGATCGATCGACCGGTCGTCATCAATCTGAATAAAAAATTCGCGAACGTTCCTGCCCTGATGCATCAACTGGGGCAATCGCAGGAGCTGATTTCTTCCGTGCGGCTGATTCACGCTCAGCGTCGTTCCGAACCTGATCGCGTCGAACAACCCGCTGCGAATACTGGACATGCCATTCCCTCACTGGACCCGACGCAAACTGATCGCGAGTTGTCGTTAACGGGCGGGACAGTCCTGGTGTTCGATCGTTCGCAAGTCGATGCGAGCCGCGTTCCTCGTCTCCCCTCCGTGATATCGGCGGCACAGGCCAACATTGCGAATTCTGCACCGGATGCACGCGCGGCAAACCGCAGTCGTCGCACGGAGACTCAATATGTCAATCCGCACGAGCCGGCACCATTTCCCGACGAGCCTGCTGCCCCGGTTCCTTCGCTGCCGTATGTCGAATCGAATGCGGACGACTCTGCCGACGCGGGGCTTCGAGTGGAAAAAACACCCGCTCCCCCTTCGCTGACCGGTCCCAATTTCGGCTCATCGCAGCATGAAGCGGGTCTCACGGAGCAAGACGTCAACAGCGGGAGGAATCCAACCGCGGCACAATCTAGAATTTCCGGGGCGCCTGACCTCGCGAACCCCGTATTGCCCGATGTACCAATGCGAACCGCTTTGAAACCGACAACGCCTCGGAGCGAAAATCGGCGATTGAAGCAGGAATTCGGCAACGATCTGCCGGTTCCCGCTCCTGATACTCCATATCATCCCGCTGTGACGCATCAGGGAACAAATACGGGAGAATCGTTGGCGACGGACGACGCAGATGCCGCCGCGCTGCAATCGACGTCGACGCGATCACCGCTCCAGCAAGGCCCCACCCGTCAACTCGATCGGGCGAGAAATAATCTGCTGATGTTCCTGACCGGAGCGACAATCGCCTTGTTGTGCATCGGGAGCATTCTCTTCAACAAGTACCGTGCCGCCTCGAAATTGCGGAATGCTGCGATGACTCAAACGGCGGCACGGGCGGCAACCCATGCCGTGCAGGAAACACCGGCTGATGTTGTGGCGTCTGCCGCGAGACGATCTGCGTCCGCTTCGATATTGCCGGCGATTCTCGATCCCCGTTATCCGGTCGTCAATGAATCGTTCCCCATCAGCGGCAAGTTGGAATTGAGCGGTTCGGTGGATACCGATCGCATGTTGCGGGTCGATCAGGTTCATCCACTACGAGCTCCGATCACTCAGTCGGAGGGATTTTCAGCGGGCCTCAATACCGATGCATCGACTGCGAGACATTCCGCGAATGGAATGCCATCCGATCAGATCGCTGCGCAAAAAAACGCCGCCTTGCGAATCGACTCCGTAGCGGAATCTCCATCGAACGCACAAAATTCACGCGAAGTGATCGATTCGCGACTGGCCCGTTTCACGAACCACGAGAAACGTCGTTCGTATGCACGCCCGGCGACTCGCATGCGGCGTACCGACCTGGGACACGTCACCGCCGATGCCGCGCTCAATGAGACCGATGCCATCGGAAGCCGGCGTGCCGCAGCGACGAATCGGCCCCGCACGGAACTGCGCGCAGAGAAAGCTCAAACGGCCGGCGAAGTGGACCATCGCGTCGGCCTGTTGGATCGTGCGCTCGCGCTTTTGCAGCGGGAGCGGACATCATGAGCATCGGTCTCGATCTCACGACACTGAGTTTTTCTTCGATCAGGCCCGGGGAAGGACAACTTGCCAGTCGAGGTTGTCGTGCCTGTTTCGTGGCGGTCGAGAAATCTCCGTTGCATCGGCACCTGCTGGACCAGTTGCAATTGGCATACGCTGAGTGCGACAATCGTCTGCTCGTGTGGGGAGAACATGCGAGTTCGTTCTCGAAGATCTTTCTCGCTCAGTCTCCGTGCCTGCCGCTGTTGCCTCAGGGACAACTTCCTGAAAACCAGCCTCCGGTCCGGCAGATGCTGGCGTATCTCATCGAAGGTCTGCTGCCGAAGTCCGAGGGAAATGGAGAGATTTGCGGCGTGGCGTTTCCGCGATCGCATGAATCGCTCCGCCAATCGACAACGGATTTCCTCACGCAGCTTATCAATCTGAGCGGATATCGCGTTGCCGCGATCTCACCCAGCCGGGCGATGGCCTTGGCCGAGTTCGCCGCTTGCGAATACACGGGGATCGCGCTGCACATCGGGGCTTTTGTCAGCGACATGTGCGTCATGCATCACGGTCGGGTTCTGTGGCATCAAAGTGTCGAACTCTCCGCCTGTCTGCCCGCATCGCTGTGGGGCGAGTTTCAATCGTCTCTAGTTTCGCCGCGCAGCGAAGCCCTGACGGAACGAGCACATGGACCAGTCGGAAGTCATCGCGAAAAGTTGGAAGCAGACGCCTCAAGGGAACCGACGGAATTCGCTGCCGATGTGATCATGCGCTGCCGCGTCTTGCAGCAGGTGATGGAATGCCACTTTACCGGCTTGGCGGCGGCATCGATCTTTCAATCCTCAAGTCGCCCCGTGCCGCTGCTGTTGGGGGGCGAATGTCCCCGCGGATCGGCGGTCGCTCAAGGAATGCAGCAGGACATGGCGGCTCTGGGCGGCCCGCTTCCGATCGGCGAAGTCCGCTGGCCGATGTTCGGCGAGCAATCGGTCGCCCGCGGCTGCCTGATTCACGCCGAACTCGAATCGCAAGCCGACGGTTCAACTCGCGCAGCATGACCGGCGCCTACTTCAGCTTCGTGAAATAGCGTTCCAACTCGACGTCGAGCCAGTCGAGATCCCTGCCGAATTCCGCCTGAAAATCGGCGAGGCGGTCTTCTTCCGTGATCGGTTTGATCGGACTGCGAGCGGCCAATCGCTGCAAATAACGAGAAAACTGGCTGGAACGCGTTTCGAGAAGATAGAATGTTAACGCCCACGACTGACTATAGGCATCGAGCGTCGCCGTGCCGAATAGTTCGTCGTCGGCGATGAAGTCGTTCAGTGATTTTTTCGAACGGCGGTTTTTCAGGTAATCGCCGAACCAGACGAAGCGTTCGCGATTCAACCGCGAGGCGAGCGACGTCGAGCGTTCGCGAATGCCCGGGGCCTCGAAGACCGTGGCAAGCCCTTCGACGACCCAGCGGGGATTTTGTCCCCAGCGGGAATGCACGCCGATGTTGAAAGCGACCTGGTGCGTCGCCTCGTGAATGATGGTATCGGCGAGCGAACCCTCATCGGTCCCGCGCGAATGATAAACGGCGAGCGAGTCACATTCGCTCACAGAGAAAATGTCGTCCCGCGAACGCGAGAAGGGGGAGATAACTCGATCCTCACCGTCGTGAATCAAGTTCGATGAAAGCGAAGCGGTCTTGCGATGCTGTTGAAAGAGGGCCGTCCGGTTGGTCGTCGGCGAATAATATCCCAGAATGCCGTTGGAATACGCATTCCCCTCGTTTTGCATGTACTCCGCGAAATCTTTTTGCGACGAAAAGACGATCCCCACGAGTGGAAATTCTGGGGAGTTGATCTTCAGATTTCGCACCCGGAAGTAATGATGACAGGTGCGGTACGTTTCTTCGAAAAGATCGGCATAGGCGCGGGCCTCTCCATTCGCGGCGCAGACGAGATAGTGTTCGGTCCCGACGACTTCATATTCGCGACCGAATTCCTGTTGCAGGCGGCTTCGCAGTTCGATCGCCTTCAGGCTCGCAAAGGTTCCCGGCAGCTTGCGAAATTTCGAGATCGTACTCAATGAAAGTTGTTCGAGCCTGCCGTCGTTTTGCAGCAGCCAGCACGATTGATCGTCGTGGGCCACAGTCCGGCCGGCATACGTTTGATCGCCAACCGTTAACTCGACAATCGGCTTGGCGCCGTACACCGTCGGTGCGGAGTTCAACCAGCAACACAACGTCAGCAACGAAATTCGAAAGTTGTTCATGAAAAATCGTCTCGTATTTACAGTCTATGCCAGAGATCTTGGTCCGGAGAGGAAGATGTTTTCTCAGCTCCCCATCTAAAATATAGGTCATGGAGTTGCCCCGATTCGCGCGGAACGGAAGGAAATCAACGGCATCGGTCTACCGCAAAGTCGTCATCATCGAAAGATTGGGTACAACCAGCCTCTGGATGCGAATTCGATCCCATTCTCGTTTGATGGTTTCCGTCCGGCTCCTCCTCGCGTAGACTAATAGGGAACGGCATTTCGCCGGGATAATGCTCATGCGGGGAGACAGATCGTGGATCGAAAATCACCAGGATGGATCCCGATTGTAGTGCGCCTGTCGTTCATGGCGTGGGCGCTATATGGAGGACTCTGGTCCGCAATCTTCGCCGATGATTCGAAAGCCGAGAACCCCGCCGAAGTCGCAGCGGACCAACTCGAAGCGGAAGTCAAGCACCGCATTGAGGAGTTGCAGTCCGACCGTCGAGCGGTCCGCGTCGCCGCCGAGGAATCGCTTAAAAAAATCGGTCCCGATATCCTTGAGCACCTTCCCGTTCCCGAACTCCTCTCCGGCCCGGCGGCACGCGAATCGGTCCGCCGCATTCGCATTTTCCTCGAACGCGAACTGGCCAAGCGTTCGGCCGAAACGTCAACGATCACGCTCATAGGAGACCATACACTCGCGGCAATTCTCGCCGAGTTCAACAAACAGACAAAAAATGTGATTCTGTTCGATGACCTCGATGAATCGACGAAGCGTCAGACATTCGATATTCGGTATGCTGAGACGCCGTTCTGGTCGGCGTGGGATGACATCGTCGAACGTGCCAAACTGTCAGCGAGTTTCGATCGTCAATACTCCGCATTGCGATTGGCGGTCCCCGAGGAAGATCCGAAGACTTCCCCGATCGCCGTCGAGTATGCGGGACCGTTCCGGTTGTCGGTGACGTCGGTCCGGCGGATCGATCAGATTGGCGAGACCGCATCGCAGCGATTGCGGATTAACGTCAATCTGCTGGGGGAGCCGAGACTTCGTCCGCTATTCCTCAAATACTCCGCGGCGGACGTCACGCTTTCGGGGGAGAATGAAAAGTCGTTCGCATCGGCGAATCCACAGGCGAAATGGGATCTCCCTTGGGGGACGGGAGAAACAGGAATCGACCTGCGCTGGGATTTTCTGATCCCGCCGGACACTCCCGCTATGGCGGTCAATTGTCAGGGGACGCTCCATGTCGAAATGGCCGCGGGAACGCAACGGTTTGCCTTCGATGATCTGAGCGGTTCCAGCCGCATTTCGCAACGACGCGGCGGTGTGATCGTCGGTCTCGAAAAGGTCGAGACGAAGTCGACGGATAAGGGGGCCGACCTGTCTGTCCGGATCTCGGTGCAATATGATGCGGGGGGGCCGGCGTTCGAATCGCATCGCAATTGGATGTTCCACAATCGAGCCGCATTGGTTTTGCGGGAGGCTGACCGGGATGCCGATTCTGCAAATCCACGTTCCCCTCAATCTCGATTTCCCGACGACTTGCAAACCGAACGCCAGGGGGACGGCACGTTCGTGATCACCTACCGGTTTGACAATTTGGAAGGAGAAGCGCACGATTACCGGTTCGAGTATCAGGCGCCGACGTTATTGTTGACGGTGCCGGTCAAGTTTTCGTTACCGAAGATCGACATTCCAGGACCACAGACGAAAAAGGAACGCCCATGAATTCCAAGGATGCCATCAAGTATGCGATCGGGATGGGGGACATGATCACGCAGGCTTATCTCGGGGACATGACCGATGCCGAGTTGATGCAACGACCCGTCCCCGGGATCAACCACGTCTTTTGGCAATTGGGTCATCTGATACATTCCGAGAATCAGATGATCGAGGCGGTCTGCCCCAACTCGATGCCGAAGTTGCCCGAAGGCTTCGGAGTCCAGCATTCGAAGGAAAGTTCATCGTCCGACGATCCGGCGAAATTTCTCAAGAAGGGCGATTACCTGAAACTGATGGCGGAACAGCGTGCCGGGACGCTGAAGGCGCTCGACTCACTGAGCGATGCCGACCTCAGTCAGCCGTCACCTGAAAGAATGCAGGGATACGCCAAGACGGTGGGTGAGGTATTCGCCATGCAGGGGATGCACTGGACGATGCACACGGGACAATGGGCCGTCCTCCGCCGAAAACTCGGCCGCCCGCCGTTGTTCTAATCGAGGACTGTTATTTCCCTTGTTCCCAAGCTCCGCTTGGGAACACACGTCTTCGAAGCTCTGCTTCGCAGTCGTACAGGTCGATCTTCTGAAAAGAGTAGACAGCGGAAAAGAGTAGACAGCCTGAAGGCTGGACTCCTACGCAGAGTTACGAACCACTGGCGGACAAGCCGCCAGTGCCACCCGTCGTCGTCTGAGTTATCGCGGAATTACCGCAGGAGGCTTGGCATTGAGCGCCGTTTCGATCTCCTGCAAATAAATCTTGTACTGCTGGTCGAGGACTTCGTAATCGACACCGGTCAGGTCGGCGAGCGTTTTGACCTCTTTGCCCGTGTTCTTGCCTTCGTACAATTGCGACAGGTGGGCAATGAGCGCATCCCGATATTCGCCCTGGTTGTAGTTCATGAAGAACTCGGCGAGTCCCGAAGCCTGGCTGTAGTTCTTCTGGATGTTTGTTGTGTCCGTTTGAAAGGCCTGCATCCCCATGCCGGCGAACTGCTCGAGAGGAACGTAGTAGTTATCGCGCAGCAGCCGGATGCGGGCCGCGCGAAAGCGTTCGAACTGCGGATCGCCGATGCGGACGCGGCCGTTGTCGATCTGAAACGACTCGAAGTAACAGGCGATCCCCTCGATGATCCAGAAGTGAGCCGACTCGGCGATCGAGCGATCTTTGCTTTTGCTTTCGTAAAAGAGTTGATGCGATGCTTCGTGAAACAGCGTCGCCAGGCCGTTGGCGTTGGGGTCATCGAAGAAGTACGCGACGCGATCGCTGGTGTAATACAGCCCGTTGGTCATCTCGATCTGCGGAATTTTCGCTTTTAACCGCTGGTCGTATTCGTCTTCGGTGCGAAAATAATGCACTTCGTAGGGGCGAAACTGCGTGGATTTACGGCCCGGCGTCAATCCCCCTTGAAACAAGGCATTGATCTGATCGGGAGAATTGAAGAAGCCGGTGAAAGTCTGCATGAAGTAGCGGTAAAATTCTTCGAGGGCCAGGCCGATTTCGACCCCCCGTTCGAGGCTGTGGTTGGTTTTGATGAGGTAATGGTCGGTGCGGATTTCCCAGGCGTTGTTGAAATCGCTGCGGATTCCCGCTTCCTTGACCTGGGTCATCCAGCTCCCTTTGCAATACCGCTCCCCGTTTTCATACCGCTCGACGTGAGCCTTGGGGATCCAGCCGAAGGAGGGGTGCCAGACCTTCTTCTGTTTCAGCATCGCCTGCGCGACGGGAGTGACCCACCGATTCTGATGGCGGACGTATCCGAGCATATCTCGCACCGAGACATGATCGGGGTCGTGAAACGCTGCCTCGTGGATCAAATCGTACGCCAGACTCAAGTGTTTCCCCTTGAGCGCCTTTCGGGCGTGAACATACAAAGCGGCAGCGTAGGTGGTTCTCAGTCGCTTGAGTTCCTTTCGTCGGGCCAGTTCGTCTGGAGGGAGTTCGCCGGGGAGCGGGGGTTGAATGTCATCGGGAAGCGATTCGAGTCCCACTTCCGGTTCGCGCGACAATTCGATCAGCCGTTCGATCTCATCGGCTTCGTCGGCCGCAGCTTCGTCCCGGCAGCGGTTCTTAAATTTTTCCAGATCGGCGAGAAAACGGTCCCGCAGTTTTTGGTGCTGGTCCTGAAACAGTTGCTGGTTTTTGCGCAACGCAGCGGGCTGTCCCCAGGCGACGCCGGCGTTCGGGGCGAGGGCATCGGTTGTGAAGCAAACAACGCTGAGGCCGACCAGTAATAAGCAACGGGGATGGACGCGAGTCGTTTGACGGTCACCCGATGGCGAATACGAAGCGTAATTGATGAAAAGGGGCATAAATGAACGAGACCGGTCTGGCGGACGATCGGAGAGGGTCGCGGCGAGATGGCTCCGCGAGTCAACAACGCATTCTAAGGGAGCGGGCCAATCGAGAAAAGTGGAATTCTCAGCGACGCCATCATTCCCAATGCGATAATTTTGCCAAGTGTCGAGATTCTCCAGACGTCTTAAGTCCCAATTCTGACAAGGACTCTTTGAGCTGCGGACGATACCCCAATCCCACGGAAACGGCTGAGTGTGTACGCCCCGGTCGGATCAAAAATTCGCAAATGGAATGATTCCTGGTCCCATTGAGTAACATTGATATTGCCCAACAGCGGCTACTTGTGATAATTCTCACAGCAAATCAGCACCCTATTGGTCGGGCAGGGGAGGCGTGACCGGGGCGACGAAACGCCGGTCAACATGAGCTGCTTGACCAAAAGGATGCTGAAAGCCGGTAGTCGGTTTCCTCAATGCGTGCGACCGGAAAGATAGGTCGCATGGCAAGACAATCCTGTGTGTCGGTCAACAACGATTTGAACACAGGCTCGTCGAAGATTATCCAAACCCTTACAACCCGGAGTCGACCATGGATGGTCCCATTACTCCTCGCGCCGAATAACATTCACGCGCCAGGAGTCGATGACTGCTGCGCTGATTTGAGATTCCGATTGATCGTCCGCAGGTTGAAAATCGATTATGAAAAAAGTAGTGGCAACGACAACAGGGCCAAAAAAGTTGAGAGAGTGAATAATTTAAGGTCATGATCCTTGGGTGAGTGAAGGAGTGGTTCCATGGAAAACGGTCGCACAATATTGGAACAAATCTCTCGCCAGTTGAATCCGAATTCATATCGGCATGAACATTGGCAGGGAACCTTTGACGAATACCTCGACATCGTTCGGGAACATCCCGAAGTCTCGCGAACCGCCTACCAGCGGCTGTACGACATGGTTCTGTCGTATGGGACTTATATCGAGGAAGGCTCCAAGGATAATCTGGTCCGCTACAAGTTTTTCGACGACCCCGATAACGCCGGTCAAGACGCCATCTTCGGCTTGACCAAGCCGCTCATCGAACTGGTCAACGTCTTCAAAAGCGCCGCGCTCAAATACGGCAGCGAACGACGCGTCCTCTTGCTCCACGGCCCGGTCGGCAGCTCGAAAAGCACGATCGCCCGGCTGCTCAAACGCGGACTCGAACGCTACAGCCGCACCGACGCCGGCACCTTGTACTCTTACGGCTGGAAGCAGGACGACGGGACTATTTTGGGGTGCCCGATGCACGAGGATCCTCTGCATCTCGTCCCCGACGAACATCGCGCCTCGATGACGGCGTTGCTCAATGCCGGACGCGATTTGAGCAGAGAAGACTCTTCCTTTGTTGAAATCGCGGGGGATTTGTGCCCACTTTGCCGATTCATGTTCGCCGAACGTTTGCAGTCGGCGCAAGGAGATTGGACGAAAGTTCTCGAATCGATCGTCATTCGCCGCATTATTCTCTCCGAACAAGACCGTAGCGGCATCGGCACGTTCCAGCCCAAAGACGAAAAGAATCAGGACTCGACCGAACTGACCGGCGACATCAATTACCGCAAAATCGCCGAGTTCGGCAGCGAAAGCGACCCCCGCGCCTTTAACTTCGACGGCGAGTTCAACGTCGCCAATCGCGGCATGATCGAGTTCATCGAAGTCCTCAAGCTCGACGTCGCCTTCCTGTACGATCTCTTAGGGGCCTCGCAGGAACACAAGATCAAGCCCAAAAAATTCGCGCAGACCGACATCGATACGGTGATTCTCGGCCATACGAACGAGCCTGAATACCGCAAGCTGCAATCCAACGAGTTCATGGAAGCGCTCCGCGATCGTACCGTCAAAATCGACATGCCGTACGTTACCCGGCTGTCGGACGAAGTCAAGATCTACGAGAAGGATTACAACTCTCGCCGGGTCCGCGGGAAGCACATCGCCCCGCATACGCTGGGAATGGCGGCGATGTGGGCGGTCCTCACCCGGCTCGAAGAACCCAAGCATCACGGCCTGTCGCTGCTGCAAAAGCTGAAACTCTACAACGGCAAGACGCTCCCCGGTTTCACCGCCGACAACGTCACGCAGTTGCGCAAAGAGGCGAAGTCGGAAGGGATGCTGGGCATCTCACCGCGCTTCGTGCAGGACAAGATTTCCAACGCGCTGGTCGCCAATACGAACGCGACGTGCCTCAACCCGTTCATGGTTCTCAACGAACTCGAATCGGGACTCAAGCATCACTCGCTCATTCCCAACGAAGAGACGCGCGATCATTACCGCCGGTTGATCTCCGTCGTCAAGGAGGAGTACACCGACATCGTCAAGAACGAAGTACAGCGCGCCATCGCCGCCGATGAAGAGGCTCTCACCCGGTTGTGCTCGAATTACATCGACAACGTCAAGGCGTACACGCAGCGCGAGCGCGTCCGCAACCGCTTCACCGGCGAAGCCGAGGATCCGGATGAACGCCTGATGAGATCGATCGAAGAGCGCATCGACATCCCCGAAACGCGCAAGGACGATTTCCGCCGGGAAATCATGAACTACATCGGCGCGCTGTCGCTGGATGGCAAGTCGTTCAACTACAAGACCAACGAACGGTTGCAAAAAGCGCTCGAAATGAAGCTGTTCGAAGACCAGAAGGATACGATCAAGCTCACAAGCCTCGTCTCGAACGTGATCGACAAGGATACGCAGGAAAAGATCGACATCGTCAAGGCCCGGTTGATCCGCAACTTCGGCTACAACGAAGAGTCGGCGACCGACGTCCTGCAATACGTCGCCAGCATCTTCGCTCGCGGCGACACGAAAAAGGAATGACTAATGACGAAATCCTAATGTCTAAAGAATGACGAATGTCTGAATGACCAAATGACGAAACCTCATCAGGCGCCGCCGTCATCCATTTTACGACGCTATTGTTTCTGTATTTGATCATTGGGATTTCTTTAGTCATTCGTCATTAGGATTTAGTCATTTACCCATAGTAACGCGCATTGGATTTGCGACGACCAAAGAAAGCAGCCACGCTCCGTTAACCTCCGGGATGTAAAAACCAGATGTCACGCAGCATCGATCAGGACTTGTCGCGATTCAAAGGGATCATTCGCGGCCAGGTCCGGGACAATCTGAGAAAATACATCACGCACAGCGAAATGCTGGGGCGCAAGGGGAGAGAGATCGTCAGCATACCCGTCCCCAACTTGCAGGTTCCCCACTTCCGGCACGGCAACAAGGGGAGTGGCGGAGTCGGGCAAGGCGAAGGTGACGTCGGCCAGCCGATCGGAAAAAGCCCGCAGGATGGCGACGGACAGGGTCAAGCGGGCAACGAACCCGGATCCCATATCCGTGAAGTCGAGATCAGTCTCGACGAACTGGCCCAACTCATCGGCGAAGCGCTCGAACTCCCGCGGATTCAACCCAAGGGGGACGACACGATCCGCAGCGCGAAAGACCGCTATACGTCGATTCGCCCCACCGGTCCCGATTCGCTGCGTCACTTTCGCCGAACGTATAAACGAGCGTTGCGCCGACAGATCGCCTCGAGCGATTACAACCCGCTCAAACCGATCGTCGTGCCGATGCGGGAAGACGAACGGTTTCGCTCGTGGAAATCGATCCCCGAGCCGCACTCCAACGCGGCGATCATTTACATGATGGACGTTTCGGGATCGATGACCGACGACCAGAAGTCGATCGTGCGGACCGAAGCGTTCTGGATCGACGTCTGGATCAAGAAACATTATCAGGGGGTCGAACGCCGATACATCGTCCACGACGCCGTCGCTCATGAAGTCGATGAGGAGACGTTTTACAGCACTCGCGAAAGTGGCGGCACGCGGATCTCGTCGGCGTATCATCTGATGAAGAATATTCTCGCTCGCGATTTTCCTCCATCCGAATGGAACATCTACGGGTTCCAATTCTCCGACGGCGACAACTGGGGTGAAGACAATCAGGACTGCCTCAAAATGCTGCTTGAGGATCTGCTACCGGTCTGCAACCTGTTCTGCTACGGTCAGGTCGACAGCCCTTACGGTTCGGGAGACTACATTCGCGAACTGAAGAAAATTAAAGGGGACTGGGAGAACCTGATCCTCTCTGAAATCGACAGCCGCGATGCGATCTACGATTCGATCAAACAATTTTTAGGCACAGGAAAGTGAAGAAGACGGGGACACAAGAAGCCTGGCAATTCATCGGTTAGCCGCGACGCGAAGGGTTTCCGTAGCGGAGCGAGCCTTTTGCCAGGTGAAGTTAGACAATCACTGACATTCGCGAAGCAAAAGCTCTCGAAGGCGTGCGTTCCCAAGCAGAGCTTGGGAACGAGGATATGAGAAAAAACGAGATTCAAAATGTCGACGCTGTTTCAACGCACATTGCCCGACGAATTACGCTCCATGCAATTGGAGATCGAAGGGTATGCGCGCGATTACGGGCTTGACTTCTTCGAGACGATCTTCGAAGTCCTCGACTACGAAGAACTGCACATGGTCGCTGCGTATGGCGGGTTCCCTATTCGCTATCCGCACTGGCGATTCGGCGCCGAGTACGACGAACTGATGAAAGGTTTTTCGTACGGCTTGCAGCGGATCTACGAAATGGTGATCAACACCGATCCCTGTTACGCCTATCTGCTCGAAGCGAATTCGCTCACCGACCAGAAGCTGGTGATGGCACACGTCTACGGCCACTGCGACTTCTTCAAGAACAACGCCTGGTTTTCGCATACCAACCGTCGGATGCTCGACCAGATGGCCAATCACGCCTCGCGGGTGAATCGCTACATCAGTCGTCACGGGTACGAGGCGGTGGAAGAATTCATCGATGCCTGCCTGTCGGTGGAAGACCTGATCGACTTGCATGCCCCGCATATCCGCCGGGCCGACAACAGCCGGCTCGTGCAGACGAATACGTTTCAGGAAGAAGATCTGTCTCCGTTTACACCGTCGCTGCAGCCGACGCGATTTGCTTCCAAGGGGTACATGGACCCGTACATCAACCCTCCCGAAGTATTGCAGAAAGAAGCCGATCGCAAAGCCCGCGATGCGCAGACGAAGGAAGATCGCCGGTCGTTCCCCGAATCGCCGCAGCGCGACGTGTTGTTGTTTTTGTTGCAACACGCGCCGCTTAAGGACTGGCAGCACGATATTTTGTCGATCATCCGCGATGAAGCGTATTACTTCGCGCCGCAAGGTCAGACCAAAATCATGAACGAAGGCTGGGCCAGTTACTGGCACTCGACAATGATGACGCGGCATATCCTCACAGACGCCGACCTCATCGAATACGCCGATCATCACAGCGGCACGATGGCGACCAGTCCGCAGCGGCTCAATCCGTACAAGCTTGGCATCGAGTTGTTTCGCGACATCGAAGAACGCTGGAATAAAGGGCAGTTCGGCCCCGAATACGACGAATGCCAGGATACCTACACCAAAGAGCGCTGGGACAAGCAACTCGGACTCGGCCGGCAGAAGATTTTTGAAGTCCGCCGCATTTACAACGACATTACGTTCATCGATTCGTTTCTCACCCCCGAATTCTGCGCCAAACATCGCATGTTTTCGTTCGCGTATAACGATGCCGATTCGACGTACGAAATCGCGTCGCGCGAATTTCAGGAGATCAAGCAGCAACTACTCAACAACCTCACGAATCACGGCCGGCCGTTCATCGACGTGACCGACGGCAACTACCACAACCGCGGCGAGTTGTACCTGACGCATCAATTCATGGGGATCGAACTGAAACAGGATGAGGCCCGCGACACGCTGGTCAACCTCTGCAAACTTTGGGGCCGTCCCGTCAGCATCGAGACCGTTATCGACGACAAACCGGCGGTGATCACATTCGACGGCAAGCAGCACGATGTGAAGGCAAAATCTTAGGTTAACCGCGACGCGCAGGGCTTCCGTAGCGGAGCGCGGCGCAGGGTGGCACTGGCGGCTTGTCCGCCAGTGGGATTGACGTCAACCAATTTTCGGCGAAGCAGAAGCTCTCAAAAACTTGCGTTCCCAAGCGGAGCTTGGGAACGAGAACAACAAATTTGGCAAGCGGGCAACATGGATATCATTGCGCAACTGACGTCTGAACTGAATCGACTGCAAGGGTTGTCGTCGGCGACACCGGTACCGGTGACGTTCTCGGAATCGCCCGGCAGATCGCTCGAACTGATGTTCCACTCCGTCGATCGGCTCGGCTGTTCGCTGAATCAGATTCGGCTGACCGTTCCTCATTTGGCGCAAAAAACTCTCGGCGAACTGCGACAATGGGCCGAAGAACTCTGCCGCAAGGTGACGTATCTTTCGGAGCAACTGGGGCCGCTGGAAGTCGATGCGGTCGACCGCCATGTGCTCATCCGCTCGACCCCCCCCGATCGCTCGGCGACCGAGACTCGTTATTACGAAATCCAGTTACAGACGCTCGGCGGGGGCCAATTCTGCCTCAAGCGTTACGCCGCCGAGAAAAACCCTCCGCAGCGCAGCCAGGTAGAATTTGTGCTCACCCACGAGACGCTCAAGAAGCTCGTGCTGGATTTGTGGGATCTCGCCGAGACGACGTGAGGGCTGACTTGCGGATTCTCGGTCGAAAATTGCTCTCGCGGTGGTGACTCCGGTATACTGGATGCGATCTGATCCAGGCCCAGGGAGTCCCCATGTTCATGACTTTACTTCGTCCCCTCCTGACGTACTTTGTCGGTGATACAAAGTCTTGCCGACGTGCGCTCGCCGTGATGTTTGCCGCAGGCGCGTTGCTGGAATCGATCGCACGCGCTGAGGATACATCTTCGAACGCGAATTCAAAGCCTGCGCAGAAAACGGCGATTCGGTTCAACCGCGACGTTCGCCCCATCCTGTCCGACAAATGTTTCGTCTGTCACGGCCCCGATCGCAATCAGCGTCAGGCGGACTTGCGTCTGGATATCCGCGAGGGGTTGTTCGGGGCGATCGATGCCGAATCGGATGCCGAGAAACGATCGGTCGTTGTTCCCGGAAAACCGCAAGAGAGCGAACTGATCCGGCGCATTCATGCCGAAGGAGATGAGCGAATGCCCCCCGCCGATGCGGGGAAACCGCTTTCGGCTCGCGAGCGGGAAATTCTCGAACGATGGGTCGCCGAGGGAGCGGTCTTCGAAGGGCATTGGTCGTTTCAACCACTCGTCAGGCCGGCGGTCCCCGTAGTGAGTCGCGGCGATGCGATGGGCAATCCGATCGATGCGTTCTTGCAATCGCAGTGGGAAGCCGATGGCGTCGCTCCGGTCGCGCCAGCCGATCGTGTGACGCTGATGCGCCGCGTGTATTTCGATCTGCTCGGACTCCCGCCGAGCACCGCTGAGGTCGATGAATTCGTCCACGATGCCGACGTCGATGCCTTCGAGAAAGTTGTCGAGCGGATTCTTTCGTCGCCGCATTTCGGCGAACGGATGGCCGTGCAGTGGCTCGATGCCGTTCGTTATGCCGATACCGTCGGTTATCACGGCGATCAGGAGCGGGAAGTTTCTTCGTATCGCGATTACGTCATCAATGCGTTTAACGAGAACATGCCGTTCGATCAATTTACGCAAGAACAACTTGCGGGGGATCTGCTGCCAGGTTCGACACTGTGGCAGAAGGTCGCATCGAGTTACAACATGCTGGGGATGACCACCATCGAAGGGGGCGCGCAAGAGAAAGAATATCTCGCCAAGTACGCGGCGGACCGTGTGCGAACGACGT
>JBJXGP010000055.1:0-28501 GCA_046160425.1 Planctomycetaceae bacterium
TCGCGGCGAGGGTTGGAACGGCCTCCGTTCGCTCCGCTCACTCCGCCCGTTCCACCCCTCGAAATCAATCAGGAAATGTGTTACCTATGTCCCCGAACAAGTGTTACCTTTGTCCCCGGTCCAAAGACCCCCCCGCGATACCTGATTCCATTAGGAATGACATATAAAATAGGCATATATGATCAATGAGCCTCCGTCAAAACCTTTAACCAATTCACTTAATACGACTTATGAAGTCCTGTCGAACTCTTGAAAAACAGGGATTTTCGTTTGGACAATTTTCAAATTCCGTCGTATTTTCAGTAACTGATTGGGTTTTGACGGAGCCTCAATACATTTTGCGTGCGAATGTGGTATGCGGCACCCATCCTTAAAAAACACCGATTCATCTAATCGGCAGTGAATCGTACGAATCCATGGCATCCGCCGTTTGTGACAACGGTAGTTTGCGGCGAAAATAATCCATGAATCAAGAGCACTCGTGCATACACGTCAACCTAACTGTCTGCGGACTTCTGTGGAGTCTGCTCTGCGCCCCCGCACAAGCCAACGACATCCTTCCCGCCGTCGACCGCAGATTCTCCGTCGACACCGATGAAACGCCGCACTTTCAACGGCATGTCTTGCCGCTCTTCAGAAAGCTGGGATGTAGCGGGCGGGCGTGTCATGGGGCGGCGAGTGGGCAGGGAGGGTTTCGGCTTTCGCTCTTCGGGTATGACTTTCAACTCGACCATCAAACACTTCTGGAAGGTGAACAGCCCCGCGTCGACGTCAAACAGCCCGAAGCGAGCTTGATCCTGCAGAAGCCGACGATGCAGGTCGATCATGGCGGGGGGGAGAAGTTCAAAAAAGAAAGCTGGCAATACCGGCTGATCGAAAGTTGGGTACGGGGAGGGGCGGCGTCGGTGGAACCGTCCGATCCTCAATTCGATCAATTGAGCGTCACGCCGAGTGAAATCGCTGCAACATCCGCCAAGACTTCGCACGCCGTGAAGGTCGTCTGCCTGTGGTCTGACGAGACCCAGGAAGAGGTGACTCCGCTGTGTCATTTTCAGGTTCTCGACGAATCGGTGGCAGCGATTGACGAACAGGGGCTTGTGACGATTCTCGGGCCGGGGGATACTCATCTCATCGTTTTTTATGACAATGGGGTGGCTTCGATTCCCATCGTCGTGCGTCGCGAGACGCAAGCGAACGTCGAAATAGCCGACGACGAGCAGGCGACTCCCATCGATCGGTTGATCGGTCAGAAGCTGACAAAAATGGGGATTGCCCCTTCCGACATTTGCAGCGACACCGAATTTTTACGCCGCGCTGCATTGGATATCACCGGCTTGGCTCCTCATCCGGATGAGATCAAATCGTTCATCGACGATCAACGTCCCGACAAGCGCGCGGTGAAAATCGAAGAATTGCTCGCGAGTCCGGGTTATGGATCATATTGGAGTTTCAAACTGGGTGAGATTTGGGGAAATTATTCTCGCGACTTTCCCGATGCAGTCGCTCGCGAATCCCAAAGTTATCACTGGTATCGCTGGCTCGCATCCCAAATTGCGACCAATGTTCCTTACGATAAAATCGTCGAAGGGATGGTGCTCTCTCAAAGCCGCTTGCCGGGGGAATCATACGATCAATACGTCGATCGCGTGCGACAGATCTATCAGGACAATACCGCATACGCGCCCGCTGAGCGCGAGACGATGCCCATTTTTTGGTATCGGTCTGGGTTGCGTCAACCACAAGATGCAGCCATGGCGTTCTCGCATGCCTTCGTGGGGGTGCGGCTGGAATGCGCTCAATGCCACAAGCATCCGTTCGATACCTGGACGAATGCGGACTTCCGGCATTTCGCCAATTACTTCACGAGAATCAAGCACGATTATTCGGCGGAGGTTAAGGGGGAACTAGAAGGAAGATTGGCCGAGTTCAAGCCCCTCCGCTTCGAGGATCAAGCCAAGTTGGTAAGGGAGGGAAAACCCTACCCTTACCGCGAACTGATAATATTGCCTCCGATCGAACCATCGGCGAATCGGGATGGCGCTCCCATGCGCTTTTTGCAGAGGGATTTGGTCAAGGTACGCAAAGAAATGGTGGAAGCCCGGCGGGCCGGCGACCAGAAGCGGTTTGCCCAGGCAGAGACCCTGCTTCAGAAACTCAATCGCGCCCGACTGTATCAACTGGAGAGCCTGATCGAGAAGACGGAAAAGACCGTCAAAGCCGATCATCCCATTCTGATGCAATACCACAAGAATGCCGATGCGATGCGGCGGGAAATCCAGGGATTGCAGACGACGAAAATCCTCAATAGCATTCCCGCCGATCCGCAAGTGGTGGAGGATCCTCGCTCGATTTTGATGGAGTGGCTTCGCTCGACCGACAATCCTTACTTTGCCCGAATCTTCGTGAACAGGGTTTGGGCGTCATATTTCGGTCGCGGGATCATCGATCCGGTGGACGATCTGAACCTGGCGAATCCGCCGGTGAACAAGCCGTTGCTCGATTACCTGTCGCAGGGATTCATCGAACACAAGTACGATATCAAATGGCTGCATCGCGAAATTGCGAACAGCCGGGCGTATCAAAGATCATGGAAACCGAACGAGACGAACGGAGACGACGAAAAGAACTTCAGCCGGGCGCTGCCGCGCAGAATTCCCGCCGAAGTTTTCGACTTGGCGTTGAAGCAATCTTTGGGTGTTGCGTCGAGCGTCCCGCATTTTCCGTTCACTCTATCCGATTTTCGTAAAAGGATTGAGCACAATCACCTATTGGAAGTCTTCGGACGTCCCAATACGAGCCGACTGTGCGATTGCAATCGCTCAAACGAACCCACGTTGATGCAAGCGGTGCTCGTACAGAATGACGATTACATCCAGTTGCTGCAAAACAGCCCGTGGCTGAAGTCCATAACAGACGGCAAGCCTCAGCCGCCCATCGACGAGTTCATCGAAGCCGCCTACTTAAGAACGCTCTGCCGGCTGCCGACCGAAGACGAACTGACCACATGCCGGACCCACCTGGGAGAAATCCCGAATCTCATGTTTGGCATGCAGGATATTATGTGGGCATTGTTAAATTCTAAAGAGTTCTGGTTCATTCATTAAGACTCTCGTTTAGACCGCGACGCACCATGATCGATTTTCGATATCTGCACCGGCGCACCTGGATTTCCCTGTCGTGCGCGGGGACTTTGAGTTCGCTGTTGCCGGCCGGCTGGGGGGACGAGAAAACTCCGAACGGCGAGCAACCCGCATCCTCGCCGCGCATTCGATCGGTGATTTGGCTCTTTCTGAAAGGGGGCGCAGGTCATCACGAG
This sequence comes from Planctomycetaceae bacterium, assembly GCA_046160425.1. Classification (GTDB taxonomy): domain Bacteria; phylum Planctomycetota; class Planctomycetia; order Planctomycetales; family Planctomycetaceae; genus JAQCEJ01. The sequence goes on from JBJXGP010000055.1 coordinate 3,317, forward strand.
AGCTTCGATCCGAAACCCGAAGGGGATATCGATGCGAAGGGGGAATTTTCCGCCATCGATACGAGTATTCCGGGAGTTCAATTCGGCGAGTATCTGCCAAAGTTCGCGCAACTGCTCGATCAATGCGTGCTGCTGAGAGGAATCTCGCACAATCTCGGCGATCACAGTCTGGGAGTGAAATACTCTCTGACCGGAAACCGGCCGAGTCTCACGATCGAATATCCCGATCTCGGATCGATCTGTAACAAGGAATTGTCGAGCTTCGAGGGCCTCCCGCGCGCGATTGCCATCCCCAATAACTTGGCAGGGCCCGGCTATCTGGGGGTGGAATTCAGCCCCTTGCAGGTGGGCAGGCCGCAAATCGGGAAGCCGTTTTCGCTTCGCGGTCTGTCGTTCTCCAGTCAGGAAAAGCTCAAAACGTATCAACGGCGGGCCGGATTGCTGAAGAAACTGGACCACTCATTCGAACAACCCGGATACTCCAATCGGTCCGTCAACGGGTTGAAACGCTTTACCGAAGAAGCCGAGGCGATGCTGAATAACCCGGCGGTCGCCGAAGCCTTCGATATCAGCCACGAGCCAGAAGAAATCAATAACCTGTTCGGCAAAGAAGACTTCGACGCGGGTTGCCTGCTCGCCGTCCGTCTCGTCGCATCGGGGGTGCGCAGCGTCACCGTGACCGCCGATGGCTGGGATACGCACCAGGCACACTTTACGTCCATGAAAAATATATTGTTGCCCAAACTGGATAGCTCCGTCGCCGGATTGATCGCCGCTCTCAAAGCGAAAGATTTGTGGGAAACGACGGCAGTCGTCATCGGCGGCGAATTCGGGCGGACTCCGAAAATCAACGCCAATGCGGGACGCGACCACCATGCGCGATGTTCGGCGACGGTGCTCGCGGGGGGCATGTTCAAGAGTGGGCTGGTCATCGGCGCGAGCGACAAGAACGGGGACGTTCCGACCGGCCCCGAGATCGCTCCGCCCGATATTCTCACCACAATCTACGAGGGCTTGGGGATCGATTATCGCCGCATGTACCAGCTCTCTTCACTGCGGTCCATCCCGCTGATGACCGAAGGCAAGCCGATCATGGACGTCTTCGCCTGAACGCGGGGAGACGAACCGGCTGTCGACGAAGCTGCGGACTATGAAACTCCCACGCGAAATGGATTCGATCGACGCATCATGTCCACTTCGCTGAATTCATCGCCGTCGGAAACCGAGTCAACGGCGGCAACAGACGAAGATCGGACGATTCGCCGGTCGAATTGGCTCATTCGCAGCGTGTCAGCGGTCAATGTAATCTTCGTCGCCTCGGTATATTACTTGATTCATGTCGTTTCCGAATCGCATTACGTCGGCGTGATTCTGACTTATTTCCCGCGGATGCCATATCTCATCCCCTCGGCGTGTTTGTGCGTGCTCATCTGGCGACGATCGAAAGTTCTGGCGGCGGTCAATCTGCTGGCGCTGTTCTGGGTGCTCGGACCCGTCATGGAGTTTCACTGGAATTCTTCGCAAGCAACAACGTCGGCGTCGGCACCGCTTAAAGTCATCAGTTGTAACGTGCAAGGATACGCACCCGATTTCTCCGATCTCATGAATGAACTTGTGACGCTGAGGCCCGACATTCTGGTCTTGCAGGAATCTGGTGCCGAGCACGACTTATTGCAATCGGCGTATCCACCAGAGACATGGCATCGGGTGAGTTACCACGAATTTCGCATCATTTCGCGCTATCCGGTGGAACTCCGCGCGGAAAAATGCATCACGATGAAAATCGGCAAATGGCCCTATTGCTCGGCGATATGCGCCAAGGTCGACGGTCCAGGGGGAGAATTCTACCTGTTCAACATTCATCAACTCACGCCGCGGCACGAGCTGGCACAACTGAGCCTGTCGTCGATCTGGAACGGGACGGCGGGACAACAGATTGCCATTCGGCACAAGACTCGCGATGACGAAGCGGCGCAGATTCGACAATACGTCGAGCGACTGCGAAAGGATAAACCTTTTCTCATCGCAGGAGATTTCAATACTCCCTCTTCGAGTTCGTTCTTTCGCAAGCACTGGGGCGACCTGTCGAATGCCTTTGATGTCGCGGGAAAAGGCTACGGCTACACCGCCAATTGCGACACCAAAAGCAATTGGCCGAGAGGATTCCCCTGGAGCCGCGTCGACCACATTCTGACGTCCGCGCATTGGCAGATCGATCGTTGCCGCGTCGGCAGCAGCAACGGCTCGGACCACCGCCTGATGATGGCAGAACTTCTTCAGGAATCCTCCACACCGGTCGTCGACGAACCATCGGCGACTCCGTGATACGCGACTTCTAGCGCTTCGCATCCTTTATCAACGAACTCACACTGGCGGGCAAGCCGCCAGTGCCACCCATTTACAATGAGCGGCTAAGCTTTCATTCCGTCCTAATTTCATGTACTACATCCATCAGCAATCATCCGGATTGATTCGAACGATCTCGCTTGCTCGCCGCGCGTTCGCGGGGTTGCTGCTGCTTGCGATCGCCGGTTGTGTCCCCGCCGATGACGTCGTCGAAACGCGATTCGTGCGAGAGATCGAATGGGTCGAGAAGGGACAATGGCTCAAGGTCGATCTGCATAACCATACCGAACACGGCGACGGCGGACGTTCCGTCGAAGAGCTGGTCGTCAAAGCCGCTCAATACGGCTGCGATGCGATTGCGATTACCGATAACGCCGACCAGTCGCTCAATACGCTGCATAGCGTGCATTGGGAAAGCGTCGTCCAGGCGCGGGAATCGCACCCCGGGATTCTGATCATCGGGGGTCTCGAATGGAACCTTCCCCCCTATGGACGAGAAGAGCGCGCGATCGTACTGATGCCCGACGAAGAACTCGAGTACGCCGCGCTTTCCGGATTGAAAGAGCGCTACGACGACGAAGGGATGTCGGTCCACGACCCCGCCCGCGCGAAGGAGGCGCTCGAATGGCTGGCGGGGGCCGAGAATCCGTTCCGCACTCCCCCCGTGCTGATCTATTCCGCACCGAGCCGCAACGCGAACGCGGCCGACGACGTCGTCAACCGCATGGAGGACTGGCGTTCGGTCAACGATTTATTCGTCGGCCTGGCCGGTGCGCCGGGCCATCAGGCCGCCGTCGACGTGGGAGAATATACGGGGACGCTTAAAACGATCGACCGCTGGGATCCGGCCGTCGCCGAAGTGGGAGGAGCTTGGGATCAACTGCTGCAACGGAACATCGACGCATGGGGAGCGTTCGCGTCATCCAACTTTCACCGCGACACCGCGACCGAGAAGGGCCATGACTATTGGCCCGGCCAGTTTTCGGAAACGTGGGTTTACGCTCCCGATCGCAGCATCCAGGGAATTCTGAAAGCGGTCAAAGCGGGTTCGTTCTTCGGCGTGCATGGAAAAATCGCGCGACAGGTCGAGTTGACGGTGACGCATCCCGGGTTGCCTCGCCGCGCATTCGCCGGCGAAGCGATTGAAGTCACCCCGGGGTCGCAGGTCATGGTGAGTCTCAACGGGTTGATTCCCGATAAGGACTGGGCGGGATACCCCAATCGACTCGACAGCATCGAGTTGATCATCAGCTCGCCCGAAGGAATTCAGCACCTCACCGAAAAAGTGGCATCCCCCTCGGTATTCATCCTGCAGAAATCGATCCCCGTTCCGGCGGGAGGATGTACGATTCGCGCCCGCGGCCGGCGCGTTGATCCCGATGGCGACGACTTGATGTTCTATACGAATCCCGTCCGCATTACGGTCCGACACAGTCACGTTCCGCTCGACGACGCCGGCCCGACCAACAAAACGACGACCAGTGGTCAGCAGTGGTATGCGCTTACGATCATCGCCGGTCTCATCGCCTCGTCGGCGGGGGCGTTATGGTTGTTCAATGCCCTCATCGGTTCACTCACGCCTGCGAAAATCAAAGCCGAGTCGCAGACGGCTGGAGCACAACGACGCTGGTATTTGCAGGGAGGAACGTTGTGGTTCGTGCTGATGTTCTACAGTACGCTCGTCCCGTTTGCGTTTCAGATCCGAAGTGGGAACGACGTCATGCTGGAACTTCAACGCATCCAGCTTTACTGGCCCGCCGCCGCCGATCGCACAATCCTGTGGACTCACGGCTGGATGTCGGCGCTGCTGATGTTTCTCTGGCTCGGTGGGCTGATCGCGGGAACGTCCCGAAAAGGGCTCCGACTCGCGACGGCGGCGGGAATGCTGACTCTGACGCTGTGTGCCGTGGGTGCCTGGGAGATTGCCTCCGCGGCTCTCAACGGCCGGGAGGTTTCGCATGTGGCATTAATCGCCGATGCAATGGGGTGCGCGGTCGGCCTGATCGCATGGCTGCTGGGAGGGGAAGCGCTTCATCGCCGGCTGGGAAGTTACACAGGGGTCTGTCCGCAAAAATTGCAGACCAACTGGTTGCTGACCGCATACATCGCCGGTCTGGCGATCTGTGCGGTGCTGCCTTTCGACCTGTTGCTGACGCCTCAGGATGTGTATCAGAAATTCGAAGGGAAGCGCGTGCTCGTCAGTCCTTTCAGCAAAGATTCGCTCCCCGTTCAATCGCTCGCCGTGGCGGTGATGGCGTTCATTCCCGTAGGGGTCGGCATGTCGCGGATTGGGGCGCAAACCGTGGGCGCGCTGCGGCCGATTCTGCCGAGCGCGGCACTGGGAATCATGTTCGCCTTCGCCGTCGAATTCGGACGGCTGTTGGCATTCAGCCGCGTCGCCGACAGCACTCATATTTTCATGCACGTCATCGGGGTTGTCATCGGTGCCCTGGCGATTCGTTTCCCGGGGAGCGACGAGCATAAATTGCTGTCGTATTACGTCGACAAGTATCAATTGGGGCATTACCTGAAATGGAATCTGGCCGCTGTGACCTATGTGATGTGGCTGTGTTTTCTGTACTGGTGGCCGTTCGCCGTGCTGGGGAACAATACGGCGATCAGCCTGCGATCCGAGCAGATGATTCACTGGCCTTTTCAAGTCTGGATGCATGCCTCGGAGCCGAACCCGATTGCCAAGCTGATGACGTTTGTTCCATTCGGGATGCTGCTCGCCCAGATCATCGGGAGTTCGGCGATCCCCGTATCGATGCGCAAGAAACTGACTCGCGGGGCGTTGGGAATCTGCCTGCTATTGGCGCTGGGCATTGAGACCGTGCAGATCTTTTTTCCCCCCAACATCCCCGACGTCTCGGACGTCGTCGCATACACCGCCGGGGCCTGGTTGGGAATGCTCGTCATCTTCAAATGGCTGCGGAGTTCGCCATGATTTTGTAGGGTGGCGTCGAGCGGTGCTTGGCCGCGCTGACCCACCGCGATCGTCGAGCGAAGTTGGTGGGCACAGCCCACCCTACGAAAATAACGATACCCCCGTTTCTTCCGTGGAAAAGGCTGACTTCAGTGTCAGCCTTTCAGGAAGAAACGCAGCAGCAGTCGTGCAGCGAAACGCCCCCCGTGTTTTGCTCCGACTGCTGCTTCTTTTTTTTGGTGGGCGAAGCCCACCCTACGAGGCGTTACTTTCGCCGGCGCTTCACGACAAGCAGCATCAGCACGAGCAGGCTCGACAGCGTGAGGATGCGTCCCTGTGAAAACCCGACGGTCTGATATCGAAATTCAATTTCATGCCGGCCCGCCGCGAGGGGGATCGCGCGGAAACCAATGTCCCCCAGCAGGATCTTCACCGGTTGACCGTTGTCGGTCGCCGTCCATCCCGGATGGTACAGATCGGTCAGCACGAGATAACCGGGATGTTCGAGTTCCACGGCGACCGCGACGCGATTGGGCGTGTAAGCAGTGACGACTGCGGGACGATAATCCGACCGTGGTCCCGGCGGAAGCACGTCATCGGTCTGCAAGATGACGGCCTGCCGCGGATCGAACGCCTCAAGTTGGGCATCCAGACGTTTAGAAGGATCATCGACGGTCTCCGCGGTGCGCTTCAGGTTCGCGGAGATCTCCGCATGACCGACGACGAATGCTCTCGGCAGCGCGTGCGGGTTTTCCCAGACTTGATATCCCAGAAACAGCGGTTCATTCGCGGCATGATCGGTTCCATTGCGCTTCGACGCCGGCCGTTCGCGGGGAATGATCGGTGCAGGAATCTCTCCCACGCCCCGATGAATCCAGCCGTCGGGCATCGCATGCGGACTATTGCGCGGAACAATCGCATATCGCACGCCGTACAGCGACAGCAGGTTCTGCCGCACGGTCGTCAGGTCGATGGCGAGGAACCCCATATTTTCGATCAGGTCGGAACCGATGGGGCGCAGATGCAAAATCGCCAGCATGTAGTTCGTCAACAGTATCGGGTCGTAACCCCTCAGACGGTGAATCCCCAGTTCGCACGAGCGATGTTCGCTCAGCAGCGAATGCAGCGACACGACGCGCGGGTAGGAGCCGTTCTCTCCTTGGTCGGCGGCGAGTTGTGAGAGATCGCCAAACCGCACGGCGGCTTCAGTTGTAACGGGCGAATTGGATGTCGACGCGGTTTCAATGTCCAGCGGAACCGGCTTGACGGTGACCAGCGTTTCTCGTGCGAAGAGAGTCGTCTCGATCAGCAATAGCAAGGTGAATCCGCAAGTCGTCAACAGCGGTTTATGTCGCGACAAGGTACCCAGATTGAGCATTCGCATCGTCGCCGCCAGCATCGCGGGGGAAAACAGACAGACCCACAGCATCGGCCGTTGCCAGATCGTCTTCAGCAGCAGAACCGATGACTTCTGCAATTCGGCGGGGATCAGAAAGTAAATCATCAGCGTCGCGGATAAAGCGTAGACGACCGCCGCATATAACGGAAGACGATAAATACTTTTACCGTCGACGGCGGTATCGAGCGAGTCGTTCGACGATCGCCTGGCGATCCATTCGACCCCCAGACCGGCGAGAATCGACAGCAGCAGTTGCGTATAGAACAAGATTCGGGCTTGCGCGCGAAACCAGGCGATCCCCGGCACGAACGAGTACATGAGGGAATACAGCGGGCCGTCCCGCCCCAGCGCGAACAAGAATGTGAACGCCAGGAGCACCGTCAACATCGTCACGCCGGGAGCCCGCCTGAACCCGACGATGCCGACGCCCGCGAGCACTGCGGGAATGATCCCGAGGTACAGCGACATCTCGCAGTAGGGGGTTCCTTGAACTTCATAGTTTTTCGGTGCTCCCAACACGTAGGGATCGAGCAACTGCGAATAGTTCTGCGTCAGAAAGCGATCGGAACTGACCTGCAATTCGGCATCGCGAATCACCGCTCGAATCGTCGAGCGCGTGTACGCCATCGAAGGGATGAGATCGATGCTGACCAGCCCCGCGGTGAGCAAGCCGACGGCGGTCCAGCGACCGACCAATCCGAAGGCATCCGCGCGGCGTTTGTTCCACATCAGCGAAACGGCATCCGCGAGCAGGCATCCCGAAAGCATCAGCACGAGGTAGAAGGTTTCCTGCACGTGATCGCAGAAGAAACTCATCGCCAGCACGCTGACCATTGCCATGATGCCGAAACGGTGTGCGGAGCGGATCAGCCCGAACGCCAACAAGGCCCACGGAGCCCAACTCACCGCGCAGACCTGCGCGTAGTGTCCTTCGCCCATATGTGCGATCCAGTACGGCCCCGCGAGCGCCGCAGCGCCGGCGAACAGGGCGCTCGAAAAGCGGCACCCCATCATCCGCACCAGGACATATACCCCCAGCCCCGCCCACCAATGGTGTGCGACCATCAACCAGCTCAAGGCGATCGACGATTCGATGAAGAAGCAGATCCAGTTCGGCGGGTAATACAACGCCGACTGCGGGTTGCCGACGTATGATTTTCCGAAACTCGAATACGGATTCCAGAACGGAAACTCGCCGAACCGCTGCATCATCTCCAGCGGAAACTGCCGGCTGTAAATGTAATACGCATTCAGATCGTTCAGCCCTTTCCGCTGCGGGCCGACCAGCATTTCGGTCGGATGCGTCGCGAGCGGCCAGAAGATGATCTGCGCGATAATCGCCAGTGCGATCGCGGCGAGCAGAAGTTCTTTCCACGAACCGGTCGTTGTTGCCGGCAGTGTGGCATCGCGGAGAGCTGCCGCATCGTCCCCGATCGTATCGTCTGCCCTGATCGCGTCGTGAGATACAGTCATCGACAGATTTCCTCGGGCTTCAACTCGGTTTGACGGAGCAGCGATTCGGTAGTCTCGTGCGGTTTTCGCAAGATCGTGACCAGCGAACTTCCGCAGGGAACGGGAATGCCCAGCGTATCGGTGAGCCACACCTCGCACAGCGACAAAGTTCGCATCAAGGCGTTCACCGGTCTCGCGGGAACGCTGACCGCATAGGCATCCGGCTTGCCGCGGCTGAGCCATTTTCTCGCATAGACCAGGCCGAGCGACCAGAAAAACAGATAGCGCAGTTCGCGAATTTCAAAGCCCGCACGCCGGACAACCCCCGACAACGTCGCCTTCGTGTAGCGGCGAAAATGGAGATTCACCTCGTCGTGGACGCTCCACAGCGCAGGGAGCGCGGGGACTGTCAGAATCGCACACCCCCCCGGCTTGAGAATGCCGTACAACTTTCGCATCGCCGCATCGTCATCTTCGATATGCTCGAGCACATCGAGCATCAGGACCACGTCATACGCGCGCGGCGAACAATACGCATCGTCGAACAGCGTGTGTTCGACCCGCTCGTGCCAGGGGCTCGTTGATGAGATCAGATTCTCATCGGGTTCGATGCCGTACACGTCGCCGTAGCGCGACCAGTCGTCGAAGGCGACGCCTCCCGCGCAGCCGATGTCGAGAATCGCGGGCTTGGCAGCGGTTGCCGAGGAATGGCTGTTGTCTTTGCGGAAATCTTTCTGCCAGCGATCGAGCAGGCGCAGCACGATGTGGTGACGAGCCTGCCACCACCAGTGGCCTCGCCATAAATCTGCATACGCTTTGCTGTACGACTCTTGCATGCCGTGTCCTGTTGGTCGCGCGGTGTGTGCGTCTCACGAACGTTCGCGGAGTTCATGTTCTCCCGTTGGGAGATTCTTTGCTCACCTCGGCTTCTTCGGTGTGAAGTTGCAGATGCTCGTCGGCAGAAGCGACTTTCAATCGCGGCCGCGTGGGGGGAAACTTGTCGGCAGCGGCGAACCAGCCGATCGGCTGGCGCTCGGCGGGAACGAGCTTGTCATCGAAGCCGATCGCATCGGCGATGACCCACGGCGGCCGGCCTTTGACTTCATCGAAGACGCGGGCGAGGTATTCGCCGACCACGCCGATCATCAGCATGTTGAGGCCCGACACGAACAGGATCAGTGAAACCAGGCTGGTCCAGCCCGCGGAGTTTCTTGGATGCATGCCGAGAAACGTCAAGTCGGTCGCCCACCATGCGACGAGAAACACGATCAGTCCGATCGACAATCCACAGAACAGAAAACCGAGCCAGCTCGCCAGCCGCAGCGGTGCATTGCTGAACGAGAGGATGCCGTTGATGGCCAGTTGCATCAATTTGGAGAACGTGTATTTCACTTCGCCGGCGTGCCGTGCCTGGCGTTCGTAGGCGACGCCGATTTGCCGGAAGCCGGCCCAGCTTCGCAAGCCGCGCACGAAGCGGGTCTTTTCGGGAATCGCGGCCAGCACATTGACGACCGCACGATCCATGACGCAGAAATCACCGGCATCGAGTGGGACGTCGATCGACGAAAGCCGTTTCAGCAGCCGATAGAACAAAGCATATGCCGTCCGCTTGAAGATGTTTTCTTTGCGCTTGGTGCGGATGGCATATACGACTTGATATCCCTCGCGCCACTTGTCGAGAAAGCGGACCAGCTCTTCAGGAGGATCCTGCAAGTCGGCATCCATCACGACGACGGCATCGCCGCTGCTGTAGTGAATTCCTGCGGAGACCGCCGGCTGATGGCCGAAGTTGCGCGAGAATTTCAGCACTTTCCAGCGCGGATCTTCGCGATGAATCGAATTGAGAAGTTCAGCCGAGGCGTCGGTCGAGCCGTCGTCGATCACGATCACTTCGTAATCGCAATTCCAGCTCGGAGCGGCCTTCGTCATCCGCTCGTAGAGCGCCGGCAAGGTCTCTTCTTCGTTCTTCACCGGTATGATGATCGAGATCATCGGTTTCATGTGAGCCGTCCAAAATCCTGAAGTCGACGATGTGGAACAATGCGCATCGATGTTGCCGAAATGCATCATCGACTCACATTCGGTTAAGTCCTCAAATTCAATATCCGCAGTATGACTTGTCACCCGGACGGTCGTGATCCGCTCGTTCGGCCGGAACGTTCGTCACACTCGAACCGTTGCCCTTTAATCAATAGAGATCGTTCGTTCGCATCACAGTATGATTGCATATTTCGTTCCGCCTGCGGTAGTCCGCGGGCTTGCACATTTGTGATCGGGTCAGAACTCCTCGCGAATGAATGGTTTGGGTGGCACGTCCTGACGCTTTGGGAAGGGCGTGGTTTTCTTCATTCGAGAACCACGCCCTTCGAAGACTCAGGGTCGTGCCAACCCGAAGATGTTACTTACAATTAAGTCGCATACCTCACAAATGCTGATTGGCCCACTGCGCGAGGACGAACAATGCCCAGAGTTCCTTGTAATGGTTATGCGATCGCTGCATGTGTTCGTCGTAGAGGCGTTTCAACTCCTGGCAATCGAACATGGGGAGTTTATCTGCGGGCCAGTCGCGGATTAGCACGTCGCAAAACGTGCTCTTCAGTTCATGCCGAATCCAGCGCGCGACGGGGATCCCGAAGCCTTTTTTCTTGCGGCTGATGATCTCTTGCGGGATGATCGGCGGTCGCGAATCGTGTCCCGCCAAGGCTTTTTTGAGCAGATATTTTGTGGTCCGCTTGCGGAGCTTCATCGAATTCGGCAGGGCATTGACGAACTCAACCAGTTCGCGATCGAGAAACGGCGTGCGGACTTCGAGGGCATACCGCATGCTGGCGCGGTCGACTTTCACGAGAATGTCATCCACCATGTAAAATCGCTCGAAGAAATCGAGCGCCTGATCGAGATCGTCACCTCCCCGATCAGCGAGTTGCCGATACGCGACGACGATCGGAGAGTACGCCCGTTCGACCATCGCTTCCGACATCGCATCGGGCATGAGTCTTCGCAACTGGGCAGGCGAGAACGCCCCCATCCACGTCGCGGAACAAAGCTCCGGAGGGACGACCACCCCGCGAAGAAATCGCGAGACCTTGAACTCGAGCGGCATGTTTTGTTCTGAGGATGGCAGACAGCGCGACAAGGGAGAGATCACGTTCTCGTGAACGAACGACGGGACGAGCCGGCGATACCAACGCGCCGGCTTCACGGCACGAAACGGATCGTAGCCCGCGAAGAGTTCATCTCCCCCGTCACCTCCCAGAGCCACGGTCACGTGTTCGCGGGCGAACTGGCAAAGCATCGCCACCGGCAGCAGCGACGGGTCGGCGAACGGTTCATCCATGCTCGCCGTCATTTCCGGCAATCGCTCCAGAAGTTCGTTCGCGGTGAATTGCCGATTGCGATGCTTCGTGCCGAAGTGGGCGGCGACTTGCTCGGCGTAGGACGATTCATCGTAGCTGGCATCATCGAATCCGATCGAAAAGGTTTCGACCTGATGCGCGGGCTTGGCCTGGACCATGAAGGCGACGATCGACGACGAATCGATTCCGCCGGAAAGAAGTGCCCCGACCGGAACATCGGCGACGAGCCGTTTGAAGACCGCCTCCCGCAGCAGGTCGATCACCCGCTCGCAGGCTTCGTCTTCATCGATACCGATCAGCGACGTCGGCCCGTGCAGCGAGAGATCCCAATACCGCCAGACTTTCAGTCCCGGCGAGTCGGAATCGCTCAAACCATATGTGAACGCCGTGCCGGGATCGAAACTTTTGACTCCTTCGTAAATCCGTTCGCCGCCGAGGACGTAATCGTTGAGCAGATACGAAATCAATCCGGCATGGGAGAGTCGCATCTCGTTCGCCAATTCCGGATGCCGCAAAAACGCTTTGATTTCCGAGGCGAATGCGAATTCGATCTCATGCACTGCGTTGCCCGAAGTTGAATTCTCGCGGGAGATGTAGAACAGCGGCTTCTTGCCGAGGCGGTCTCGCGCGCCAAACAATTGCTTGCGGGTGCGATCGTAGATCACGAAGGCGAACATCCCGTCGAGATGCTCGACGCACGCATCGCCGTAGCGGTCGTAGGCGGCGAGGATGACTTCGGTATCCGACATGGTCTTGAACGGATACCCCTCCTGAGCCAGTTCGTCGCGAAGTTTGCGGTAATTGTAAATCTCGCCGTTGAAGACAATCACGTGACTGTCATCGGAGTTGTATTGCGGTTGATCGCCTGTGTGGAGATCGAGGACCGCGAGCCGGCGATGGCCGAGGGAGACGTCGGGATCGGCGAACATGCCGCTGGCATCGGGACCGCGGTGCGCAAGGGCATCGCGCATCTCCGCGAGGAGATGATCGTTTCGCATCCCGACAAATCCCACAATTCCGCACATAGGTTTTGGTTCTACGAGTTCAGTTCAAATGTCAACGTCAAACGGAAAAAACGAGTCTCACACGAAGTCACAAAGGCACGAAGTTAAAAATAATTTTCTGAGTCTGGTTCACTCGCCAGTTGGCAGCGATATGAATTCGCACAATTGCGATATGATATCGACGGTCATTGACTTGTCTGGTGCTTGTAATATCCTTTGCCTTCTTTGTGCCTTCGTGACTTTGTGTGAGATTATTTCAGGAATTGTCCCGGTCGGGATTGTAATCACTCACCCTCTATCTATTACTCGTCCGGTTGCGCGACGGCGTGATTCAAGGTCCGGCTGCTTTTGCTAACTTGATATGTCCGTTTGCCTTGCGATTCGAAATATGTCCGCATCAGAACTTCCGCGAGCAGACCTTGCAGGATCGCCAGAAAGCCGACGAGGACCATGACCGACGAGACAACCGGCAACGGAGTTTCGACGAAATCCTTCTGCATGCCGGGGATCGTCGTGAACTTGAACCATAACGCCAAACCGATCGGCAGCGCACTGAGAGTCAGACAGAGCAACCCGAAACCTCCGAATACGTACATCGGTTTCGACGCGTACGAAGCGAGAAATTTCACCAGCATCAGATCGAGCAGCACTTTGTAGATGCGGCTCAATCCGTATTTGCTGCTGCCGTATTTTCGCGAGCGGTGATTGACGACCATCTCGGTGATCGCCCCTCCCTGCATGTGGGCATAGATGGGAACGAACCGATGCATCTCGCCGTACAACCGCACGCCCGACATCACATCGCGACGGTATGCTTTGAGCGTGCAACCGTAATCGTGAAGATTCACTCCCGAAATTTTACTGATCAGCCAGTTGGCGCAGCGCGAAGGAAACTTGCGCGTGATCGCGCGGTCCTGGCGGTCTTTGCGCCAGCCGCTGACGACGTCGTATCCTTCCTGCAATTTCGCGACGAGCCGGGGGATGTCGGCGGGATCGTTCTGCAAATCGCCGTCGATGGGGACGACGATTTCCCCGCTGCTGTGATCGATACCGGCGGACATCGCCGCCGTTTGGCCGTAATTCCGCCGGAAATGAATCGCGAGAACCGCGGGATCTTCCTTCGCCATCACATCGAGAATTTCCGCCGTGCGGTCGCTCGATCCGTCGTTGACGAAGATCAACTCATACGACCAGGGCTGATTGCGGAGCGCATTGCTCAACTCGCGATACATCAGCTCGAGCGATTCTTCTTCATTGAAAACGGGAACGACCACCGAAACCATTTCCGGCGGTGTCTCTGCATCACGCCTGGTCGATTGATCAATCATGTTGGCACTTTCCGATCCACCGTTCCAGCCGGCGCCGGTTGATTCAATTGATTGGATGCGTTGTTTTTTCCGGCAACGAAATACGAGAGAGCCACGATCAAGAGCGTGACGGCGGTCACTGTCTGTCCCAGCTTAGCCATCGGCGGGAGGTATCGGAATACCACCGACTTCGTACCGGCGGAAATCGGCACCCCCCGGAACGAAAAATTCGCGGGAATGATCGGCGCGGGCCGGCCATCGACCTCGGCAACCCAGCCGGGATACCAGACGTCCGTCAGGACCAGAAAGCCCGGTTGATCGACATTCACGGCGATTTCGATGCGATCGAGTTCATAGCCTTTGATCGTTGCGGGAGTAAATGGACAGCCTTTCGGGGGGGCGCTGATCGAAGTGGGCAAGAGCAATTCTTCCCGGGGATCGAACGCCGAAAGCCGTTCGATGATCCCGTTCATCCCCCCGCGCTCGTCGAAGGTTCCCTTTTTCCCGATGACAAAAGCTCGCGGCAACGGCGACAAATTTTCGAGAACCGTGTAAGGGAAAATGGGAGTTTTTTCCCCCGGCAGGACAAACTCGCGCGGGGTTTCTCCACTGGCTTTGACCGTCCAACCCTCCGGAGGCTCGACCTGGCCGCGCACGACCGCGTAACGAACCCCCAGCAGATCGAGAACCGATTTTCGATACGCCGATATTTCAACGGGGTAGATGCCCGTCATCTCCATCGCGGGATCTTTTTTCGGTGCGACCAGCGCTGCCATCGCGATCGCGAACCGAGTCAACGGCACGGGGTCATACGCCTGGACCTTTTGCACGCCCGCTTTCCACGCCTCGCTGTCGCTCAACAAATCCTGTTCGACGAGCACCCGTTCGTGTTTTGCCAACGGTTGCAAGTCTTTCAGGACCGGGTTATCGAGGCGGATGTTTTCCCGCGGGATGACCCTCAGCACGGCGGAGGCATGACGTTGCAGTTCGACGACCGACAAACAGCACAGGCCGGCTCCCAATGCAAATGCCAGCTTTCGTCTTTCAGGTAATTTGAACGATGACAAGAGACGATCCAGTCCCGCACCGGAGTATAAGGCCATCAGCAGCGAGCAGAAGAACAGTGCGCGCGACGGCGCCCGAAACAGGCTGATTCCCGGCAAAAAGCGGTGCATCAGCGGATAAACGGGCGTGCTGGTCCCGAAGCAGAACAGGAAGGCAACGATCAGGAACGGCAGCCAGCGCGCCCATAGATAATTCTGCCGGACTCGCCACATCCCCCACACGCCGAGTGCCGTGACGATCAGGCCGAAATGGCATAACGTTTCCCAGTAGAATTTCCCGGGTCCGCGATAATCCGCCGGTCCCCCCAACGCTAACGGATTGAGCAACTGGCCCAGGCTTTCTGTCCCTAGACTGATATCGCTCGATTGAGCGGCGGTCATCCCTCCCGCACGCACCGCTTGTTTCGTGTAGATCCAGATCGGCCCGATATCGATGGCGATCAGACCGGCGACCAACAGCGCCGCCATGACCATCCGCATCAGGCAGATCTTTTTAGGAATGAGCAATCCGGGGAGCGCCGTCAGCACGACGTCGGCGACCGACAAGAGGGCGATCATCAGCGAAAGATAGAAGAGTTCCTGCACGTGTCCGCAGAAAAAGCAGAGAGCAAGAACGACCGCCAGCCACGCCGGGGCGCGACGGCGACCTTGCCGGATATATTCGTAACAGATCAGCCCCCAGGGAACCCAGGCCATCAGGCAGACCGGGTTGTAATGCCCTTCACCCGTATTCGCGATCAGATACGGGGCGGCGAGATAAGCCGACCCGGCGAACACCGCCGCGACGGCGCTCAAGCCGTGAAGACGTCCCCAGAAGTAGACCCCCCAACCTCCCCAGACGTGATGCAGGACCAGCAGCCAGCTCACGAGCGAGATGGGGTCGCACCAGCGGTACAGCCAATTCAAAGGATAGAACATCGCCGACTGCGGATTTCCCCACCATGGAATTCCCAGCAATCCGCCGGGATTCCACGCCGGGAAATCGTTGATCGCCGAACCAACATCGCGCGGGTACGAACGGGACGCGAGGATATTACGCGTGACGTCGTTGAAACCGCCATCCTGCGGACCGACGAGCAATCCATCCGGGTGTTTCAGCAGATCCTGAAAGCAGAACGCCGCCGCCAACAACAGACAGAGGAGTGCGGCGAGATGTTCTTTCCGGGATGGTTTTTCGTTGTCGAGCATCGAATCGTCGGTCACTTTCCGGTATTCTGTACCCTATCAGCATCCAATGTATCGGGTGGGAATTTCCAATCCTCAACGGATCCTCGACGCAGTGCATCGGGACTCTTCTGCACGATCAGGGCAGATAGCGTGCCGTGGATTTATTTCGGCAGGGCGGCGCGCGAATTGCTTTCACCTGACAGCGAAGATGCCCTGCATATCCCGGTCGCGCGTCCCACGATCGGCGACCCGTACAACCGGCATTTTATGCACAATCGATATCGGCGGTCCACGATCAGGGCTAGATCGCGTACAGCCAAAAACGACTAACAATAGACACGACAACGACTTGTTCAGTAACGCTGATCCCGTTGCCTGACGGGATGACGACCGCTTTGATCTCTCATCTATTCGAATGCGTGGACCAGAATGCCCATCACCATCCCTTTCAATAAACCGTTTATCGCCGGCAAAGAGTTGTTCTACATCGCCCAGGCGGTGACTTTTGGCAACCTCGCAGGGGACGGACCGTTCACAAAACGCTGCGCTCAAATGCTCGAACAGCGTTACGGCATCCGCAAAGTTTTGATGACTCCCTCGTGTACCGCGTCGCTCGAAATGGCCGCCATGCTCTGCCAACTTAAGCCCGGCGATGAGGTGATCCTGCCGTCGTACACGTTTGTCTCGACGGCAAATGCGTTCGTCCGCCTGGGGGCGCGGCCCGTCTTCGTCGACATCCGCCCCGACACGTTGAACATCGACGAGACGAAAATCGAAGATGCCTTGACCGAGCGCACCAAAGCCATTTTCGCCGTGCATTACGCGGGAGTCGCTTGCGAGATGGACCGCATCATGGCGATCGCCAAAGGAAACAATTTGAAAGTCGTTGAAGATGCCGCTCAGGGAATCAACGCCTTCTATCAGGGGCGGGCGCTCGGCTCGATCGGCCACATCGGAACCTACAGCTTTCACGAAACCAAAAATGTGATCTGCGGAGAAGGAGGCGCCTTGTGCCTCAACGATCCCGACCTGATTGAAGAGGCCGAGATCATCCGCGACAAGGGGACCAATCGCCAGCGGTTCTTTCGCGGAGAAGTCGACAAATACACGTGGGTCTCGCAAGGGTCATCGTATGTCCCCAGCGAAATCTGCTCGGCGTTTCTGTACGGGCAATTCGAGCAGATCGACGCCATCAGTCAGCGTCGTAAAGAATTGTTCCAGACGTATTGGGATCATCTCCAACCGTTTGAGGCGACGACGGGCGTTCGTCTTCCGCGCATTCCGCCGGATTGTGAGAGCAACTTTCATATTTTCTATCTGCTTCTCCCGACGGAATCGCTGCGCGACGAAATGCTCGCACACCTTAAATCGCAGGGAGTTCACGCCGTCTTTCATTACATCCCGCTGCACACCTCGCCGATGGGACAAACCTACGGCGGGCGTCCCGGCGACTTGCCGGTGACTGAAGACTTGAGTTCGCGGTTGATCCGTCTGCCGATGTATTTCGAACTGACGGCCGCGCAGCAGATGACGGTCATCGAGGCGATCACCGAGTTTCTGAAAACACGACTGATGAATCAACCCGCATCGCATATGCAAGAGAATACCTCCATCGAAGTCGATCGCTGAAAGGCTGGCGAAGGGGGTTTTCTTAGCTGTATTTCTCATTTTCCTAACGAGACACCATCCCTATGAGCACCGCACAAGATCGCTGGACTGACCACCAGATTCAGGAATTCTGGACCGAACAGGCTTTGCAGCACGGCCCCAAGGCACAGGCCTCGTGGTCCGACATTCGCGTGATGGAACTGGAATTTCGCGAATTGCTCAACCATCTGCACAGCGGCGAAAAGATACTGGATGTGGGCTGCGCGAACGGCGCGACGACGCTCCAACTCGCCGCCGAAAAGACGTTGGACATCATGGCGGTCGATTACATTCCCGAGATGATTCAATACGCGCGGGCGAATCTCGACGATCTGCAAAAGCGATATGCCGAGCGCTGGCAAAGCCGCGTGGCGTTCGACGTCGGCGATGCGCGGCGGCTGCAATTTGCCGATGCCGCTTACGACGTCGTCATGAGCATTCGCGTGATCATCAATCTGGGGACGTGGGAGCAACAATGCCAGGGACTGCGCGAGTATGTCCGCGTGCTCAAACCGGGAGGGCGTTTGATCCTCTCCGAAGCGACCGTGCAGGGCTGGCAACGGCTGAACGATCTGCGGGCCGAATTCGGCCTCACCCCGATCCCCATGCCGCCGTTCAACAATTACCTCGATCTCGACAAAGTGCAAGAATGTCTGTCATCGACGTGCGAACTTGAGACCGTCAGTCATTTTGCCAGTTCGTATTACGTGGCGACGCGTGTGATCAAGCCGATTCTTGCGAAAGCCGCCGGTTCTGAAGGGCTCGTCGCCGACCCGCTGTGCGAATGGAATCGCTGGGCTGCCCAATGGCCCGCCATCGGCGATTACGGCACACAAAAGATGATGATCTTCCGCAAAAAGTAGGGTGGGCTGTGCCCACCATTTTTATCTGAATAAGAATCGTGTCTTGTTCCCAAGCTCCGCTTGGGAACACAAGTCATCGAGAGCTTCCGCTTCGAACAATAACCATCAACGTTCCATCACACTGGCGGACAAGCCGCCAGTGCCACCCGGAAAATACTAAAATACACCCATATCCGGCCTTCGGCCACCTTCTCCCCGAGGGAGAAGGGCAAAAGACAAACAGCACACAATGAACGGTACGATGCACGAACATTCGGCAACGGTCGAGGTCGATCTTTCGATCGTCGTTCCCGTCTATCGTTCGCGGCAATCGCTGCCGCTGCTCATCGACCGTCTGAACAACGTCTTGCGCGCGCTCGACCGGACATACGAAATCATCCTAGTCGACGACGGCAGCCCCGACGATTCTTTCGGCGTGATGCAGGAGCTGCAAAAAACTCATCCGCAAGTGATCACCGTCGTACAACTGATGCGAAATTACGGACAACATAACGCGCTCATGTGCGGCTTCCGTCACGTGCGCGGCCGATTCGTCATCACGCTCGATGACGATTTACAGAATCCCCCCGAGGAAATCCCCAAACTGCTGCACGAAATCGAACGCAATGACTTCGACCTCGTTTACGGCTGCCCCGACGATCGGCAGCACACGGCCTTTCGCAACGTCGGCTCGTCGCTGATCAACCTGTTCTACCGCACGGTTTACAAGATTCCCGTGCGCGTGACGCCGTTCCGCGTCATCCGTCGACAACTGGTCGACAGCATTCTGTCGTACGCGCTCAATTTCACGTTTGTCGACGGCCTGTTGGGCTGGAATACCCAGCGCGTCGGACAGGTGATCGTCGAACACCATCCCCGCCGGCACGGACGATCGGGCTATTCGGTCGCCAAACTGCTGGTGCTGGCTCTCAATCTCTTTACGAACTTTTCGCTGTTGCCGTTGCAACTGGTCTCCGCCGTCGGATTGCTGGCGAGCCTGTGCGGCATGGCAACCGCCGCGTATTATCTGCACCGCTACTTCTTCGGCGAGATCAGCGTCCCCGGTTATGCCTCGACCATCGTTGCCATTCTTGTGCTCGGTGGATTGCAACTGCTGTCGCTGGGTTTGATCGGCGAATATCTGGGGCGGCTGCATCTGAATGTGAATCGCAAGCCGCAATACACCGAACGCCATGTCGTCAATGCCCGGCATGCCCCATCCGCGAGTTCAACTCCTGCATCTCCTGACACGCCGACGATGATATCGAGTTCTCTCGTGAATGGTGAATCATGACGAGCGCTGCCACACCGAGTCCGCCAAATACATCAACCACTTTGGCAAGTGCATCGCGATGGTGGATATTCCCCCTCGCGGTATGGATCGCCAGCCGCATCTGGACCATCTCGGCGTTGTATGTGGGGGCCGCATTCTGGCCGGTGCAGACCGATTTCAAGGACGTCAATCCTCACGCCGGGACGTACGAAAATCTCGAAGATTACTACCGCAACTATGCCCAGAACATGCCCAAATATGGCCGCTATCCGATGTTGGGGATCAAGCCCGGCGGGCGCTGGGAGAGTCTCTCGCCGTTCGTGCATTGGGATACCTTATGGTATCTGAGCGTCGTCGAGGTCGGTTATCGAGCGGACCCGAAATTGCCGATTCAGCAAAATGTGGCTTTTTTCCCGGGGTTTCCGCTGGCAATCCGCGCCATGCAAAGCATCGGGTTGCCCGTCATTCCGTCGGCGATTCTGCTCTCCAACCTGGCAACGCTGGCGGCGGGATGTCTGCTCTATCGTTATGCATCGCGCGTATTCGGCGAACCATCGGCGCGCTGGACGTTGCTTCTCTGGCAATTTTATCCGATGGGATTCTTCGGCAGCGTTCCCTACGCCGATCCGTTCCTGGCGATCGGCATCATCGGCGCTCTATCCGCCGCGCAGCAAGAGAATTACCGTCTTGCCGGAGTATGGGGCGGAATTGCAACCGCCTTCCGCCCCCCCGCCGTGGCACTCGCGGGATTGTTCATCCCGGTATTGTCGAGTCGTCCCTGGAATCGTGATAAGGCTGTTCGCGCATTCGTCGGACTGGCGTTGACGGGTGTCGGAGTCGCCGCGTATTTCGCCTACCTGGGATATGTGTTCGGCGATCCCCTGCTCTACCTGCATGTCAGTTGGTACGATCCGCCGAAGATGTCGGGTCTGAACCCGGTGCGATGGTTGATTACGCTGCTCGCAGGGGTGCTGAATGTGATCAAATTGCTGACGAACTCCGATAGTCCGCCGCTCGAATTGTATTCGGGCCGCATCGCCGATCCCCTGCTGTATCTTTGGGCTTTGATGTGGTTGCCGTCGATTCGAAAGCTGGGGACGGGCGTCCTGCTGTTCGCGATGGTGTCGTTCTTGCTTCCGCTGATGACTCTCGAAACCGTAGCGTCTTACGGCCGTTATATCTGGTGCATCATCCCCGTGTTTCTCGTGGCGGGAAACAAAATCGGAGGCAAGGAAAGCGGCTGGGTGACGTTGGTCATCTTCGCCGCGGGACAGTTTGTCCTGGCGATGTGGTTCGGCGGCGGCTGGGTCGTGATTTAATAGCCCCTTGAAAAATGATCAAATTACTGAGATCAATGAGCCGGGTGGTTTATCCACCCGGTCTTTTTCCAACGGTTATGAACTCCACTGCTGGGCAAGCCAGCAGTGGCACACTTTTTCAACGGGGTGTTAGCGCGTTGTAATGGGTGTTGATGTTTCGCCACATCCAACGCGACTCGGCGTGGCGTTTTCTCAACATGCCGCGAATAGGGCTTACCTCGACAGCGCCCCCCAACGCAGGTCTCCATTCATGCGTTCACTGACTTTCTAGGCGCATCGGCGTTTCCGGGGCGGAGTCCGTCTCACTTGTGCCGATTATGACTGCATTTGACGAGGTCGCATTGCAAAGCCGGTTGTTCCCATTTAGGCTGGAAGGACGGGCTTGAAACGACAGGAACAACTTGGCATCGAATGTGCAAATAGAGTCCTCGGATACCGTTCCGTCCATAACTCGTGAAGAGCCGTCGATATGACTTTTACCCCGGGACCACTCCAGAAAATCGCCCCCAGCGTCGTGCTCGGCGAGGGTGTGCGCATTTTCGATTTCGTGAACCTGTATGGTTGCAGCATCGGCGACGAAACCAAAATCGGCACGTTTGTCGAGATTCAGAAGAACGCCCACATCGGCGCCCGCTGCAAAATCAGTTCGCATACGTTTATCTGCGAGGGAGTGACCATCGAGGACGAAGTCTTCATCGGTCATCACGTCTGTTTCACGAATGATTTACATCCACGGGCCACGAACCCTGAAGGACAATTACAAGGCGAAGCCGACTGGTCGGTCGTTCCGACGCTTGTCAAACGAGGCGCATCCATCGGTTCGGGTGCAATCATTCTTGCCGGCATAACGATCGGCGAGGGAGCCATGATCGGTGCCGGAGCCGTCGTCACGAAAAATGTCGCCGCGGGTGAAACCGTCGCCGGCGTCCCCGCTCGCATATTAGCACGCACACAACAGGAGTCTTAACGCTAATGAAAGTTCCTTTTCTCGATCTCCAGGCCCAAAACCAATTGGTGGGAGACGAACTGCGCTCGGCGTTTTATCGCATTATGGACAACTCGCAGTTCATTCTCGGCCCCGGAGTCGAACAGTTCGAACGCGAATTCGCCGCGTACATCGGCACGAAGCATTGCATCGGGCTGAACAACGGCACGTCGGCGCTGCATATGGCGTTATTGGCCTACGACATCGGGCCAGGAGATGAAATCATCACCACGCCGCACACCTGGATCAGCACGACGTGGGCCATCAGTTACGTGGGGGCGACCCCGGTCTATGTCGATATCGACCCCGTGACTTACAACCTCGATACCGAAAAAGTCGCGGCGGCGATCACTCCGAAAACAAAGGCGATTCTGCCCGTCCATCTCTACGGACAAGGGGCCGACATCATCCAGCTCCGGCGGATCGCCGACGATCATCGTCTCGTGCTCATCGAAGATACCGCGCAGGCTCACGGCGCCGAATTCGACGGCCAGCGTCTCGGTTCGATCGGCGAAGCCGGCTGCTTCAGCTTTTATCCCGGCAAAAACCTCGGTGCCTTCGGCGAAGGGGGAGCCGTCGTCACCAACGATCAGAACGTCGCCGACCGCATTCGCCGCTTGCGCGACCACGCTCAACAGGGCCGGCACAATCACGTCGAAGTTGGTTACAACACCCGCATGGAAGGCTTGCAAGGAGCGATCCTCTCGGTCAAGTTGCGGCAACTCGATCGCTGGAATTCGCTTCGCCGCCAACATGCTCAATATTATTGCGAGTTACTCAAGGACGTCGACGGGCTGGAACTCCCCGCGGCACCGACTCCCGAAGCGCACGTCTGGCATCTGTTCGTCGTGCTCATTAACGACATGCCGCGCGACGACGTGCAGAAGCAACTCGCCGAACGAGGGATCGCGACGGCGGTCCATTATCCGACGCCGGTCCCTTATCAGCCCGCATATGCCCACCTCGGCTACAAACGGGGAGATTTCCCCATCGCCGAGGATGTCACCAGCCGTTGTCTGTCGCTCCCGATGTTCGCCGAACTGACCAACGCACAAATCGAATACGTCGCGGCTTCGCTCAAGGAAATCTTTTCAGCATCGCACAAGAAGCCGGCCAAGACGCTGACTGCGAAGGAATAATTATTGAGGATGGCAAACGCTCTTGTTCCCAAGCTCCGCTTGGGAACACACGTCTTCGAGAGCTTCCGCTTCGCTGATAAAATTAATCGACACAAACAGGAAACACATCGCCGTGGATCTCAAAGGGACATCGATACTCGTGACGGGAGGTTGCGGACTGATCGGTTCGACGATCATCGACCAGCTTCTGCGCGAGCACGACCCGCGCCGAATCGTCGTCCTCGATAATCTCGTGCGCGGGACGACGATCAATCTCGAATCGGCACTCGCCAGCGGCCGCGTCGAACTCGTGCAGACCGACATCCGCGATTTCGCCGCCATTCGACCCTATTTTTCGGGAATCGACGCCGTCTTTCATCAGGCGGCGATCCGCATCACGCTCTGCGCCGAACAGCCGCGAGAATGCCTCGAAGTTCTCGTCGACGGGACGTTCAACGTATTGACCGCCTGCGTTCAGGCAAACGTCAAAAAACTCGTCGCCGCTTCATCGGCTTCGGTCTACGGCATGGCCGACGTGTTCCCGACTCCCGAAGACCATCACCCCTACAACAACCGCACGTGGTACGGGGCGGCGAAGGTCGCCAACGAGGGGATGCTCCGCAGCTTCGCCGATATGCACAAGTTGAATTACGTGGCACTGCGGTACTTCAACGTCTACGGACCGCGCATGGACGTCTTCGGCAAGTACACCGAAGTGCTGATCCGCTGGCTCGACTGCATCGACTGCAACGAATCCCCGAAAATTTTCGGCGACGGCACACAAACGATGGACTTCGTCTACAGCGAAGACGTCGCCCGCGCCAATCTGGCGGCGATGACCAGTAACATCTCCGATGAAGTCTTCAACGTCGCCAGCGGAACCGAAACGAGCCTGCTCGAATTATTGCACGCATTGCTCAGAGTCGCTGGAAGAGAGGATTTGCAACCGGTCTTCTTCCCCGAACGAAGCGTCAACCCGGTGCCGCGACGACTGGCCGACACCACGAAAGCCGCGAGAATGCTCGGCTTCCGCACGCAAGTCGGACTCGAAGAAGGATTAAAACGCTTGATGGCATGGCGAACCGAAGTCCTCGCCCGAGGCGAAGCCGCCGCGTATCTGGAAACATCGAAATTGTAAAGGGGGTAGCACCGGTTGCTTGTCAACCGGTGTCGCGCAGCGACAAGAGGCACATATTATCGTAACCCGAAGCGTCAGCGAGGGAGCTCTTTGTATCTCGTTCCCAAGCTCCGCTTCGAGAAATGACTATCGACATCATCACACTGGCGGACAAGCCGCCAGTGCCACCCGGCCGAGAAGAACTCACAACGAGACAAAACAATCACATGAACGATTGACGTCCACTCAAAAGCCTCGGAGAGGCGGTAGTCAATAGCCAGGGGCGGAAGCCCCTGGAAACCAAGTCGATGACTCCCATTAGCCCCGGAGGGGCGACAGACGAAATATCCCACGAGCGAAAAAAATGAAGAAATCATCGATGTAAGCGCATTGGCAGTTTGAACAATAATCCTCTGTCACCCCTTCGGGGTTTTTCCTCGGTCACTGAATGAATTCCAGGGGCTTACGCCCCTGGCTATTTACTGTCACCCCTCCGGGGTTAAGGCACCGGCACCATCACCATGATACCGATCACCAAACCATTCATCGGATCCGAAGAAGCTGAGGCGGCGAAAGTTGTCGTCGAGTCGGGCTGGCTGACGCAGGGTCCGCGCGTCGCCGAGTTCGAGCGCGTCGTCGCCGACTATTGTCAGGCCGAACATGCCGTCGCCGTCTCCAATTGCACGACCGCCTTGCATCTCGCCTTGCTGACGCTGGGCGTCGGGCCCGGGGATGAAGTCATCTGCCCGTCAATGAGCTTCATCGCGACGGCGAATTCGATCCGTTATACCGGAGCGACCGTCGTCTATGCCGATGTCGACTCACGGACGTACAACCTCGATGCCGACGCGGGCGCAACGCTG
>JBJXGP010000056.1:0-33715 GCA_046160425.1 Planctomycetaceae bacterium
CGATGTCGGCTCATCACATCCTGGGGGTGAAGAAGCTCCCAAGGGTTCGGCTGTTCGCCGATTAAAGTGGTACGTGAGCTGGGTTTAGACCGTCGTGAGACAGGTCGGTCCCTATCTACTGTGGGCGCACGAAACTTGAGGGATTTTCTCTTTAGTACGAGAGGATTTAGAGGGACGTACCTCTGGTGTACCTGTTGTCTCGCTCGAGGCATCGCAGGGTAGCTATGTACGGTCAGGATAAGCGCTGAAAGCATATAAGCGCGAAGCCTCTCCCAAGATCAGGTTTCGTTGGACATTGTCCTGAAGCCCCCTGGAAGACTACCAGGTTGATAGGCTGGCTGTGTAAGGCAAGTAATTGTCTAAGCTAACCAGTACTAATGGGCGAACGCTTGGCCACTTTGATTCTTTCCTTGCCATCGACATCACATAATCGATCCCGATTTGACGATTCGACACAAGGCAAAGAATGCTTATACAGAAGATTGCTTTAAGAATCTCCACTTTGCTCTCACCTTTGTTTATACTCTCCACGGATCACACCGTGGCGATTTGATCGTCAGGATTCCAACCAGTCTCCTGACCATCATGGATACTGGCAGGTGAAGGCGGCTTCCCATCGCGGAAGATTGGCGCACCTGCTACTTTCCGGTGACCTTACCTGTGAGGAAACACACGTTCCCATTCCGAACACGACCGTTAAGCTCACAGGGCCGATGATAGTGCCAAAAGCGTGAAAGTAGGTTATCGCCGGGATTTCATTTTTCCCGCCCTTCTTCAGGGGCGGGAATTTTTTTTGCGCCGCGATATTTTCCATTTCCGGCAGTGTGTTTTTTCCTGAGAAGGCACTCCCTGAGTCTTCGGAGATATGGCGGTCCCTTCCCCATTTCACTTCGAGCTTCTTCGGAAAAATACATCGGCGTGAAAACCCCGCCCGGAATTCGGGTTAGTTATGAAGAAAACATAGCCGCAAAAAACGCAAAATGACGCAAAGCGGATGGGTCTTTACTTTTGCGACTTTTCGCGTTTTTTGCGGCTATAGCTCTTTCCAGTTCTTGGGCTATTCTGGCTTCGTCATTGGGATTCAACCCTGAGACATTGCACTCCCCTGCGGGCTGCGGCCGATCGCCTGCAGAATTCGCTCGCAGGCCTGCGAACGATTCAACGCGTAAAAATGGATTCCCGGCACTCCCGACTCGATCAACTCCCGGCATTGGGCGATCGCAAAATCGACCCCAATCTCAAATTGGCCTGGTAGATCGTCCTTTGCCGCTTCGAGTTTCCGTGCCAGTTCCTCAGGAATCACCGCTCCGCACATCGACGTGATTCGCTTGATGCGGGCAAATTCGGTGATCGGCATGATTCCAGGGACAATCGGGATCTCGATCCCCTCTCGCCGGCAACGCTCTCGAAAATCAAAAAAATAATCGTTGCGATAAAAAAGCTGCGTATAAACCGCATCGGCTCCGAGGTCAACTTTTCGCCGGAGATTCTGAATATCTGCCTCCAGACTTTCGGCTTCGGGATGTTTTTCCGGATAACCGGCGACGCCGATCCCGAGATCGTCAAACGACTCGCGGATCAGCGAAACGAGTTCGTAAGCATTCCGAAATCCGCCGGAGACCGGTTCGAAAGCCGCCTGCCCCGCCGCCGGGTCTCCCCGCAGCGCCATGATATTTCGAATTCCCGATTCGTGGGCGAACTTCAACCAGTTCAACAGTTCTTCGCGAGTCCCCCCCATGCAGGTGAAGTGAGCGGTCGCCGTGATGTCGTAACGGCGTTGAATTTCGACGCACAATTCGACCGTCCGTTTGCTGGTGCTGCCGCCGGCTCCGTAAGTGCATGAAATAAAAGCGGGACGGTAGCGCGAGAGTTGATCCAGATTGTCGAAGAGCGCGGTATCCCCCTCAGAGGTTTTCGGAGGAAAAATCTCGACCGACAACCCCCACGTCGGGGACGTATAGATCTCGCTGATGCGTGTGGGCATGCCCTGCCGCCTTATCGAATCGGTACTGGAATTCTGAATGTTGATGATGCCGCGCGCGAATGACACGTGCGGATATATTCGCCGACGATTTTTACATTGGTAGAGGCGATCATCGTCGGAATACGGTCAGACGGAAAATGGTCGGCACATCTTAACGGGTTGACCCTGCGGTTTGTCAACCTGTTTCCGCAAGCGATTGAATTCCACCTCTTCGCGGGCATGGCAGCGGTACTTCGAAATGGGCCTTCCCCATTTCCCGGAGCGAGCCCTTCATTTCACGATCTCGCAGTTGCCAACACGCATCAAATGACCTATTGTAATCGCAAATCGGGATGGTTCGCATGCCTCTGAAGGAATGTCGGAAGATTCAGCCGTTTCCCATCGTGATAATGCAGTCTCACCCATATTGAAGGTGCCAGTTATGTCGACGAAACTCGAAGTGTTGCCGTACAAAGTCAAGGACATGAGTCTGGCCGATTGGGGTCGCAAAGAAATCGATCTCGCCGAGAATGAAATGCCCGGCTTGATGGCGATCCGCAACAAATACCGCGATTCGCAGCCGCTCAAGGGAGCGCGCATCGCCGGCTGCCTGCACATGACGATTCAAACGGCGGTGCTGATCGAAACTCTGATCGAACTGGGTGCCGAAGTCCGCTGGTCGAGCTGCAACATTTTTTCGACTCAGGATCACGCCGCTGCGGCGATCGCTGCGCGCGACATTCCGGTCTTTGCCTGGAAAGGGATGAACGAAGAATAATTAGACTGGTGCATCGAGCAGACGATTTTCTGGCCCGATGGCTCCCCGCTCAACATGATTCTCGATGACGGCGGGGACTTGACGCTCATGATTCATAACCGGTTTCCCGAACTGCTCAAGGGGATCCGCGGGATTACCGAAGAGACGACCACCGGCGTCCATCGTTTGTATCAGTTGCACTCCGAAGGCAAGCTCGGCGTCCCTGCCATCAACGTCAACGATTCCGTCACCAAGAGCAAGTTCGACAACTTGTACGGTTGCCGTGAATCTTTGCTCGACGGCATCAAGCGGGCAACCGACGTGATGATCGCCGGCAAAGTCGCCGTCGTCTGCGGTTACGGCGATGTTGGCAAGGGATGTGCGCAGGCCCTGAGTGGATTCGGCGCTCGCGTGGTCGTGACGGAGATCGATCCGATTTGTGCCTTGCAGGCCGCGATGGCCGGGTATCAGGTTGCGACGCTCGAAGATGTCGCTGCGACGGCTGACATTTTTGTGACGACGACCGGCTGCGTCGACATCATTCGTCGGGAACATCTCGATGCGATGAAGAACGACGCCATCGTGTGCAACATTGGGCACTTCGACTGCGAAATCGACATCGCTTACTTGAAGAACCGCAAGGATGTGACTCGGCTGAACATCAAGCCGCAGGTCGATAAGTTCATTTTCCCGGATGGTCACGGGATCATCGTCCTGGCGGAAGGCCGGCTGGTGAATCTCGGCTGTGCGACGGGGCATCCATCGTTCGTGATGTCGAACAGTTTTTCGAATCAGGTGATCGGCCAGATCGAATTGTGGACCGAAGCCGAGAAATACGAACTCGGCGTGCATATGCTGCCGAAGAAGCTCGATGAGGAAGTCGCCCGCCTGCACCTCGAAAAACTGGGGGTCAAGCTGACGAAACTCAACGCCAAGCAGTCGCAGTACCTGAACGTGCCGATCGAGGGTCCGTATAAGCCGGAATATTATCGGTATTAAGGTCTGCACCGAGGGGTGCAGTATGGAAGTCGATTCAGCTCCGGATTCATAATGTAGAATCGGCGTCCGTCGCCCAAGTGTCGCTCGCATCAATTATTGAAGGGAGCGATTTGGTCGACGGAACGGCGAGGGAATCTGCGGTATTATTGCCGCAACTTCCAAGGCATGAGAAACCCAAAGTCGCATTTATTCTTGGATCTGAGAAATCTGAAACCGCTACCGTTTTCACGGTTGCGACGATAGTTCGATCCTGCCAGAATTCTCCAGAACGATGGGCAGGGAGGCTGCGCTCTGGTCTCGACTGAGGCCAGTGTAGGGGCTGATGCGCCATTGGCTGACACCCCTTCCAGTCGATCTCCATGTCGTCGGACGTCGCAAAATCAATCCTCCAGCCGAGGGGAGCGTTCCGGAATTTCACATGGGATCTTCAATGCGGAAGTCGGCGACCAATGTCTGAATCAAGTAATTATTGGGAATGGATATCTGTCGTCAATTCGGCTGACACCCCCTGCAGTATGGGTGTCTTCGAAGAGACAGCGGTAGAGTTGCGATTCGAGAGTCGTTCACGGTCCATGGACTGAATATGGCAAAAAAACTAACGACTGCTGAAATCCTGGCAATGGCTCGCAAGCAGACCGGCGGCGAATCGGCGGCTGGCGCGGGGACACCCACTGAGCCTGCCTCCGAAGCCCCTCCAGCGGAAGCGAGCGCTGCGCCGGCACCGGAAGAAACCGTACCGGCGGCGAAAAAGCCGGCCGCCACTCCTGCTCCCAAGGCGGGAGATGGCGCACCGAAGTCGACGGCGGATATTCTCGCCGCCGCGCGCGCTCAAAAAGCCGCCGGCGCTGCCGCAGATAAACCCGCAGCCGATGACAAGCCTGCGGGAGCCAAGCCGACGCCGAAATCGACTGCCGACATACTGGCGGCAGCGCGCGGTAAAGGAGCTGCGGGTGCCACGCCGGCAGCGAAAGCCGCGGCGAAGCCGGCCACGGTGAGCGAAGCCGCATCGAGTGCGCCGCTCCCCTCGGTCGAAGAAATGTTGCGGGCAGTTCGCGGTGGTGAAGCGGCGACCGCTGCTCCCAAAGCGCCTGCGAAACCGACGCTCCCCCCCACGCCGC
This sequence comes from Planctomycetaceae bacterium, assembly GCA_046160425.1. Classification (GTDB taxonomy): domain Bacteria; phylum Planctomycetota; class Planctomycetia; order Planctomycetales; family Planctomycetaceae; genus JAQCEJ01. Next base: position 4,838 of record JBJXGP010000056.1, read on the forward strand.
AAAAACCGGTTGTGGCTCCGAAAAAGTCTGCGGAATCCGATGTCTCTCGTCGCGGCGTGGTGATGTCGCTGATCGGGACTCCGTTCGCGGCAGCATGGACGTTCCTGACGGCGACGACGGTGACGGCGACGCTCGGCATGGCGCGGTTCATGTTCCCCAACGTGCTGGTCGAGCCGCCGACGCGATTCAAGGTCGGTCCGCCGGGGGATTATCCTCTCGGTACGGTTTCGAACAAGTGGAAGTCGTCGCGCGGAATCTGGATCGTGCATACCGATCAGTACGATGGCCGCAATTTGATTTATGCTATCGCGTCGGTCTGCACCCATTTGGGATGCACGCCGAACTGGCTCGACGGCGAACAGAAATTCAAATGTCCCTGCCACGGTTCGGGATTTTATATTACGGGGATCAACTTCGAAGGCCCGGCACCGCGTCCGCTCGAACGCGTGGGCTTGCGGGTCGCGCCGGACGGAATGCTGGAAGTCGACAAGAGCGTCAAGTTCCAGGAAGAAATGGGGCAGTGGACCGATCAGACGTCATTTGTCGAATTGGCATGAACTTCGGAAGAATGAAGAATCGATTTTCATCAACCTGGTGAAACGGCTTGCAGAGAAAGTCAATCGCGATGTCAGTGGGCGAATACATCAGAGAATCGCAGATCTGGAAGAGCGTGTTTCGGCATCCGGCTCCCTACGATCGCCGCAACCGCGTCGTGGTGATGCTCACCAACTTTTTTCTGCACTTGCATCCGGTCTCGATCAAGCAGCAGGGGATTGCCCTCTCGGACACCTGGTGCATGGGGGGGGTGACGTTCTTCCTGTTTCTGGTCGAAACGCTGACCGGCGTGCTGCTCATGTTCTATTACCGGCCAACGCTCGAGTGGGCCTACAACGATATTCTCGCACTCCGCGACGTCACGACGCTGGGCATTATGCGGGAAATCCATCGCTGGGGCGCCCACGCGATGGTAATCACGGTCTGGCTGCACATGTATCGCGTGTTTCTCACTGGGAGTTATAAGCCCCCGCGCGAGTTCAACTGGGTGATCGGCGTGTTATTGCTTGTGCTGACGCTGCTGTTGTCGTTCACCGGTTACCTCTTGCCGTGGGATCAACTGGCGATTTGGGCTATTACCGTGGGGTCGAACATGGCCCGCGCGACGCCGTTCCTCGGGTATGAAGGCCCGGGCGCTCAACTCTTGAATATCGGCGGATACGATTTAATTACCAACGCCAGCGATGCGCGGTTCCTGCTGCTGGGGAGCCGGTTCGTAGGTGAAGAGACGTTGAACCGGTTCTACATTTTGCATTGCGTGGCGATTCCCCTCGTCGTCTCGCTGCTGATCGCCGTCCACTTCTGGCGTGTCCGCAAGGACGGCGGGATCAGCCAGCCGCTTTAATTGGGACCGACGAGACGCGGACGATTCGAAATATCATCAGAGTTCGAAAACTCATGACGGAATGAATGGTGGACGGGTATGGTTAACCCTCATCCGAATTTGACGATCTCGGTCATTCATGGCCTGGGATGGGCGTATCTCGCCTTGTTCCTCATGAACCTGGTCTGGACTTTGCGCAGTTTTAAGCGCGACGGCAATATGAAGCTGTGGGATATCTTCGGCGGACAACTCGTCCCCACGGCGACGTGGTGGGGCATCTACACGATCGTTCTCGGCGTATTTTCGGCCGCTCATTTCGCCGTCCATTCCGAACCTGAGCAATTCCGGCTCGTGATGCCTGAGTTCGCGAAGTCCTTCATCGACGGTTTCGCCGACCCGACGTATTTTTTCACGCTGTCGGTGTTGCTGATGGCCGCGATCATTTATTTCCGCGAAATTTTCGTGAAGCCGAACGTCGGCTGGTTTCTGCTCAATCTGTCGCTGTTGTTCACGGCGCTCAGTTTAACGGATTACGATTTCCGTCAGATCGTCGGCAAGCCCGACAATGTTCCCATCGTTTCGATGCTGTTCATCGTCGGCTTTTTCACGTGGCTGTACTTTTCGCGCGCGGTCGAGAACGATCGCCGATTGAAAGAAGGCCGACCGCTGATCGAGCAAGAGAAGAATGAAAAAATTCTGGTGTGGCCCGATCTGGTCTACACCGAGTTGATCTGCATGATTGCGATTACGGTGATTCTGGTCGTGTGGGGTGTCGTCTTGCAGGCTCCGCTCGAAGAACCGGCATCGGCGGCCAAGACTCCCAACCCGTCCAAGGCCCCGTGGTATTTTCTCGGTTTGCAAGAGATGCTCGTATATTACGATCCGTGGTTGGCGGGAGTGGTGTTCCCGAGCGTGATTCTCGGCGGATTAATGGCAATCCCCTACATCGACTTCAACAAACTGGGGAACGGCTATTACACGTTCAAAGATCGCGCCTTCTCGGTCTCGGTCTTCATGTTCGGCTTCTTGCCCCTCTGGATTGCGATGATCATTCTCGGCACGTTCCTTCGTGGGCCGAACTGGAACTTCTTCGGCTTCTACGAATACTGGGACGTACACAAACTCGAAGTGCTCAACAACATGAACCTGTCGGAATATTTCTGGATCGAATGGCTGGGGGTCGGTTTGCCGACAGCGGGTGCCGATGCGTCGGCGTTAGCCAAAACGTTCGTCATCCTCAAGCGGGAATGGCTGGGGATTCTTTTGACATTCGTTTATCTCTTCGTTGCGCCCGTGTTCATGGTGAATATTCCGTTGTTCAAGAAATTCTTTTTTCAGATGGGGTTTATCCGCTACATGGTGTTCGCCAATCTGGTGTTATTGATGCTGGCCCTGCCGCTCAAGATGGTCTTGCGCTGGACGGTCAGCTTGAAATACATCGTGGCGATCCCCGAATGGTTTTTTAATATTTGACGAGTTGAGACGAATGCAACACTGGCGGACAAGCCGCCAGTGCCACCCCGATTTGGGGTTGAGAGATTTGACGGAACAATCGAGTTTTTTCGACACCGGGAAGCGTACCGGGTTTGTGCAGGAAGGACGTTCTGAAACATGCCGGCCAATGATGCCTATTGGCGAAATCTTCGCACGATGCACGTGGTCTTCGTGATCAGCAGCATAGCGCTGTTCGGGGCGACCATGCTCATGATGTACGCCGATTACAAGGACGAATGGCGCGACATCCAGCGCACCAGCATCGAGATCGATGCGCTCAAACTCGCGCAGAAACGCGATGCCATCGTCAACGATCCCGCGTATCAAGAACGGGTCGCGGCTACGGAGCAGCAACTCGAAGAGGCCAAGAGTGCGCTGACGTCGAAGTCAAGTGAATTGAACGAACTCGATCAAGAGATCGCTCGGCAAAGGCACGTCGTCGACGTGGCGGGTCGAGCCGTTCGCAACTTTCGAGCCGAGAAGGGGAAAGACGGCGCCGACTTCGACATCGCGGTTCGCGATCAGGTTCCCGACGACGAGCAGAATGCCCAGCTCGCAGTTTTCAAGGCACGTGCGGAAGAAGTCGCCCGGTTGGAACAGGAATGGCAACAGGCCCAGAAGCAACTGAAAGATCTCCTCGAACAGCAAAAGGCTTTAACCGCCGAACAAACGGTCGTCAAAACCGAATTGACCCGCGTTCAATCCGACGTGACGCAGTTGCAGGCTGCGCTCGACAAGATTCAACCTGATGAGGGACTCGCGAAATACAAACGCAAATTGATGGAACTCCCCATCATCGAAGGCTTCAATGGCCACCTCCGACCGATGCAGGACTGGTTGCCGGATCTGTATCAGACGCTCGGCATGACGAAGTCGGCCCGCTTCGATCGCTGCCGCACCTGTCACACGGGGATCGATCGCACGGAGCCGGGGAACATCCCCACGTTTCCACTGGGACATCCCGAAAGCCACGATCCCGAAAGCCACGATCCCGAAGACTGGGTCAAGAAGAATGAATTCCCGAATCCGTATGCCAGCCATCCGAATCTCGATCTGTACCTCACCTCAGCCAGTCCGCATCCGCTGCCGAAATTCGGCTGCACGGTCTGTCACGAAGGCCAAGGTTCGGGAACCAGCTTCCACAACGTGCAGCACAGCCCCAACGATCCGCACGTCGAACACAAGTGGCATGAGGAGTACGGCTATTTCCACAATCACTACTGGGAATACCCGATGTTGCCGGAACGCTTGAGCCAGGCGACCTGCCTCAAGTGCCATCACACCGTCGTCGAACTGGGGATCAATCCCAAATTCGGTCCGACCGCTCCGAAACTCTTCGAAGGATACGAACTCGTCAAGACCTTCGGTTGCTTCGGCTGTCACGAGATTCACGGCCAGGACGCCGGCAGCCCCATCGGTCCCGATTTACGGCTCGAACCGAATTACACCGCGTATGCGATGCTCGCCCGGCAGTTGCTCGAAGATCCGGCGATCAAGGAATCGACCGAGGACTTCGCCGAAATCCGGCAATTGGCCGCCAAGGTCAGCACCGATCCGCGCGACGTGACGCAGCGCAACAAGCTTCGCGATCTGCTCATCGCCGAGAAAAATCGCAAAGCCCCTCCGAAGTCCGACGATGGATCCGAAGAGGAAACTTCTCCGAAACTTTCTCTGGGTACAATAGCGCTCGCCGATCAGTTCAAGGACGACGACGTTCCCGGGAAGATGCGAAAGGTCGGCCCGTCGCTGATGCACGTGGGGAGCAAGACGACGCCGGGCTTCGTGTATCACTGGACCGAGGAACCCAAGCGTTTCCGTCCGACGACGCGCATGCCACAGTTCTTCAAGCTCTCGAACTTGCAGGATGCCCACGCGATCAAGCTGCAACCCGCCGAACTCGTAGGGATCTCGACCTACCTGATGGATAAGTCGCAATCGCTGGAATTGCTCCACCCCGCCGATGGATATCAACCCAACGCCGGGCGCGGCGAAGTTCTTTTCTCGCAGCGCGGTTGTCTGGCCTGTCACAGCCACAAGCAGTTCCCCGGAGCGAAGCAAGACTTCGGACCCGACCTCAGCCGCATCCATGAAAAAATTCGCGGCGGTGCCGACGGATTCAATTGGTTGTACACGTGGGTGAAAAATCCGAGCCGTCATTTCCCGCGCACGCGGATGCCGAATCTGTATCTCGATCCTGAAAAACAGGGGGATGAAACGATCGATCCCGCCGCCGACATCGCCGCGTTTTTGCAGGGGCAAGGCCCGGCGGAGTTCCCGACCCCCGAGATCGGCGACTCGCTGCTGGATGAATTGGTTCGCTTGAATCTCGTCCGCACGATCACCGAGGATGACACGAATTCGGTGATGGCGACTCGCAAGTACCCGATCCGCCGCGATCTCGTCAAAGGGGATGAAATCGAACTCACCCTCGCCGATCCCGACGCCTCGATCGACGATGCAAAATGGCGCGAGATGAAACTGAACTATGTCGGCCGCAAAACGATCTCGCGCTACGGCTGCTACGGTTGCCACGATATCCCCGGATTCGAACAGGCCCGTCCGATCGGAACCGCCCTGCAAGACTGGGGCCGCAAAGATACCAGCCGTCTCGCACCCGAACACATCGAAGAATATCTGCATCATCACGGCGAGGCCGACGGTTCCAGCACGATGGAACTGGTCAGCGACGTGCTGAAGAAAGCCAACAACGGCGAGAAACTGTCGGAAGTGGAAGAGAAGGGCTTGGGAACTGCCTACTTCTACGACAATTTGCTGCATCACGGCCGGGCCGGTTTCCTGTGGCAGAAGCTCCGCGATCCGCGCAGTTACGATTTCAAGAAGATCGAGACCAAGGGATACGACGAGCGGCTGCGCATGCCGAAGTTCCCGTTCAACGACGATCAGATCGAAGCGATTGCCACATTCGTTCTGGGGCTGGTCGCCGAGCCTCCTGCGGAATCGTATCTGTATCGTCCGCAGGGAAAATTCGCGGCCCGCATCGAGGGGGAACGCCTGCTCGACAAATTCAATTGCACCGGCTGCCATATGCTCGAACTTCCCGAGTACCGTTACCGCGCCGAGCCTGATTCGCTGGCCGCTTCGGAATTGAGTGGGGACGAATATCCCGCCGCCAGAGACCTGCTGCTGGAACTCAAGCCTCCACGCCAGGGGTTGACCGGTGAAAAAACCGCCGACGGCAAGTCGGTCGTGACCTTCCGCGGATTGATCTCGAACCGTCCCGATCCCGAAGAGGCGATCGAAGATCAGGAATACGGCTTCGATTTGTGGGAGACGCTCAAGGTCGGCGAGAACATCGTTCATCCCAGCGCGAGAATATTGGTTCCCGCTGCCGATTTCGACGTCGAGGGTTCGAAACCGGCCCGCGGCGGACAGTTCGCCGAATGGCTCGTCGAACGGCTGATGGAAACGACGACGCAGGGAAATCGCTCGCTCGCCTGGCAGGCGTCGCCACCGCCGTTGTATCAGGAAGGGGTCAAAGTCCAGACGCCGTGGCTGTACAACTTCCTGAAAGATCCGGGACGCTTGCGGCATACCACCGTCTTGCGCATGCCGCAATTCAATATGAGTAACGAAGAGGCACAGGCGCTGGCCAATTATTTCGCGGCGGTGGATGACGCGAGTTATCCGTATCAGGAAATTCCGCAGCGCGAGCCGGCGTATCTGGCGCAGATAGAGCATAAGTTGAACGTGTCGGATCATCCGCAAGGACCGTACTTGACGCAAAGCTGGAAGGTGCTCAACGCGCAGTTGTGCATCAAGTGCCACTCGGTCGGCGGAAACGAAGTCAAGATCACCGACCCCAAGACCGACATCCGGGGACCGAACCTCGACATCGCGACCGATCGCCTGCGCCCCGATTGGCTGTTACTGTGGCTGTACAATCCCAAATGGATTACCCCCTATACGTCGATGCCGCCGCCGTTACCGAAATCGAAACAGAATTTCCCCAAATTGCTCGAAGGGAACGGCGGAGTGCAGACCATCGGCTTGCGTGATGCCATTATGAACTACAATCGGTTGATGGAGCAGGAAGGAAAGCTCGCGCTTGAACCCGCGGCTGAAACTCCTCCTCCCGCAACCGAAACGTCAGGAGGAGAATAAATCACATGTCGGCTTCAAGAAATCTCGTCACATCGATCGGACTGTTGTTACTCACCGCCTGCGGGTTGTTGACCGGCTGCCAGAAGAGTAACAGCGGGGCCGATATCGTCCCCACGGTGACCATCAAGCCCTCGACCGCGGTCGCCGCTCCCGGTGCCGAAGGGGAAGCGCCCGCGGCGGACGGTGAAGAGACCGCATCTACGGATGTAGCGCCTGCTGCCAGCGCAGGTGGTGAAGGATCGCTCAAGGGTCAGGTCGTCATTGATGGTGCCTTCACGCCGCTCCCCGCGTTGTATTCTGCTGGCGCAGAGATCAAAGATAAATCGGTCTGTGCGGCGATGAATATCCCCAACGAACAGGTGATCGCCAGTGGTACCGGGGGGTTGGCCAACGTATTTATCTATCTGGAAAAAGCCCCCAAGGGGGCATCGATACCTGCGGTTCCTGCGGAACCGGCGATTTTCGATCAGAAAGGTTGTGTCTTTCTTCCTCATACCTTGCTGATGCGTGCCGAGCAAACGATCAACGTGCTCAACGGCGACGGGGTGGCGCACAACACGCACACTTATCCAACGCGAAGTTCGGGTTTCAATTCGCTGGTCGCAGCCAACGATCGAGCGGGGATCCCCATGAAGTACGCCAAGCCGGAAAAAATTCCCGTGCAGGTCAAGTGCGACATTCATCCGTGGATGGTGGCATATCATCTTCCTTTGGATCATTCCTTTGCGGCGGTGACCGATGCTGAAGGGAATTTTGAAATCGCCGGTCTTCCCGCAGGGAACCACGAATTCAAAGTCTGGCATGAAAAGATCGGTTACGTCGAACGCGCTTATAAGGTGACGATTTCCGGCGGCGCGCCGACCGAAGTGAAGATCACCGTAGGAGCCGCCAAACTCGCCTCGTTCGACGGGGATCAGCCGAAAGTCGTGAATATTTCCAGGTAGTTCAATCGGTTTCAGTAAAGCATCCGGTCATTTGAAGTCGGGAGGTTTCCTCCGTGAATCCGCGTTATTTCATTTCATCCTTGCTCAAACTCTCGGAACGTCGAAAGTCCGTCGCGACTGCGCGCGGAATGGCCTCGACCCCGCAGAGCCGGCACGGCATTGTCGCGTTGCTGGCATGTTGCGTATTGATCCCGTGGCTTGCGGGCTGCGATGGCAGCGGTCCGCCGGCGAAGTTCTCGACGAGTCCACGAACAGAAGAGCTGATGAGTCCCGCACGCAAACACGTGCAGAAGGAACTGACCGACCACTTCGGCACGCCGCAGGATCTGGTCGCCTGGCTGCGGTTCCCGATCCAATACGGGCAGGTTCAAGGGAAGATCAAAAGCGTCGAGAGTTCAGAGGCGGGAGCCTACAAGTTCATCGTCGACTGGCCGGACCAAAAAATCGAGGACATCAACTTTCGCCAGGGTGTCGGCGTGCTCATGACCGGCGGCGAGTATGCGGGTCAAAGCGTCAAGCTGAACCATTTCGATTCGAAGACCGGCCAGATCAACATCGACGTCTTGATGAATCCCGCTCCTGCGGTCGGAGACGAATTGACGGTGATCGGTCATCAACTCCAGTCGGGACGCATGGTCTACATGGAACATTGCGTGCATTGCCACGGCACGAGCGGCGACGGCAACGGTCCGACCGCCAAGTATTTGAATCCTCGCCCGCGCGACTATCGCCCCGGCATCTTCAAGTTCACGTCGACCAAGCAGCCGGAAAAAGTGACGACCACCGATCTGAAACGGATCGTGAAGCAGGGAATCCCCGGCACCTATATGCCCTCGTTCATGCTGCTCAAGGATGGCGAGCTGACTGCCGTCGTGGAATACGTCCGCTGGCTGTCGATCCGCGGCGAGATGGAAAAGAAAATGGTCGACGAGTTGTACGGCGATTATTCGACGACCGCCCTCCGCGAAAGAAAAGAGTCGGGGGAAAGCGAAGCCGACGTCGCCAAAGAATTTGACGAACTGCTGAAGGGGGACTTTGCGGAGACCGTTGACGGTTTTGCGACCGAACTGTCGGATGCCTGGTCAGCCGCCGAAGTGGATGATGCGCTGATCGTTCCCAGTCTGCCGCGCATCGAAGACAGTCCCGAATCGCGCGACCGGGGACGCAAGCTGTTTCTGTCGGCGAAAACCAAATGCGTGACGTGTCACGGGGCGACCGGCCGCGGAAACGGGTCGGCGACGGAGGACTTCTGGCCGATCCCGGGGACGCAGCCTCCGGTGAATTATGCGCAGCGGGGCTTGCACGACAGTTGGGGTAACAAATTGAAGCCCCGCGATTTGACGCGGGGAATTTACCGCGGCGGTAGGCGGCCTGTCGATTTATATCGCCGCATTTACGCCGGGATCAAAGGGACGCCGATGCCCGCCGCAGGGGGAACGGCTTTGAAGGACGACGAAATCTGGGATCTGGTCAATTACGTGCTGTCGATTCCATTTCAGACCGACCGCACGATTGCCGAACCATTGGAAGTAGCACCCCCCGAACAGGCAACGGCCGCAACGGGACAATAAGTTAAAGCACATTCAAATTGACGAACCCTAAGTGAGGGTCTACGCCGTGGGAAAATTCTGGAGTTTATTTTTCATCTTCTGGTCGGTCGTCGCCGTGGTTGCGTCGGCGATTTCGCCGTCGATGGGATGGTGGTTTCCGCACGAAGCCGCCAGTCCGTTGGGACAGCAGATCGACGATCTGTTCTATCTGATTCTCTATATCACGTCGATCGTCTTTGTGGGGACGCAGGTGGCGATGGGTTACGTCCTCTGGAAAGGGGCGACGAGTCACAACGAGAAAGCACTGTTCACGCACGGCAGTCACAGTCTCGAAGTGATCTGGACCATCGTCCCCGCGTTCATCCTGCTGTTCCTGGCGTGGTATCAGATCCCCGTCTGGGAGCAGTTTCGCTTTCAAAGCCACTTCCCGAAGGATGCCGTGAACGCACCGATCGCCGAGGTCACGGCCCGGCAGTTCGAGTGGCGCATTCGCTATCCTGCCCCGGGCCGCGTTTTCAAGGATAAGAAGGACATCGAAGCGTGGCTGAAGCAGCCGGAAGCGGGCGACTTGTATTCGGTCAACGATCTGCATGTCCCCTCGAATAAGCCCGTGATGATTCATCTCAGGTCGGGCGACGTGCAGCACTCGTTCTTCATTCCAGAATTGCGCGTCAAACAAGACGCGGTCCCCGGCATGGTGATCCCCGTCTGGTTCGAAGCCATGAAGAGCAAAAGTTATGACATGCTCTGTGCGGAATTGTGCGGCTGGGGCCACTACAAAATGAAAGCCCGCGTCGTCGCCGAGCGTGAAGAAGAATTCGCCGAGTATCTGCGGGAACTGGAACGGGAGCAATTCGACGACGGGGTCGCCGACGAAGCGAAGCCGACCGAAGAATCCCAGGAAGAGGTGTCCGAGTGAGTACGTTACATCCCACCCATGTCGGTTCGTTAGAGGCCGCCGCCGTTCATGATGCGCATCATCACGACATCGGCTTCATTCGCAAATACGTGTTTTCGACCGATCACAAGATCATCGGCATCCAGTTTCTCTTTACGACGCTGCTGATGCTGATGGTGGGAGGCGCCTTGGCGCTCGGCGTGCGGTGGCAACTCGCCTTCCGCTGGAGCAGCATGCCAATCGTCGGCGATCTGCTGTTCGCCGCCGAAGGGGGACAAATCTCTCCCGAGTTCTACACCATGTTGTTCACGATGCACGCCACGGTCATGATCTTCCTGGTCATCATCCCCATTCTGGCGGGGGCCTTCGGGAACTTTTTAATCCCGCTGATGATCGGGGCTGACGATATGGCGTTCCCCGTGCTCAACATGCTGAGCTACTGGTTCATGTGGCCGGCGATTCTCTGTTTCGCCTTCGCGCTGGGGCTTGGCCCCGAATCGGTGACCGGAGTGATCGGCGGCATGGATGCCGGCACTGCGCAGGGCTGGACGTCGTATCCCGTCCTGTCGGCGCTGCAAGAATCGGCCCCCGGTTCGCAGATGGCTCAGACCTGGTGGTTGTTGGCCGTCACGTTTATCGGGTTCTCCTCCATGATGGGTTCGATCAACTACATGACGACGATCATCAACATGCGAGCTCCCGGCTTGACGCTGTTCCGCATGCCGCTCACGATCTGGGCGATGTTCATCACAGCGATCTTGCAGGCGTTCGCGCTCCCCGTGCTCACTGCCGCGGGATTCATGCTGGTGGCCGATCGGGTGCTCGGCACGTGCTTCTTCATTCCGTCGGGACTGGTCGTCAACAACGCCGAGCCGACGGTCGGTGGTGGACAACCCCTGCTGTGGCAGCACCTGTTCTGGTTCTATTCGCATCCCGCCGTGTACATCATGCTGCTCCCCGCGATGGGAATGGTTTCCGACATGCTGTCGGTCATGTGTCGCAAGCCGATCTTCGGCTACAAGCCGATGGTGTACTCGATGGCGGCGATCGCCGGGCTGGGCTTCATCGTCTGGGGACACCACATGTTTACCAGCGGCATGAACCCTGCCCTCGGCATGACCTTCATGATTTCGACGATGATGATTGCTCTCCCCTCGGCGATCAAGACCTTCAACTGGATCGGAACGATCTGGGGCGGGAAACCGCAATTCAATACGGTCTTTCTCAACTCGGTGGCGTTCGTGTCGCTGTTCGTCGTCGGCGGATTGTCGGGCATCTTCATGGCTGCCGTGCCGGTCGACATCTACTTCCACGATACGTACTTCATCGTGGCGCACTTCCATTACGTGTTGTTCGGCGCCACGTTGTTCGGCGTGTTCGGGGCCATCCAGTTCTGGTTCCCGAAAATGTTTGGCCGCATGATGAGCGAACCGCTGGGTCAATTGCATTTCATCCTGACGTTCATCGGCATGAACTGCACATTCTTCCCGATGCACATGCTGGGGATCGCCGGCATGCCGCGCCGCTATGCCGACCCGTACCTGCATCCGTATCTCGAACACCTCCTGCCGATGAATCAGTTCATGACGATCTCGGCGATGGTGATGGGTTTCGCGCAGTTCATCCTGCTGTTCAACTTCGTCTACAGCATTTTCTGCGGGACGAAATGCGGCCGCAATCCGTGGAATGCGAATACGCTCGAATGGACCGCACCCTCTCCGCCGGGGCACGGCAACTTCGATATTCTCCCCGTCGTCTATCGCGGACCGTATGAGTATTCGTCACCTTTGGCCGTCGATAAAGATTACCTGCCGCAGACCGAATACATTCCCAAAACGCCGGGCAGTTCAGCGACGGACCACGGCGGTCATCATTAACGAAAGACGTCCGCAGTTTTTTAAGGGTTAGCCGCGACGGACATGATTGAGATGGAGATTGCAGCAAGTGTGTATTGTAGCCGGGGTCTGTGACCCCGGACCCGACCTCACCGAGATCGGCTAAGGAAACAAGAATCCGGCCTCAGAGAGGCCAGCTACAGAAGAAGAATACTAACGAACAATGTATCGACCGTGGGTGTATCGATTGGCGTGGATGACGACGGCAGCCGCCTTGCTGCCGATCGCCGTCGGTGCGCTCGTGACCTCCCTCGGTGCGGGGATGGCGTTCCCCGACTGGCCCACATCGCATGGCCACAACATGCTTGCCTATCCCTGGCTGCAATCGGTCGGCGACGAGTTCATCGAACACGGCCATCGCCTCGCCGGCATGCTCGTGGGGATGTTAACGCTCCTTCTCGCGGCGACCGTCTTCGCGCTCGAATCGCGGCGGTGGGTCAAGGCGCTGGCGATTGTCGTCCTCTTGGGTGTCATTACGCAGGGGGTGCTCGGCGGCATCCGCGTCCTCGCCGCCGATAAATTCTGGGCGATGATTCACGGAACATTTGCCGCTTGCATCTTCTCGACGATGGCCGTCCTCACCCTCGCGACCAGCCGCGGTTGGCTCGCGGCGGGAAAAAGCTCCGACGCTTCCTCATCGACATCACAACAACCCGACGATGCATCCGAGCGAGCGCTGGGAATGCGGCCGTTTCTGGTACTGCTTCCCTGTCTGGTGCTCGCGCAATTCATACTGGGGGGACTTGTGCGCCATCAGGGACAAGCCCTGCACGCACATTTGGGAATGGCGATCGTCGTCGCACTGTTCGCCGTCACCACCGCGCTTCTGATCCGTCGCTTGAAGATGTCGTGGTTGAACGGACCCTCGACGGCACTGCTCTTGTTGGTCGCGACCCAACTTCTTCTCGGCGCCGGGGCCTGGGTCACCAAGTACGGCTTTCCCATGTGGGATTACGTCGCCATTCACGAATCGACTTCGCAGATCCTCTTTCGTTCGGCGCATACCGTCGTCGGCATGCTGCTGCTCATGACGTCGATCGTGCTGAGCGTTCGCTTTCAGCGCTGGCAATATCTCACCGGCCCGAATAGGTCCGATTTTCGAGAACTGGCGACGGTTGAACGACAGTCGGGCAAGCCGTGGGCAATGACGGGAGGGATGCCATGAGTTCCACCGGTTATCCTCCCGGCAGTATCGTCGCGGTGAAAAGCTGGTCGGCGATTCGCAGTCGCTGCGCCGATTATCTCGAACTCTCGAAGCCACGGATCACGATCATGGCCTTGGTCGCCGTCACCGTCGGTTTCGCGCTCGCCGGCGAGGGAACCTGGCGCTCGATCTTGTGGATGCAGTCAATCGCGGGGATCGGCCTCGTGGCGATCGGGTGCAGCGCACTCAATCAGTGGGTCGAACGACACACCGACGTCTTCATGCATCGCACGCGCACGCGCCCTCTGCCGAGCGGCCGGCTGACCTCTGCCGAAGTGCTGGCGTTTGGTTTGTGCGCCGCCGCCGGGGGGATCGCCGAACTCTGGCTGCTGGTCAATCCATTGACAGCGGGGTTATCGCTATTCACCGTGCTGATGTACGTGCTCGTGTATACTCCGATGAAACGGAAGACCGCGTTCTGCACCGTCATGGGAGCCATCCCCGGTGCGCTTCCTCCAGTCCTGGGATGGACGGCGGGGGGCGGAGCTCTCGATCAAGCCGCGTTCTCGCTGTTCGCCTTCCTGTTCTTATGGCAGTTCCCGCATTTTCTGGCGATCGCCTGGCTCCACCGCGAAGATTACCGACGGGCCGGACTGAGAATGCTCCCCGCGAATTCCGATCGGCCGGCGTTCATCGGCGCGATCGCCACGCTGTATGCAGTTGTGTTATTGCCGGTGAGTTTGCTTCCCGCCGAATGTGCGCTCGCCGGGCGGATGTATCTGCTGACGGCGCTCGTATTCGGCATCGGCTACGTTGCTTTCAGTTTCCGTTTTGCCTGGAAAGAATCGGTCTCCGCCGCTCGCGGGCTGTTGTGGTATTCGCTGTTGTATTTGCCGGTCATGTTCCTGGCCCTGTTGGGGGATCATGTGCAGTTACTCCGTTGAAGATAATGATACATTCCACTGGCGGGCAAGCCGCCAGTGCCACCTGACCGCCCCGCGCGGTCGACGATATTCGAAGAGAGAACGACGATGACTCATGCACCCGCCGCGGCACATACTCCCCTGAAGATGGGCATTCCCATTCCCAATTCCAAATTGGGAATGTGGTTGTTCCTGGGGACCGAAATCATGTTCTTCACCGCATTCATCGGCACGTACATCGTCTGCCGATTAGGCTCACCCGGCTGGCCGACCGACGTGAACGTCACGCATATCAAGATTGCGTTAGGGGGCATCAACACGTTCGTGCTGCTCACCTCCAGCTATCTCGTCGTCTGCGCGCATGAAGCCATGGTGGGGAAGAATTTTCGGAAGGCAAATCAATTCTTATGGGGAACGCTGATCCTGGGTTTCGTCTTTCTGGGAATCAAGGGGGTCGAATACAAAGGGAAGTTCGATCACGACATTCTGCCGCACCGCATCCCCGAAGATGAACCGGCCGCCGTGCAAAAGGGGGTCAATGCTCTCGAACGCATTTCGCTCGCGAGACTGGATGAACTGACGCCCGACGTGAAGGGGGAACGCGAAGAACGGCGGACCGCCGTGCAAAACGAAATCACCGACTTGAAAGCCAAGGGGGATTCAAGTCCCCGACTCGCTGAACTCGAGGGATTGACCGAACTTTCGACCGAAGTCAACCTCCTCAAGGATGCAATCAATCGCGAGGCTTTGTCGCTGCACGACTTCGAACACAAGCTCGAAGCCATGCACGGCAGCGCGAACTACGGCGGCCTGATCGCCGACGTCCACGTTTCGCATCCGATCAAATACGGCAACCTGTTCGCATCGATTTACTTTCTCATCACGGGTTTTCACGCCATTCACGTCATCGTGGGGCTGATTCTCTTCGGATTCGCGCTCAACCAGGGAAGCCGGTTGAATTCTGCCTGGACCGACTGGGTCGAGAACAGCGGCTTGTACTGGCACTTCGTGGATCTCGTCTGGATCTTTCTGTTCCCGCTGATCTACATCATTTGATCGATTTCATCTGAGATTTACATTCCTCCGTTCCGCTTCATCACCCGTGCGGGTTGAAAAAAACGAAAAGGCGATCCTTCATGTCCGATCATCATAACAGCCATGTGAAATACGGATACGTCTTTGCCGCCTTGTGCGTCTTCACGTTGATCTCCGCCTTGCTGGATATCGTCGACGTGCTTCCCAAGGGGGTCGTGGCGGTCGCCGTCCTCGCGGTGGCGACGGCGAAGGCGCTGTGCGTGATGGCATTTTTCATGCATTTGAAATTTGAAGGACGCTGGAAGTACGTGTTGCTCGCGCCGACGACGATTCTGGCGATCGGCCTGCCGCTCGCGCTGCTTCCCGACGTGGGGGTGCATTACTACCTGATCGACGTCCCGCAGACGCAAGCCTCCGAAACCGATGCCCAGCACTCCGAATCCTCCGCGACGGAAGCGGAACAACACGACGATCCGCATTCGTCGAAGCATGAGGCTGCGGAAGCTCCTCACTGATGTCCCTCCCGGCGACGAACATTCAAGGGCTGTCTCATCGCTACGGCGAGCGGTTGGCCCTGCACGATCTCAACCTGACCGTCGGCACCGGCGAAATCTTCGGCATCCTGGGACCAAACGGCGGCGGGAAGACCACTCTGTTCCGTCTCCTCGCGACAATTCTCCCCGTACAGCAAGGGGAAGTCAGCGTCCTCGGCTTCGATCTGAAAACAGAGGCTCACGAGATCCGTCGCCGCATCGGCGTGACGTTTCAATCCCCCGCGCTCGATCAGCGATTGACTGTCCGCGAAAACCTCAAACACCACGGGCACTTGTACGGACTCTCTGGCGGCGAATTGAATCGTCGCATTGAGGAATGCACGAAGGAATTCGGCCTCTTCGATCGCCTGTTGGACCGCGTGATCTCGCTTTCCGGTGGACTGCAACGACGCGTCGAAATCGCCAAAGGATTGCTGCATTATCCGCAGCTATTACTCCTCGATGAGCCGAGCACGGGACTCGATCCCGGCGCCCGTCTCGATCTGTGGCGTTCGCTCGAGCGACTGCGAACGGAACGCGGCGTCACCATATTGGTCACGACTCACATTCTCGAAGAAGCCGAACGCTGCGATCGGCTGGCGCTGCTCGATCGGGGACACATCGTCGCGCAAGGGACTCCCGCCGAATTGCGGTCGTCCATCGGCGGGGATTGTGTAACGCTCCGCTGCACCGATCCCGATCGACTCGCGGCGATGCTCGGCGAATCCTTCGGCATCACCGCGCAAAAAATCGACGAGACGCTGCGCCTGGAGATCGCCGACGGACAGAATTTCTTGAAAGAGGTAATCGGCAGATTTCCCGATGAGATCATCTCGTTCACCTGGGGGAAACCGACGCTCGAAGACGTCTTTATCCGCCGCACCGGCCATCAATTCTGGGAAGCGGAGGGGAGTGCAGTTAAGCCGTTGAAAGCCAAGCGGCATTGAGGGCGTGATGTTTTTGTAGAGAGTGGTGGAGGGGTAGAGTGGGGGAGTGGGAGACAGAAAAAGACATTCGATTGCCGACATTAGGGCAGAACATCAATAGCCTATACGGAGGGTGATACAGGGCAAGCAGGGCGACGACATTCTTCACCCCCCCTCCAGCCCTCTCCCCCTCCTCCACTCTTCTAACCATAAAATCAAGTTGCCAACCATGAACACAATATCCCAACCACCAGCACTCTCGCAGCCGCGCTTCTGGCTGACCGTCTGGACGTTGACGCTGCGGGAACTGGTTCGTTTCTTTCGGCAACGGACGCGCGTCGTCGGTGCGCTCGGGCAGCCGATTATTTTCTGGGTGCTGTTCGGCGCGGGGTTGCATGGCTCGTTTACTCCACCGAAGTGGGCCGTCGCCGACATGTCGTATCAGGCGTATTTTTTTCCGGGGATCGCCGTGCTGATCGTGTTGTTCACGGCGATCTTTTCGACGATCTCGATCATCGAAGACCGCCGCGAAGGATTTTTGCAGGGTGTGCTCGTGGCGCCGATCTCGCGAACGTCTCTCGTGTTCGGCAAGTTGACCGGAGGAACGGTGCTCGCCTTAATTCAGGCGCTCTTGTTCGTCGGCATCGGTCCGCTGCTGCATGCTTTGAATCTGGCTCCGCCGCTCGAATTCGAACTCTCGCCGGGCCGCCTGCTGGCGGTCGCCGCCTATCTGACGATGCTGGCGTTTGCATTGACGGCGCTCGGATATTGCATCGCCTGGCCGCTCGATTCGACGCAGGGCTTTCACGCGATCATGAGCGTGTTTCTGCTGCCGATGTGGATGCTTTCGGGGGCGATCTTTCCGGGAGAAAACTCGGGCTGGCTGTCAATCATCATGAAAATCAACCCGCTGACATACGGCGTCGCCGGGTTAAGGCGGATCATGCAGCCCGAAGCAATCCTCGCCGACAGTGCCAGTCTGCCGAGTCTTTCGATGTGCTTGATCTGCACGGGTCTATTCGGCGTCGCGTGCATCGCGCTAGCCGTGCTGCTCACGCAAAGACGGAGTTCGCCCGATGCACGATGAGAAGCAACATAATCTTGTTCCCAAGCTCCGCTTGGGAACACACGTCTTCGAGAGCTTCCGCTTCGCATTTTCATCGAGTCACACCATGAATAAGATGAACGTTCTTGAAAAAATCTCATTCGCAATTGCACTCATAGCAGGACTCTGCGCGAGTTCCGCCATCGGGCAGACCGAGAAGCCACCCGCCGAACCGGTCCGAGTGCTCGAACCGAAAGCCGAGACGCTCGCCGATCTGCCGTTGTGGGATCCGCGCGGCATTCAGGATTTCGAGCTGACCGAACGGAGCGGCAAAAAAGTCACCAAACAAGATCTGCTTGGCAAGCCGTGGGCGATCTGCTTCATCTTCACTCGCTGCAAGTTCACCTGTCCGCAAGTGACCGATGCAATGCGGCAATTGCAGGTCTCCGTCAAGGATGAAGATGTCCGGCTGGTCTCGCTGACGGTCGACCCCGAAACGGATACTCCCGAGCAACTGACAAATTACGCCAGCGCCTACGGAGCCGATCCCGAGAAGTGGCTGTTTCTGACCGGCAACCGCATTCTGATTTACGATCTGATCAAACGCAGTTTTCGCATGCCGGTGAAAGTCATCTCGAACGAGGATTTTCTGCACACGAACAATGTGCTCTACGTCGATGCCCATGGAGTCGTGCGCGGCAAGTACGATTCGCTCTCGGCGGATGACATGGTCGAACTCCGCAAAGTTTTGCAGGGGAAAGCCCCTCCCCAGATGACCCTCACCGCCGAGGAGTTCATCGCCCGCGGCCTCGACAAGGTGCAGAGCGAACCGATCGAAGATTCAGACGCCCCGACAGCGACGTCACCGGCTGATCCGAAATCCAAAAACGTTTCGACGAAAGACATCGTTACCGCCGAACAGCGGAAAAACGACCAAATCGTGTTCGATGACGGTCCATCAGGGAAAGGGGCTGCAAGCGGGACGGCTCCCGATTGGGTGCTGCAACTCCCGGCGATCAATGCCCTGCTCAACGGCATCGCGACGATCCTCTTGCTGCAGGGATTGATGCTGGCGAAGCGGAAAAACATCGCAGCCCACAAAGTCGCCATGCTTTCGGCATTCGGAATCTCGATTGCATTCCTAGCCTGTTACCTGTTGTATCACTTCATGTTGCAGCGATACACGGGGAGCGGTTCCAAACCCTTCACGGGAACCGGCGCGATCCGGCCGATCTATTTCGGCATCCTGATCAGTCATGTCATTCTGGCGGCCGTGGTGCCGATTCTGGCGATCCGCACAATTTACCTCGGCCTCAAGGGACCGGTCGATTTGCACCGCAAGTGGGCCAAGTGGACTTTTCCGATCTGGGTTTACGTATCCGTCACGGGTGTTATGATATACTTGATGTTGTATCATTGGCCCATCGGGTAACAAAGGAATGTCTGTTAACCCATTTTTGCTGAAAAACGGATCTCACACGAAGTCACAAAGACACGAAGAAAGAAATGAATTGATTCTGGGTTTCATTAACGTCCACGCGTAATGTGCTTGTATTTAGCTTGGCTTTCTTCGTGACTTTGTGTGAGACGATTTCTTAATTACGAACTATCGCGTCAACGGTTAAGCTCCCGACTGCTGATCGGGAGTAGATACTACGAAGGTAAGACGATCATGCGCGGCATTCGAAAATGGTTGAGTTGTGCGATACTTGTCGCGGCGTTGAACGGCGCTATCGCGACACCATCGGCTCAGGCGTGTCCGATGTGCAAAGCGGCGAACGAGACGCAGGAACATCTCCCCCGCGCGTATCAATTCAGCATTCTGTTCATGCTGGCGATGCCGGCGATGCTCTTCTCAGGGATCGGCTTCAGCCTCTACCGCATCAACAAGCATGAAACCCAACTCGCCGATCAGTTGCAGAACGACGGCGAAGCAATCGAGGAATGAATGCCGCGTCTCTCCCCGCAACAACGACCGCAAGGTAAGTCAAGTTTATCGCGACGAGGGTTTCTGGGCGCAGCGGGTGCGGCGACTTGCTCGCTGCTGTGGGCGAGAAAAATCGCAGCCGATGAGGCGCTCCCTCCTCCAGAATTCCTGCTCGAATGGGGCAGCCACGGCAAGGAGGATGGCCAGTTCGATGCCTGCGTCGGGATCGCGATCAGCAAAGATGACGAAATTTATACGTGCGAGTTCCGCAACCAGCGCATCCAGAAATTCACCACCGAGGGAAAGTTCATCGGTAAGTTTTCCATCCAGCCGCACGGCGGCGGTCTCGCCGTCGATGCGCAAGGGAACGTCTACGTCGCCCACTGGAACAGCAATAAGGTCGCGGCGTATTCTCCCACGGGAGAACTCTTGAGGGAATGGGGACAAAAAGGGGCCGCCGACGGCGAGTTCCACCTTCCTGGTTCGATTGCCCTCGGACCCGACGGCTTGTTGTACGTTCCCGATCAGGCGAACAGCCGCGTGCAGAAATTCACGACGGACGGAAAATTTGTCGCCAAGATCGGTGAATACGGTAAAGAGCCGGGACAATTCGGCGGCGGGACCGGCCCCGGTGGCCGCTTCTCCGGTCCGCAATTCGTTTCGTTCGATTCCGCCGGCAACTTTTACACGACCGATCCATCGCTCGACCGCATTCAGAAATTCACCCCTGAAGGGAAACTTCTTGGATTCTGGGGGAACGAAAGCGTCGAACCGGGCGGCTTCGGTCCTCCTCCGCTCAACAAAGATGGCAACCCGGGAATGGGAGGCCCGATCGCGCTCTGCCTCGATAAAAACGACAACGTCTGGGTCAGCGCCACCAACAACCGCGTGCAGCAATTCACCAACGATGGGAAATATCTGCGCGGCGTCGGCGGCGAAGGGACAATGCCCGGCCAATTCGACCTCCCCCACGGCGTGGCCCTCGACAGCACCGGTTGCGTGTATGTCGCCGACACGATGAATTTCAGAATTCAGAAATTCGCCGGGAGTTGAATCGCGAAGCGGTGGGTTGGTCGGATGAATTCTGATTTTTGTAGCCGAGGTCTGCGACCTCGGTCCGGCCTCATAGAGGCCAGCTACTGAAAGGCTTCTCTCAATGGCAGAAGGATTGCACTCACTTCCTCACCCAATCCGCAAGGAATAACTGGCTCTTGCCGGTTTCGCTGCGGGTGGAGGTCCACATCAGCTTCGTGCCGTCGGGACTGAAGACGGGGAGAATGTCGGCCCCTTTGTGGGCGGTGATGCGGGTGATCTCGCCTCCCTTGAATGCGTCATCGTTGTAATCGATCTCCATCGTGAACAGGTCGAAGTTCGCACCCATCGGGCCTTTCGAGTAGTCGGCTCCCCCCCAGATGATGTACTTGCCTGTCGGATGAAAATAAGGAGCCCAGTTCACCTGATCGAGGTTCTTCGTCAGTTGGACTTCCTGCTTTCCATCGACCGAGATTGCGTACAATTGCAACATGTGTTCCTTGTCGCGATCGCTGCGGAAGATGATCCACGTGTTGTCGGGTGAGAAAAACGGACCGCCGTCGTATCCCTTCGCATTCGTCAGTTGTCGCGGCTCGGTCCCGTCGGCGTTCATGATAAACAGTTCGAGATCGCCGGTCCGCTGCGAGGTGAAGACGATCTGCTTGCCGTCGGATGAGTAACTCCCCTCGGCGTCGTAGCCCGGCGTATCGGTGATCGGCATCAAGCCGGTGCCGTCGAAGTTGCAGACGTAGATATCCATGTGCTCGTCGAAGTCCCATTGATACCGCCGACGGCCACCTTGTGCCGCCAGTTCGCGGGCTTTGACCTCGGCTTCATCGACGTGCGGGTTGGCGTGCGACGAGGCGAACAGGATTTTCTTGCCGTCGATCGAAAAGTAACTGCACGTCGTCGCCCCTCGGCCTGTGCTGACGAGCCGCGGTTCCCCCTTTTCGAGCGACTGCGTGTAGATCTGATAGAACGGATACCCGATCGGATGCGCTTGAAACACGATCTGCGTCCCATCGGGCGAGAAATACCCTTCCCCAGCCTGCGGCAGTCCCGACGTCGTCACCTGATGGATGTTCGAGAGGTGCTTGCTTTCGATTTCAGCGACGTTCGGCTCGTCGGCGCTGACGCGTTGCGAAAGCAGCGCGATGAAGATTGCCGTAATCATGATGACGTTTCGCACGGTGCTATTCCTTCTCGTTGTGGGAGATTTTGGTTGATTGATTCCCTCGAATCATTCGCAAGGTATATTGTGAACTCTGGGAATGAATTCGTCGAGGGTGCGGCGGGGATTGTTGTGGCGCGGGCGGTCCGCGATCGGGAAGCGGAGCTTCCAAGACTTGTGTTCCCAAGCGGAGCTTGGGAACAAGAACAAGAACAAGAACCTACTTGGCATGCATCGCGCGCAAAGTTTTCGCGGCTTGCGCTTCGGCTTTGAGTTTCAAATAGGCTTCTTCCAGGGGGACTTCGTGATCCTTGCCGGGGGCGAAGCCGCAGTCGGGGTTGAGCGTGATCCGTTCGGCGGCGACGTACTTGAGAGCCGTCTGGACCCGTTCGACGATTTGCTCGGGCGTATCGATTTCGGGGAACCGGACATCGACGCAGCCCAGCCCGATTTTGATGTCTGGCTGCAATTGCGTGAGGATCGCCATGTCGCCGGCGACCGGGATCGAGAATTCGAGCATCAACTGTTTGACCTTGAGCCGATTGATGTGGGGGAGAATCGCCTCGTATCCGCCGACTGCGCCCCAGCCGCGCCGTCCCCAGTTCCTGCGGCAGAGATGTACGGAGATCTGTACTCCGTCGATTCCCTCGACGATCTGGTTGAGCCAGTCGACGGCACGCTGCATCTCCGCTTCGGGGTCGGGGAATTTCGCGCGGACGGCGGGATCGACCAGCACGCACAAATGCGGTTCATCGAGTTGAATCACATCGACGCCGACGTCGCGAATCGCGAGCAACTCCTGCCGCAATACCGGGACCATCGCCTCGCAAAAATGTTCGCGCGTCGGGTAGGCTGATTTGGAATGTTCTGGCTCCCACATCCGCTGTCCCAGCAAATATGGTGAAGGGAGACAGACTTTGACGTGCCGGTCGGTGTTCTCTTTCAGGAAGCGGGCCTCTTCGGCGACGACGCCGGGGCGCGAGGGCTTCATCTTCTCGACGATCACCTGGTGATAGGCGAACAGATCGCGGGCAATCCAGCGAAAGCCGTGCATGATTTCGGAGACGACGTCGACGTAACTTTCGCGCCGCCATTCGCCGTCGGAAATCAGATCGATCCCCGCCTGCTCCTGCATGTTGATGACATAGCGGATGGCGTTATCCATCTTGCGTTGCCAGTGGTCATCGTGTTCGCCGGTCCGCGAACCGGTCTTCAACAGGTCTTTGATGTATTGCGGCCGGGGCATGCTGCCGATGACGGTGCTGGGGAACAGCGGTAATGGTTCGCGCATGTGTCAGTCTCCGCAATTTGCATGTCATGTGAAAATAATCTCACAATCATGGTATTCGGCAGAGAGGGTCGCAATCAATTCCGCGAGGAAAATAATTCGCGGGGCCATGTGAGCAGATGCTTGGCGACAAATTCGGCAAAGCGGTCCGAGCCTTGCTGATTCCAATGCGGATCGGATTGGAACCAGTTCTCGCGAATCTGTTCGGGTTTCAAATCCCGGTACGGAACGCACCCGTCGAGCCATTCGGCGCCGATGTTTTTCGCGAATTCCTGCGTCAACGCCGCGTGTTCCTGATAGACCATCTCTGCAAGCAATTCTTCCGGTTGCGGGACATGCACGACGAGCACAGGAATTTGCCGTTGCTGAATGAAATCGTGTATCTCGGTCACGTATTGCTTGTGAAGCGGATGCGCCTTGAGCGATTGCCGGACGACGCGGAGCATCTGTTCGTTCTGCTGCCGTCGCACCCAGAAATCGTAATTTGTGAGCAGATAAGGGGACCAATATCGAGTCCGGATGTTGGCCCCCGCGAGAATCCGTTCGAAGACGTCGGTCGCGACGATGATCCCCGATGAACTCAGATGCGGCCGCGCCTGCTCGAACGTCGTCGGCAGTTTCGACGGGTCGCCGAACGGAATTCTCCCGATCAGCGGGGCTTTCTCGCGCTCGTGATCGGCGATAAAAAAGCGACGCGACAGATCGTCGGCATAGACGGCGAAGATGATGCCGTCGAGATCGTATTCGGCTTCCGGCAGATGGCGCGTCAGGACGCTCCACCAGTTGATCAGTCCGCCCCCATCGACCGAGAAATTGAGCAGTTCGAGGTCGGTTCCTTGTGGACGAACTCGATCTTCGACGGCGTCGGGCCAGCTTCGTTCGAGATATTGAGCAGCGGTAAATGAATCGCCGAAGACGGCGATCCGCCGTTGTTCGGGAGTTTTCCTCTGAATCTCGAAGTCGTCGCGGTCGGGAAATCCCTGCGCATTGCCGCGCATGACGCCGACGTATTCGTGCTCCCCTTCGACCACGCGGGTAAACCGAGACGGCGTCGTCGCCAGGAAGCAGCCCCGCACGGGATCGAAGCGCAGCGTGCGATCGGAGTTCTCGTAAACCATCAGCGCGAAATCGGTCGTCCAGTAATCGATCACGCGAAGCTTAAACAACACGCTGAGCGATGTTTCCAACAGCACGAATGTGAAGAACATCGAACCCCAGGCGAGGGCGAGTTGTTTGCGGTGAGCGTCGATCCACAATCGACTCCGTGGCCATATCGCCGCGCCCACGATCATGCAGAGTAAAACGATAGCTGCGGTATTGATCGCAGGAAACGCTTCACCCAGATCGTTGATCAATCGTAGCGGAATGAGAATCTGCAACATCCACGCGATCAAAATCCAGGCATGCTTTTGCGGAGCATTCGCAGCGACGACACTCGCCGTTTCAGGATTCGTCGGTCGATCGGCGGACACAAATGTCTCCCGCGATGGATGCTCGATGAAGTCATCAGGGTGGAACTGGCGGCACAGACGAAAGCCTTCTCCCACCGAGAGAAGGTGGCCGCAGGCCGGATGAGGGTGCATTTGATGGAATGACGAAGGACTAAATCCTAATGACTAAGGAATGACGAAGCCCGAATGTTCCCAATCAGAAAACGATCGACATTGCCGCTGCACCTCATATTTGGACATTCGTCATTCGGATTTCTTTAGTCATTCGTGCTTAGGCATTCGTCATTTACACAAAGCCCCCTCACCCTGCCCTCTCCCGCAAGCGGGTGAGGATGAAAGCGTAAGAAGGCATGAATTCAGAACGTGATCCGGCCCCCCTGGGCTTTGATGCTGCGCTGGGCGGCTTCGAGTATCTGGACGACGCGCAGGCCCGTGGCTCCTCCGGTCAGCGGGATGCTTTGCGTCTCGATGCAATGCGCGAAATGACGGACCATGTTCTGCAAAGGTTCCTGCTGTTCGATGTGCGGCGACCAGACGTCGCCGCTGCGGTAGCCGATCATCAGATCGCGGCGGGTGTCGTCGCTTGCGGTGACGGTGATGCCGCGGTCGTAGACTTTGACTTTTTCGGCGACTTCGAGATCGTTGTAGACGATCCCCTTCTTGCTCCCGCCGATGAGGAACTGGCGAATCTTGACGGGGCTGAGCCAATTGACGTGAAACGAAGCCATGAACCCGCCGCCGAAATCGAGATTCAGGTGGGCGACATCTTCGATTTCCTTGCTGCTCTCGGTATGGCACGAACCGAACGCCGAGATGCTCTTGGGCAAACGGCCGACGAGATAATCGAGGATCGACAAATCGTGCGGAGCCAAGTCCCAGACGACGTTGACGTCGTGCTGGAATAATCCGAGATTGATCCGCACGCTGTCGATGTAAAATAATTCGCCGATCTCGCCGGAGTCGATCAAGTCCTTGATCTTTCGGACCGGCGGACTGTAAACGAACGTGTGATCGACCATCAACGTCAGGTGTTTCGCTTCGGCGATGCGAACCATTTCTTCGGCATCGCGCACCGAGCCGGCCATCGGCTTTTCGAGCAGCACGTGCTTCCCCGCTTCGAGTGCGGCGATACCCATTGGTCCGTGAAACCGGACCGGCGTGGCGATCGCCAGCGCATCGATATCCGGCCGCGCAAGCAATTCGTCAAACGACGTCATCGGCTGCACACCGGGATATTGCGAGAGGACTTTCTGCAATCGTCCCGCATCGAGATCGCAGACGGCGACGAGTTCGGTCGTGGGACACATCATAAAATTGCGGATCAGATTAGGCCCCCAATATCCCGCCCCCACCACAGCCATGCGAATCATGATGACATCGACTTTCTATGTTCGTTTCGTAGGGTGGCGTCAAGCGACGCTTCGTCGCGCTGACCCACCATTCTGCGTTGACGTAATCGCGGTGGGTCAGCGCGGCTTTAAGGCCGCTCGACGCCACCCTACAAAAACTTCGTGCCTTTGTGCGAGAATATCTTGTTCAATAATCATGTGAACCACTACAGCGATTCGTCCTCGAAATGCGGATCGTTGGAGGCATGTTGAGCGGTTCGGTCGCGCGCTGGGCGTTCCGGCGGCAAGCCGGCGATTTCTTCGATGATGTAGCGGGGACGGCCTCGCGATTCGTCGAATGCGCGCCAGAGGTATTCGCCGAGCACTCCCAGCATCAGCAACTGGAACCCGCCGAGACAGAGTACGATCACGATCAGCGACGACCAGCCCTGGACCGGTTCGCCGAGAATCGCGTTGAGCACGATGATTCCCGCATAGATGAAACCGGCGATGCTGATCATGATGCCGATCACGCTCATCATGCGAATCGGGGCATAGCTGAACGAGACCATCGAATCGACGAAGAGTTTGATTTTCTTCGACAGGTTCCATTTGCTCTTGCCCGAATGCCGCGCCTGCTTGACGTATTCGATTGTGGTCTGGCGAAAGCCCATCCACAGAATGAGGGCCAGAAAGCTGGTGTTTTTTTCGGGGATCGCGTTGTACGCGGCGACGACTTTCCGGTCCATCAAGAGGAAATCGGCCCCCTGCTTCGGCATATCGGGGAGCGCAAACCGCCGCATCATCTGGTAATATATGCGTGAGAAAAGTTGCGTCCGCCACGATTCGCCGTCGCGCGCCTCGCGTGCCGCCCAGACGACGTCATACCCCGCCTGCCATTGGTCGAGCAGACGGGGAATCGTCTCCGGGGGATCCTGCAAATCGGCGGCGAGCAGAATCACGGAATCGCCCGTAGCTCGCGCGAGTCCCGCGGAAAAGGCGGCATGCGATCCGCAACTGCGCGACAGCCGGAGATAATGCACGCACGGATCCTCGATGACCCAGTTCTTGGCGATCGTTGCGCTGTCGTCGTGCGAGTGATCGTCGACGAGAATGATCTCGTATTCGCAGTTGATGCTGCGCAGCACCGACATCACCCGTTCGCGAAACAAGGGGAGGTTCGAGGCTTCATTCAAGAACGCCGTGATAATGGTCATGCGCATCAGTTCGTCTCCTCGACGGCGGAAATGTTTCGGCATTCGGGATTCATCAGCTCATCGACCGTATCCCGCAAATCTCCCATCGGCTGCGCCGGCACCCCCGCCATCAGCGTGTAGGGAGGGACGACGGTCCCTTCGAGAACCACGGCCCCTGCGGCGATGACGCTGTGATGACCGATGCGGCAGCCCATCAACACGACGGCGTTGGTCCCGATAAATACATGATCTTCGATGACCGTCGGTTGTCGATCGACCTTGTCGTACTTGCGTTCCGATAGACAACGCTTGACGGTCGTGTGCGTGAGTAGTTGTGCTCCGGAAGAAATATCGCACCCCTTGCCGATGGTCAGGCCCCCTTGACCGTCGATCAGCGTAAATGCGCCGATCCAGGTTCCTGCGCCGATCTCGGGTGTTCCCGTGATCCAGCAATGCGGGTTATAAGAATTTGCCGGTATGCCATGTTCGAACGCCGCGTTCATCTCGGTCTTTCTTCTCCCTCGCCCTCTGGGAGAGGGCTGGGGTGAGGGTGTCTTTCTGTGGCTGGCCGGGTGGCACTGGCGGCTTGTCCGCCAGTGTGATGGTGGCACAGACATTCCTGTCTGTGTCGATCAATTTTATTCGCGAAGCGGAGCTTCAAAACGAGATCGTTGTATATGTAGGTCGGTAAGCTCCCTCGCTGACGCTTCGGGTTATGATTTCACTTCATCCTTCATGCTTGCTGCCTCGACACGGCATCGCGCATCGACGGCGGAGAGTTGCTCGATCACGAAATCCTGCTCGGTCTCGGTCATCGATGGATACAACGGCAATAGCAACGAATTCTCGCTCGCCCATTCCGAATGGATCAGCGGTCGGCGGAGCGGTTGATCGGCATACGGCGGTTCGAGATGCGACAGCATGATGCCGCGGCGGCTGGAGATCCCCGCATCCAGCAGCATCTGCATCAGTTGATTGCGGCTCACGGGAGCCGATTCGGCCAGTTGAACTGCGTAACTCTGATAATTGGTTTCGCACTCCTCCGGAACAAACGGCGGGCGAATCCACGGATGATCCTTGAACGCGGCATCGTAACGGGCAGCGAGTTTCCGCCGCATAGCGACGATCGTCTCCAGCTTTTTCATCTGCTCGATGCCAATCGCCGCCTGAATGTCGGTCATGCGGTAATTGTAACCCAGCAGCGTGTACTGTTCGACGACGACCTGTTGCGAGTGATGCCGCACCGTGTCGGGAACGCTCATGCCGTGCTGGCGGAGCAGTCTCATCCGCTGTGCGTATGCGGCGTTGTGGGTGGTGATCATGCCCCCTTCGCCGGTGCTGATCACTTTTCGCGGATGAAAACTGAAGCAGACGAGATCGTTATGACAGCCGATCGGCCGTCCCATGTAGCGGCTGCCGATCGCACACGCGGCATCTTCGACAATCGGGATCTTGTACGCTTCGCTCAGGGCACGGAAGCGTTCGAGATCGGCGGGCATGCCGATCTGATGCACAACGAGAATGGCCTTCGTTTTCGCAGTGATCAGCGTTTCGACCGCGTCGGCATCGAGGTTGTCCGTCCGTGAGTCGACATCGGC
>JBJXGP010000057.1:0-4192 GCA_046160425.1 Planctomycetaceae bacterium
TATGCGGCGATTTGTTAAAAATAAAACGGCGAGTTCACCTCTTCGAGAAAATCGTGGAAGACGTAATAGTCGCGCGATTGCCGCAGCAGGTCGATCTGTGCCTGCAAGACGTCGCCGTAGATTCCGGGGTGATTCTTGGCCGCGAGTTGCAGGATGCCGAGGTATTCCTCCGCCTGCTGAAATTTCTGCCGTTCGTCGACGGCGTTTCGCGTGTGGAAGCACAACTGATTTCGCAGGATGTCGCGAAAATGCCAGCCGGGGTATGTGTTGTAGCTGAGATAGGCGATCCCCTGCGGCGCGAGCAACTGCTGGCAGAGATCGAAGATTTTTTCCTGAACGACCTGCGGCACCCACGAGAGGACACCGTGCGCGATGATGTAATCGAATGAGCCGATGTCGGAAGTCAATTCAAGAATGTTCTGTTGGCGCAATTCAATGTTGCCGAGCCGGAGTTGTGCGATCCAGTTCTTCCCGACGTCGATCTGTTTCGCAGAAAGATCGATGCCGATGAATTCGCTGTGCGGCGCGGTCGAGGCCATCGGGATCAGGTTTTTCCCCTGCGCGCAGCCAAGTTCGAGAACCCGGCAACGAAGCGGATCAACGGGCTGCATGCCGAAGAGCGTCCCGAGCGTCGCCAGCCGGTTTGGATGCGTTTCGGGAAACGCCCCGCCGATGTAGGGAACCTCATCGTAACTGCGGGCCGTCGAGGCCATGACATTTGCGGCAATGGTTTGTGTCATCGGTGGTGTTCTTTCTCTTACCTCATTCCCAAGCGCCGCTGGGGAACGCAAGTCTTTGCAGTTCTGCTGCTTGCAAGCCAGTTCGAGTCAAGGTGCGTCGCGACGCACCCTACAAGACTGGTGGGCACAGCCCACCCTACAAAAACTTCTTTCACCCCCGCCCGCTTGCGGGAGAGGGCGGGGTGAGGGTGCTTTTTATTCCAATCTCAAGGCACCCTCATCCGGCCTACGGCCACCTTCTCCCGGAGGGAGAAGGCATAATGCTTGCCGACAGGATTTCGGTCAGCAGGTTTGAAACTTTGTGAAAGAGGTCGTTCCAGTTGCCGGGTTCGGCTTGTCGTAACAGAGTCAGGCTGGGATACCACGGGCTGTCGTTGCGGTCGAGAAACCAGCGCCAATCGGCGACGGCGGGGAGCAGCACCCACGTCGGGCGTCCCAATGCCCCCGCCAGATGAACCGTCGAGTTATCGATCGAGATGATCAAATCGAGTTCCGCAAGCAAAGCGGCGAACGATTCGAGGTCTTGCGTCGGGTCGCAAGCCGGAGTCGGTTGCAGCGATGTCAGATTGCCTTCGCGACGCAGGCGATCCCATGCGTGGCGTTCGGGTCCGTGTTGGAGATTCCACCAGGCGATGCCGTCGATCTGAAAGAGCGATTGCCAATCGGCGAGATTCGTCGAGCGATGACGGCGGGCGATGGGATCTTTTCCTCCTTGCCACGCGATGCCGATGCGATGCGTCACTTTCGTTCGATGCAGATGGTCGCGCCAGTGCGCTCTCAAATGTGCGTCCGCATGCAGATAGGTTTTCTGACGAGCGAACGATTCGAAGTTTGATCGAAACCATTTCGGCAGGTCGCCGAGTGGCGACTGAACCGAGTCGCGCGGAAGCTGCGCGATCGATTGTTCGTTCGCGGGACGGGACACGAAACGGAGCGACGGAAACGACCGCGCGTAGATGGGGAGCAATCGCGCATCGCATTCGATCGTGCAGTTGATCCGTCGTTCGACGAGATCGGCGAAGCAGCCGGCGAAGAGAATTTCGTCCCCCAGTCCTTGTTCGGCGTAGAACCAGACATGCGCGGCGTTCGAGTCGGGGCCTTGCCAGGGGGAGAAGGTCGTCGATGGATGTCCGAACTCCGGGAGCTTCCAGCGCCAGGTGTATTCTTCCCAGCCGTTGATGAGTTCGCCGGTCGAGAGTCGCAGCAGCGATCGATTGTGATGGGCATCGACGTGATCGGGATCGGCTGCGAGCGCCCGCTCGAAGCATTGCGAGGCCTGATCGAGCTGCCCCTGTTCTTTGAGGAGGACTCCGCGATTGTTCCAGGTGTCGGCATGTTGCGGCTCGATCTGGAGTGCCCGATCGTAACACGCCAGCGCTTTGTCGATGTCCCCCTGAATGTGATGGATCGAACCTGTGTTGGTCCACGCGGGGAGACAGAGGGGATTGAACTGGATCGCCGTCCGATAGCAGGCGAGGGCATCGTTGTAATGGCCGTCGGCTTGCCACATGGTTCCCAATCGACTCCAGGCGGGGACATCATCGGGGATGAGTGAGAGGACTTCTTGTAACGATAGTCTCGCATGTTCCCGTTGACCAAGTTGTTCCTGAGCGTGTGCCAGTTCAAACCAGGAGGGAGCATGCGACGGATTGAGTTTGACCGCATGAGTGAGAATCGCCGAGGCGGCGGACCAGTTTCGCAAGCGTCCGTAGACTTGGCCGAGTTGATAACAGATTTCGTGCCGGTCGGGCGTCAGGCGATTGACGGCTTGCAGGGATGCGGCGGCTTCGGGCCAGTCTTCCAAAGCGACATAGGCGGCTGCCAGATGGTGATGATACGTCGCGTCGGTGTCACAGAGGTCGATGGCGTGGCGGATGTAATCGACGGCTTGACGTGGCTTTTGGGACTGGAACGAGGCGACTCCCAACAGGTGCCAGGCGGGATGATAAGTCGGGTCGGCGACAAGAGCGGTTCGATAGAGTCCATCGGCTTGCTGCCATTGTCCTCTGCGATGAGCCTCAACGGCCTGGTCAAAGTGTCGGTGGTTTGGGGCCATCTGGAGCCAACGCTGACAGGAATAGATAGGAGGTGAGCCGCATGTGTGTCAAACGGGATCAAGGTTCTACCGATGAAATCGGTTGTTCTCAATCTGACAAATGAGCCAATTTCATCGCCTGTTGAAGGATCTGAAAAGCCGCAGAGGGTTGTGGATCGATGACATTGACTAGACTTGAGTTATGCGCAATTTCATGCTGAGAAAAAGTGAAGTTGTAAGGGTTGGGCAAAGCCTGAACCTGGTCCCTGCGGATGAGTCAAAGGTGCCCCAACGGCGATCCCCTCGCGGCATGGCAACTCATTTTACTTATTTCTTCAAATCGACTTAATATTCCCAAATTAACAAGACGATAACTGAGAACAAGAACGTCGGAGTGAGTTCTTCAGGGTGTTGTCGAAACTGCTGTTGAGAAGATTGGAATGAGAGTTTGGTGATCGTCAATCGGAAGAGAGACGGCTTCAAGCCTGGTGAGTTGACGGGGAAATCAGAAGGTTTGTCGCGTCATCACAGTTTTGAAAACTCCATCGAATAGAGAGTACCGAGCACGGTGTTTTGTTCCGCGGCAGCTCGTCCTGACCTGACTTGACAGGCCAATAGACGTCGTAGGAGGCGAGAGTTCGGGGCAAGGAAGTATACGACAGAAATATTTGCGACCATCTCGAATCCCAATCCAGACTGCCGTCGTATACGGAGTTATGGTTCGGAACTAAGAAAGGCTGTTCCTAATGACTAGAATTAATACTAACGTCGCCTCACTGCGTGGTTTGCGCAGTTTGTCGAAGGCCAATAGCAGTTTAGATACCTCGCTCCAGCGATTGTCGACCGGTTTGAAGATCAACTCCGGTAAGGATAACCCTTCGGGTTTGATCGCCAGCGAAACCCTGCGTTCCCAGATCACCACGATCGAGCAGTCGATCCGCAACAGCAATCGTGCCAACAATGTGATTTCGACGGCAGATTCGGCATTGGGCGAAATCGGCGGCCTGTTGAATCAGGTTCGCGGACTGGTGCAGGAAGGCTTGAACTCCGGTGCGTTGTCACAATCCGAAATTCAGGCGAATCAGCTCCAGATCGACGCTGCTTTGTCCGCTATTAACCGTATCTCTGCGAACACCACGTTCGCCGGCGATAAGTTAATCGACGGAAGCAAAGCGTTCGTGACGACGGCATCCGCCGCTGACGCCGCCAAGTTGAGCGATTACTCGGTCAACGAAGCGTTGTTCGGTTCCAGCAGCACGATCGCCCTGAATGCGGAAGTCACATCGGTTGCCGAAAAAGCTTCATTGCGATACGGATTTGTTTCGGGTGGTTTGGCCGCCAACACGACGATCGAAGTTTCGGGTGCCAAGGGAAATCAGGTCGTATTTCTCGGTGCCACCAGCGATCTGGATACCGT
>JBJXGP010000058.1:0-4692 GCA_046160425.1 Planctomycetaceae bacterium
CGTCGTACCGTGCAAGCGACGGAAAACAACAAGGCGTCAACATGGCTTTAAGCCTCCTTTCGGAGGCACACCATACGCACTTTTCAGGCCATTCTATTCAGTAACTTTGAGGTTTTGACGGCGGCTCAGCGTATTTCTCATGTGCCAGGACATTGGCCAAGCTTTTGGGAAGAATTGCCCCTGTCAATGTACTTTGCGGACGACGTGATTCATGGCTAAACTGAGTAAAACGCAAGTCGACAAACTGGGCGATCGCTTAAAAGCAGGACCGGTCGAGGAGTCTGATTTTGCGATACTCGACGAATATCGCAAATCGTTCGGTGATGCATACGAATCCGTAGTGCAGGCAATTCAGAATAAACTCGGCTTGGAGATCCCCCCAGGACGAAGTGCGAAAACAACACCCTCGATCATCGACAAACTTCGCCGTGAAAGTATTCGTTTGAGCCAAATTCAGGACGTTGCTGGATGCCGAATTATTGTGACCGATGTCATCGAACAAGATCGAATCGTGTCTGCATTGCAGAAAATCTTTTCGCAAGCGTCTATCACTGATCGTCGATCAAAACCGAGTCACGGATATCGCGCGGTTCACCTCATCGTTACAAGTCATGATCGATGTGTCGAAATTCAGATTCGTACGTTGTTACAACATCTTTGGGCACAAGTCTCGGAATCGCTTTCTGACACTTTTGATCCGAACATCAAGTACGGCGGCGGAGGGTCAACAGTTCAAGAGTATCTGACAAAATGGTCATCGACGGTAGGAAGATTAGAACAGCAGGAAACTCAGTTCCCAGCTTTCGCCGTAAGTCACGAAATTATGAAGAAATATCTTGATATGCATAATAGAGTTAAGGCACAATTGAGGCAACAGCTTACAATCGAACTCGATGAAGTAAAGCAAATTCTGGAAAAACAACGGCGTGAATCAATATGATCTACTTAATTGAATACAATCGGCGAGAAGGTCGCCTCGTGACTTTTGAGACTTACGGCGACGATCAGCGAAAGTTCGTCGAAGAAAAGCGACTCAATCTGGAATTGGATCTCAATCGGAAAGGAATTGCCCACGAAGTGGTCATTCTGGAAGCGGCAAGTGAAGAGGCGCTGCACAAAACGCATCAACGATATTTCGCGGATCTCGAACAGATTGTTTCGTCCGCGAGCGACCTACTACAGTCGACCGAGCTCGAACAATAACCGTCCGACCATGCGTGCATCTGGTGGTGTCCAAAGGGGACATCGATAATTGCGATTCCATTCGATGATGTCGCCGGTCGGCTACCGACGCTTATCGCTGTCGATCGTCAGTATCGTGGCGGCGTTCATGGCGTCCCAGTCGATCTCCACACCCAGGCCGGGCCCTTTCGGGGCGTAGACGTAACCGTCAGGCTGGGTGCGGACGACATCCTTCATGCCGTATTCGTAGGAAGCATACGGAATCGGCTGCTCGTAATACGTGCAGTTGGGGGATCCGAGCGAAAGGTGCAGGTTCGCCGTCGAAATCAGCGTGTGTCCCCAGCACATCACTTCGCATTTCTTTCCCGCCGCTTCGGCGATTGCCATCGCTTTACGCCCCCCCGTGAAACCGCCGCACATCGTGACGTCGGTTCGTGCGATCTTCCAGGCTCCGCCCTGAACTGTCCGCGCAAATGCGGGGAGATCCTGAATCCAGTTACCCGACGGGATGATCGGAATGTTCACCCGGCTGGTCAACTCCTGATAGCCTTCGATGTCGTAATCGGGTAGTGGAGCCTCAAACCAGGTGAATCCCAAATCCTCCAGTTCCTGAGCGACGCGCAATGCCGAAATTCGGTCGTACCGGTTTTCGGCATCATGCATGAAGGCGATCTCGGTACCGGGATGATCCTTGCGCACGGCGCGGGCCAGTTCCAGATCCTTATCGGGCAGACACCAGGCGTGAAATTTGATCGCTTTGAATCCCTGCGCGATCATCTCGTCGACGCAGCGACGATACGCTTCGACGTCCGCCAACAACGGCGTGCTCGCGTATGCCAGGATGCGGTCGCGGGCCCCTCCCAATAACTGATAGATCGGCATGTTCGCCACCCGGCCCAGCAAATCCCACAAGGCGATGTCGATCGCGGCCATCGCGGTCGGCGATAGCGGAAAGACGCGTGGAAACATGTCGTGCCAAATCGTTTCGCGTTCGAGCGGATTTCTTCCAACCACGATAGGAATCAGATGCCGTATCGTTTCCGCCGTATAACGGTCGAAGTCGAACGAGGTGTAATTCGAGACGCCGCCGATGCCGGTGACCCCTTCATCGGTCTCGATGCGGACGATCGTGTTTGTCATGAACTGTTCGGGAAGATCGTGAGACCACGTATAACGCGTCACTTGCGGCGCGACGACGCGGACCTCGATGCGAGTAACTTTCATGATGCAAGTACTTTCAATGGATTATCGCAACCAACATGATCACCGCTCGCTATCGCATAACGCAGCTTGCCGGGAACCCTCCGATCTAATTACAGCACAAACGGCTCGGAGGTCCGGAGCGTGAAAAACTTGCGGACGTATTTCGGCACCAGCCATTCGGTCTTCGCGCCGCACGGAAAATGAGCCGAGTCCCCTGCCTTGAGCGTGATCGTCGGGCCGTTTTCTTGAGTGATCGAGACTTCCCCTTCGAGGATATGCACGAACTCGTCCCAACTGAAAATCCAGTTGAACCGCCCCGCCGTGCAGGACCAGAACCCGCTCGACAATTTCTGATCGGGCGACTGCAACAGCACTGTCCCGCGGGCCTGCGGCTTCCCTTCGAGAATCCAGTCGGCGTTGATCGGCATTTCGGGAATCTCCCCCTGCACCGGTCCAGTTTTCTTGATCGATGGCGTCGTCATGTTTTTCTCCCTTATGAAGTGTCGTGTAGAATGAGAGGTGATGATTCGAGGCGATTTTGGATTATATCGCATCCCGGTCAGAAACAAAAGTTTTCCCGTGGATATCCTCGTTCCCAAGCTCTGCTTGGGAACGCACGTCTTCGAGAGCTTCTGCTTCGTCCCGCAAATGGAGGTGCCGAGTATACGCGGCCTAACCATACGGCCTCGCCGAGACATCGTACTTCCGGCCAAAGACCATGTCGGAGTATGAACCGTCGGGCATGTTATCGAGATTATCGAAACGATAACGATCGATCACGTCCTGACGAAGCTCGATGCCGAGACCCGGTGCTTTGCTCAATGTCAACTTGCCGTCGCGGATATCGAGCGGTTCCACGAGCAGATCTTCGATGAAGGGGTTTCCCGTCTGATCGACTTCGACCGTCAGCCCGTGCGGCAAAGTCGCCACCACATGCGCGTTGGCGACCACAGCGACCGCATCGCTCCAACTGTGCGGAGCCACTTCCAGCCCCGCGGTTCTCGCGAGATCGGCGACTCGCTTGACGATCGTGATCCCGCCGCAGCGACTGGCATCGGGCTGCACGATATCGACCGCCTTCGTCCGGATCAGTTCGCGAAAACCCTCGAAACCGAATTCGTTTTCACCGGCGGCGATGCGCACCGGAACCCTCCCCCGCAAGGCGGCGTAATCGTCGAGATTCTCCGGCTCGAACGGTTCTTCGAACCAGAAGACCTTGAGTTCACCGAGCAAGCCGCCGATTCGCGTCGCTTCATTCAGGTTGTAACGCATCGAACCATCGACCATGAAATCGCAGTCGGGACCGATGGAATTACGGACCGCACGAACGAGTTCGACATCCAGTTCAGGCGAGCGGGCCAGTCGCATTTTCATGCGGCGAAATCCCCGGGCAACATGTCGAGTTGCTTCCTCCGCGATTTCATCTGGAGTATTCCACAACAGGGCGCTCGCGTAGGCGGGACACGTTCCCCGCTCTCCGCCGAGCAGTTGCCAGACTGGTTTTCCCGCCGCCTGTCCACGGAGATCCCACAGTGCCGTGTCGATGGCACCGATGGCGGTCATCGCCGCCCCTTTGCGGCCGTACCATCTCGTCCAGCGATACATCTTTTCCCACAATTCCTCGACGTTCGTCGGATCAGCCCCTTCGAGCAACGGTCCGACGTGTCCTTCGATGATCGTCTTGAGGAGTGCAGGATGACTGTACGCGCTGCCGATCCCCACCAGGCCATTGTCGGTATGCACGCGAACGAGTGTCGTCAACCTCGCGGTGCATTTTCCTCCGGCGTACGTGAACCCAGTCTCACCGGGATACTCGAAACGAAGGCAGATGGTTTCGACGTGATCGATTTTCATGGATATGGATTTCTACTTCTTCTTGTTCCCAAGCTCCGTCTGGGAACGCACGTCATCGAGAGCTTCTGCGGCGTATAGCAACATAGCGAAACAAAGGCATGGTGGGCACAGCCCACCCTACGCCAGAACTGGCTCAACAACATGGCCGTGGACGTCGGTCAGGCGGAAGTGGCGGCCCTGGTATTTGAATGTCAGTTTGGTGTGATCGATCCCCAATAGATGCATCAGCGTCGCCTGGAAATCGTGAACGTGTACCGGATCCTTCGCGACGTTGTAGCAGAAGTCGTCGGTCTCGCCGTAACTGAATCCGGGTTTGACGCCGCCCCCCGCCATCCACAGCGAGAAGCAGCGTCCGTGGTGATCGCGGCCGTGCGATTTTTTGTCGTTGATGTCCCCTTGTCCGAAAACGGTCCGCCCGAACTCGCCCCCCCAGATGACGAGCGTGTCGTCGAG
>JBJXGP010000059.1:0-3380 GCA_046160425.1 Planctomycetaceae bacterium
CGTGCTGGTGGATCATCAACCGTCTAATTTTGGCGGTCCCGCTTCCGATACGCTGTTCGCGGAGTTTCCCAATTGGCAGCGGGTCGCCGACGACTTTTTGCTTCCTTCGGATGCCGTGCTCCACCGAATCGTCTGGTGGGGATTCCACAATATGAACGTCCAACCGGTTGCCAATGAAGATTTTCGAATACGGGTATATGACCAGCGCCCAAGTGACCTGCTTCCGGGCTCAGTGCTATATGAGCAGTCGTTTACTAGTGTTCCAAGGACGTGGACCGGACAATTTGTATTGGTGTCAGGTGCGCCCCAAGAATTCCGTTACGAAGTGGACTTGCCGTTCCCACTTTCGCTGCCAACAACATCCTCACTTTGGCTTGAGATCGTTCAGGTCGGTGACGAAACCACCCGATTTCGGTGGGAAAACTCCAACTTCTCGTTACCGCAGAACGGTAAGGCTTTCATCAACTCGTTAACAGCAAACATGGATTGGGAGAACACGTTTCCAACCGGGACTACTAATGCAGCTTTCCAGTTAATTGGTCAAGTTCCCGAACCTGGTTCAATTACGTTGCTCGCGGTTACCGGCGTCGCGGTCATTCGCCGGCGTAGCCGACGTTGGAGCTGACTTTTCACGTTTCGTAAATTCGGCAGGTGCGATGTGCGGTAACGGAAAGGAGGGAATTCGACCGCGGGGGGACAGTGCGCGCCGGAATCACAATTGATCGTCATTATTCACTGCTTGATCCCCCACACAGGAGACACATATCATGAAAGACAACTTTCGTTCGACTTCGGCTGTGCAGATTTTTCACCGCCATCGCCGTCCTCCTTTCTATGTTGGCGTTTTCGCACCAACTATCGGCTTGCCCGCCGGACGCTCCGGTCCAACGCGCCACGTCCGGTCCTTATTCGTCGGTCTGGGATCATCGCATAACGAATTCGCCGGGACAGGAATCGCAGGGATACGATCCGCCCGGTGGCAAGTACGCCTCGCTCGCGTTGTCCGACAACGGGCTCATCGCGGTCGGCTACGAACGCCCCGATCCAGAAAATGAGGGCGGCAACGCTCTGTCGATTCAGCGATTCAACATTGATTTCAGTCTCCCGGGCGAATGTGTGTGCGATCTGAACGACGAGTGTCCTCTTCGATTGGACGACGTCCCAACCGACGGCACGCAGTTTTCACATCTCTCGCTCGCAATAGCACGAGAGGGGGCCGATCAGTTTTTCGCCGGCCAACTCTTCGCCGCTTGGCTCAGCAAGCCGCCCGGGCAGACTCCGAGCCGCGTGATGCTCGACGCGCCCTACTTTTTGCGCGAAACGCCAGTTCCCGATACTATTCTCTTCAGCCATAGCTATTTTGGTCCGGCGCCCGCGAGCAGCGGCGGGAATGACGACTACGGGCCCAGCGCCGCAATTCAGCAAACGCGCGAGTCAGTAGGCCTGACGAGCCGACTTCGCACACCCGCCACCGAACGGCGCGGGCTGATTCACGAGAGCCAAGTGAGCGGATCGGTGGCGGAGGATCGATTTCGTTGTTGCGACGACGGTGCTTCGTGTCCAGATGCACCATTGGAAACTTGCGCTGTACAATTTCAAGAATGGCTTCCATGTGCCAAGGCCCGACGCACTGACGGGTTGACTTGTGTGGTTTGGAGTGAGCGGGAATTGGCGAATGAGGCTGACTCGCCATTCAACATCGCCCTACGTCTATATGCCCCTGATGGGTTATTACTTGCACAGATCGATCGCGACGGGCCGTCATACCAATCTGTAAACCAACCAAGTCTCGAGCAATCAGAAAGCAATCAAACCAGTCCGGCAGTAGATATAGACGCCTGCGGGAATATCATTATAGTTTGGCTTGGCCCGGATGGACTGGACACGTCCATTTGCGGCGCATCTGCGGGCGGCATTCGAGTTTTCGGCCGCCGCCTCGCGTACGAGAATGGCACCCTCTTTTTCCGCGATAATCAATTCGTCGTCAACGTCGATCCCGATTGGCAGGTCGGTCCCGACCCTGACCTGGTCAACCCCTCCGTCGCCCTGCACCTCACGCCCGACCCCGGCTTTGCCGGAAATTTCTTTATCGCCTGGAACGCCGAGCGGACCTTTACCGAGCCAACGGTCACCCAGAAGGGCGTCCGCGGCCGACTATTCAAATCAAACCTCTTTCGTACGCCGGAGTTCGACGTGTCGCCCAATGCGCCGGACGGAATCGACCGCACCCTGGCCGAATCGGCCCAGCACACCATCGCCTACTGGTCCAAGGACATGGCCCTCGCCGCGTGGACCGAGCACGACGACACCGCGACCGTCACTGATCACGTGTGGTACTCGGCGTTCGATACGGGATTCGCGTTCAATTTCGAGATACCTACGTTCTGCATCAAGGGCGACGTTAACGCCGATGCTGCCGTTGATCCCAGCGATATTATTCCATTCATCGATTACCTGCTGACCGAGCAGATCATCTGCGACGCCTTCAACCAAGTCCGCTGCGCCGTTGATACCAACTTCGACGGCGAGACCGACGGCCGCGATATTCAGTGTTTTGTCAATATCCTGACCGCAGGCAGCGTTGGCGGGTGCAACTTGGGCCTGGCCACCGATTGCGGCGACGAGCTCTTATTGGAGGGAGAGGAAGAGGGCGGTGGCGACGGCATGATGGCCGGCGGCGGTCAGGGCCAATCCATGGGCGGCGAAGGCGGCGGCGAATCGGACGGAATGTCCGACGGCGGGTACCCTGATCCTCTCGCAGGACTTACCCAGGAAGAGATTGAAGCCCGGTGGAACGCGGTCATCGATTTCCTCGACGCACACCCGCGTGAGAACTATCCCAACTTGACTGACGAAGAGCATTGCGCGATGTGCGACGAAGCCTACTACGACATCATGTATGAAGGCATCGACCTCGATTAAGAACGGCCTGCGGAGCCGTTGAAGTCGGCGCACGTCTGACTCCATTCAAGGGCGGAGCTTGAGGCTATCATGCTCCCCCCCTTTCGCTTTTCTCTCATGTGCGACGATGCCGCAAGATGTCGGCACTTTTCCAATGGCGCTGCGAATCGCGTCGGCATGGTCTTGCACTGGCCTTCGGGTAACGCAGAGGTAACGAAGCGGCTATTCAGCCGCCTGCCGATTGACATGCCCCGCCGCCGATCCTGACAATACACATGTGCATCGCGGTCTTCCCGCGGCGCGAACTCACGCTTAAAGGCAGGTGTACTCCCATGCGTCGAACGAATTTCATGCTGATCATCCCCTTGTTCACGGCTTCGCTCTGCGCCGCGCAGGATCCCGGCGCCGCGCCGACGACTGCCGACAAACAATGGATTCAGTCCCGTGTCGATTTTCTGGGCAGGATGTTCGAACTGAAT
>JBJXGP010000060.1:0-18004 GCA_046160425.1 Planctomycetaceae bacterium
CGCAGCACGGTGTCGTGAGTGGCATTGACCAGCACGCCTCGCTCCATGCACTTGGCGACGGCGGAAGTCGACGCAATCGTCAGATCGATGCCGATCATCATGCCGCGAATGCGCAGCTCGCGAATGATGGACAGCGAAGATTGCAGCGCGGTCAGTTTTTTGCGGTAGCGTTCCGACATCTGCTGACAATGCTCGAGCAGATTCTCGTCTTCGATCATGCGTGCCGTGGCGATTCCGGCGGCCATTGCGAGGGGATTTCCGCCGAACGTGCTGGCGTGCATGCCGGGGCGCATACTGGGGGCGACTTCGTCGGTAGCAATGATCGCGCCGCAGGCGACTCCGCCGGCGAGACCTTTGGCCAACGTCATGATGTCGGGCTGAACGCCCCATTGCTGATAGCCGTACCACGTTCCTGTGCGCCCCATGCCGGTCTGTACTTCGTCGAAGATCAGCAGGCAGTTGTGTTTGTCGGCGAGTTCTCTCAATCCGGGGAGGAAATCATCGCTGGGGATATTGACCCCCCCCTCACCCTGAATCGGCTCGACCAGAATCGCGCACGTTTCATCGTCGATCAATTGCGCGACGGAGTCGAGATTGTTGTGCGGAGCATAACGAAAACCGGCGAGCAACGGGCCCAGGCCGTCGTGATACTTCGGCTGCGCGGTCGCCGTCACGGCAGCGTATGTGCGGCCGTGAAAACCGTTTTCGAAGGTGATGATTTTGTATTTGCCTTCGGTGCTGTGCAATCGGGCGAGTTTGATCGCCCCTTCGATCGCTTCGGCGCCGCTGTTGCAGAAGAACGCCTTGCCGAACCCGCGCGTGCAGAGAATTTCGGCGAACTCGCCCTGCTGTTCGGTGTACCAGGTGTTGGGGACGTGAATGAGTTGCGAGACTTGTTCCTGAATCGCTTTCACGACCGGGGGAGGGGAGTATCCGAGGATATTGCAGCCCCAGCCGGGGAACAGGTCGAGATATCGCCGCCCTTCAGCATCCCAGACGTACGAACCCTCGCCGCGCACCAGCGAGATCGGATAGCGGCGATAATTGGGGATCACGTATTGATTGAACAATTCGATGGTTTCGGCGCTGCTGCGTGTGGCGGTACTCAAGTTCCCTCTCCTTCCGACGGCGAACGGCTTCAAGCCCTTGCAAGTGTTGTCGAATTCAATGGAAATCCGTCAATGATCTTGCCGTCGTTCAGATTATGAAAAACGTCTAAAAACGTAACACTTTAGCGGTCTGCCATGACCGTGTTGGAGTACAGGCTTTAGTCTGCTCCGGACAGCCTGAAGGCTGGACTCCAACAAGGACTTCTCCATTCGGCTAAAATGTTACCCCAAAAATCAATGAACCGGCCTCTATCATGGCTTTTCCACGGGTGAATTTCCATGATGCTGGACAGGAATCGTGGAAATCGGTTCGGGTTCCGCATTTCTTCAGGGAACAATTTCGGTCCCGATTCCCCGGTCGGAGTAAATCTCCAGCAAGACCGAATGCGGCATGCTGGCATCCACGATATGCACCTTCGAGACGCCGACTTCGAGCGCTTCGAGTGCCGCTTCCACCTTCGGAATCATCCCCGCATCGATCGTGCCGTCGGCGATCAGCGCCCGGCACGATTTCACATTCAAGTGCGAAATCAGCGTGGTCGGATCCTGCTTGTCGCGGAAAATTCCCGGGACATCGCTCAAAAACACCAGTTTTTCTGCCTTCAGCAACCGAGCGACCGCCGCGGCGGCGGTGTCGGCATTGACGTTGAATTTTTGACCGGAGCGATCCATGCCGACGGAGGGCAAGACGGGGATCATCCCCTCGCGGCAGGCCGCTTCGATCGCGCTTCGGTTCAAGTCGACCACGTGGCCGACGAAGCCGAGATCGAGAGGCGTCCCATCTTCGCCGGGAAGCAGCAGTTTTTCGGCGATGAGGCAATTTTCGGTCAGATAACTCAATCCGCGTGCTCGACCTCCCTGCTTTTGAATTTCTTCAACCAGCGAACCGCAGATTTCGCCCGCCAGAACTCGCGCGACGATCTCGAGGGTTACGGCATCGGTGAAACGCCGGCCTTGCACGAAAAGTGGCGTGATTCCTGACGATTTCATGGCCTGGTTGATGGCTTTGCCCCCGCCATGAATCAAGATCGGCTTCATGCCGACCGCTTCCATGAAGATCACGTCGGTCAGCAAACTGCGAACGGCTTCGGTTTCTTCAAGGGCGCTCCCGCCGAGTTTGATGACGACATATTTTCCTCGAAACTG
Source organism: Planctomycetaceae bacterium (assembly GCA_046160425.1). GTDB lineage: Bacteria > Planctomycetota > Planctomycetia > Planctomycetales > Planctomycetaceae > JAQCEJ01. The sequence goes on from JBJXGP010000060.1 coordinate 2,256, forward strand.
GCGGATCCAGCCGAGCGCTTCAATCAACACACTGGCTTTTCGAATGGCTTCGTCCACGATGAGTTGTTTCGCGATCCATTTCTGTCATAGGGGAATGGGGATGCATGAGACCCATGTACGATGCGATCAAGAGAAGCATTGTAGACCGCGGGGAATGGGAGTCAACGATCCTCCCCCGTGGAAACGCATAACGGGTGTGAACGGATCACGGGATGCGATAAAAAGTTCCACCGCCGTAAGATCGAATGGGGCAATCCCAAGAAAAACTCTGGTAAAAAATGCAACCGGAGCAGAACGAAGTCGCGCGTACAGCCTCGCTCATGCGGCGTCAAGCCGTCGCGCCCCGCAACCGATATCGAAGCTGAAATTGTCGGATAATATTGTCGTAAGATCGTTCAGGTTATGCGGTTCTGGTAAGCGAATCGGAACAGGCAAAGCCTGACTGTCCTATCAATCGTGAGACGTCGTAGGCGAGAAGCACGTCAATTCTGGAAAAAGATAGGGTAACATGTCACAATCTGTCAATTTGTTTCAGATCATCTGATTGAATCTGCTCCGCTACAAATGCGTGGAAAATAGCCAATAACCTCCTGATTCTGATGACTTCCCTCAAAAAGATGTCACGCGGCGTTGCAATATTATGAAATAATGTGGACGAAAATTGTGATATATTTTGACTGTTTATGAAATATATCTGCCATTGTCGATTGAATTCAGTCTGTTTGGTGGTATTGTTAGTAGAGGATATGTGGAGTTTCAAAGGTTTCTGGTTCCTCCCAACCAAGGCTTCACCGTCCTCATTTTTTCTCGAAAGTCATCGTCGTGCCCATGCTTCTTGATGAACGACGCCAAAGCATCCTCCAGGTGGTCGAGCAGAAGGGAATTGTCTCTCTGCAAGAGCTGGTCGATTCTATCGGCGCCAGCGAATCGACCATTCGCAGAGATTTGGAATACCTCGACAACATCGGGCAGATTCGCCGCACACGTGGCGGGGCCAGCTATATCGGAGATTCATTAACGGCATTGGAGGAACGGCGGACTCGCAGCTATCCGCAGAAACAACGCATCGCCAAGGCGGTCGCCGATCTCATTCAGCCGGGGGAGACCGTACTGCTCGATGGGGGAACGACGACGCTGGAAGTCGCCCGGCAACTGATGGGCAAAACACTGCAAGTCGTCACCAACTCGATGCCCATCGTCAACTTGTTGATCAATCAAGCGTCGATCGAACTGATTGTGATCGGCGGATACCTCTATCCGAAAACCGGCGTAGCCCTCGGCTCGATGGCCACGACGGCCCTCGAAGGAATTCATGCCCGCCGACTCGTGATGAGCGTCGGCGGCGTCAACGAAATGGGTTTGTATAACAGCAATACATTATTGGTCGAGACCGAACGCAAAATGATGGAGTGTGCCGAAGAAGTGATCGTCGTCTGCGACAGCAGCAAGTTCGGTCATTCGGCATTGGCCCATCTCTGTCCGCTGACGGCGGTCCATCATGCCGTCGTCGATGACGGCATCAGCGACGAATGGCAAGAGATCCTCAAATCCCACGGCGTACAGGTCAGCATCGTGGAGATGGAGTAATTCGGTTAGCCGCGACGCGAAGGGTTTCCGCAGCGGAGCGCGTCATACATATCATAACCCGAAGCGTCAGCGAGGGAGCAGAAAATGCGCACAGACAGGAATGTCTGTGCCACCTGGAAACTGAGATAAGAACAGGTTCATCGAACATGTCACAACTGGCGACATCAAGGTTTACTCGGACGGACATCGAACGCGTCGTGCGCGAGGTGTTATCGGGACGCTTCTCGACGCCCACGGCCGCCGTCGTCTCCGGGCAACCCAATCCGCTGTTGGTCAATATTTCGGCTCGGCATGTGCATCTTTCGCAGGAACATGTCGAAGTGCTATTTGGCTCAGGATTGCAACTCACGGTCCACAAACCGCTGTATCAGGAAGGTTTTTTTGCGGCGAATGAAACGGTCGCCGTTGTCGGTCCGCGATTGCGGATGATCGCCAACGTGCGCGTGCTCGGCCCGTGCCGAGGTGCATCGCAAGTCGAGCTGGCATTTACCGACGGCATTTCGCTCGGCATCGATCTCCCCGTGAAAATCAGCGGCGATCTCGAGGGGACTCCCGGTTGCATTCTTGTCGGTCCCAAAGGGGTCGTGGAATTGAAGTCGGGGGTCATTCGGGCGATGCGGCATGTCCACATGGGGCCGGCTGATTTGGAATATTACAACTGTCAGAACGGGGACAATCTGCAACTCAAGATTGCATCGCCGGGTTGCACGACAATTTTGGAAAACGTCGTCGTGCGGGCGTCGAAAGAGGTGAAGCTCGAAGTCCATCTCGATACCGACGAAGGAAACGCCGTCAATCTCGATCGAGCGACGCACGTAGAGTTGATCAAGCCGCAGGGATGCGCGTGCAAACATTAAAGTTTTGTAGGGTGCGTCGCGACGCACCTTTTGGGTAGCCGGGACAGCTTTGTGTCCCGGTCGTGAAGCGACAAGAGGGAAAATATCATAACCCGACGCGTCAGCGAGGGGGCTGAAAACCGCGCAGACAGGAATGTCTGTGCCACCAATCGTTCAAGAAACCATGTGTTCGGCGAGAGCGATGCCGCCCGGCAACCGACCACAACAGATGATCCAGGGCGGTCTTAACCGCAGCGCCGATAAATCGGCAATGCAACGGGAGAATGTGAATTATGGCTAAAGCGATGGAAGCACTCGGAATGATCGAAACCAAAGGGTTGGTCAGCCTGATTGAAGCATGCGATGCGATGCTTAAATCGGCGAACGTCCAGATGGTGGGCTGGGAAAAAATCGGCAGCGGACTGGTGACGGCATTCGTCGTCGGCGACGTCGCAGCCGTGAAAGCGGCCATCGATGCAGGCGCCGCGGCGGCGAGCAAGATTGGCGAAGTTGTCAGCGTACAGGTGATTCCTCGTCCGCACGAAGAACTCATCAGCGTGCTGCCGACTCCCAAAACAACGAAGTAATCGCACGCAAAAGTCAGCAACTATCAAGTCAACGCATGGAACGACAGAACACAGTAAACATTTCGAAAACGATGAGGACCATATGAGCGTAGAAGCAATTGGATTGATCGAAACCAAAGGGCTGGTCGCCCAGATTGAAGCCGCCGACGCGATGCTCAAGGCGGCGAACGTGAAGCTGGTCAAGCAGATCTCCATCGGCGGGGCGTATATCACGACCGTCATTCAGGGGGACGTCGGCTCGGTCCGCGCGGCGGTCGACGCCGGGGCGAGCGCCGCATCGCGAGTCGGTGACCTCATCAGCTCGCACATCATCGCCCGCCCCGATCAGAGTTTGATGAGTCATTTCATGTAGGGTGGCTCTGCCCACCAGCCCGAAGCGCAAGCGAGAATATGTCTGAAAGGTTAGCCGCGACGCGGAGGTTTCCGCAGCGGAGCGCGTGGACTGAACGATACGTTGAACGGAATTCTGTCATGAAGATTCTGGTGGCCAATCTGGGTTCGACCAGCTTCAAATACCGATTGTTCGATTTCCCCAGCGAACGGCAACTGGCCCGGGGCGGTATTGACCGCATCGGCCAGCCGATCAGCCATTGCGTGGTGGATATCGACACGCACCATGAAGAGACCGATCGGTCGATTCCCGATCATGCCGCGGCGGTGAGCATGTGTCTCGAACATCTGACTCATCCCGAATGGGGCTGCCTCAGCGACGTGTCGGAAGTTTCCGCGATCGGGTTCAAAGCGGTCTTCGCCGGCAAGATGAGCGGCATTCGCATCGTCACCGAAGAACTGCTGCAAGTGATGGAACAGTTTTCCGACGTGGCGCCGGCCCATAATCCGCCGTATGCCAAAGCGATGCGGCAACTGCAAAAGGCTTTTCCGCAGATTCCGCTCGTCGCGGCATTAGAGACCGCATTTCACGAAACCATTCCGCCGGAGAATCGGGCCTATGCGATCCCCTACGAATGGCAAGAGAAATACGGCATCCAGCGCTGGGGATATCACGGGGCCAGTCATCGCTACATCGGCGGGCGCATCAGCCAACTGATGCAGCGAAACGATCTGCGAGTCATCTCGTGTCATCTCGGCGGAAGCAATTCGCTCTGCGCGATGCGCGGCGGGGTCTCGCAGGCCAATACGCTGGGGATGAGTCCGCAGACGGGGTTGCCGCACAACAACCGCGTCGGCGATTTCGATCCGTTTGCCTTGCCGATTCTGATCAAAGAGACCGGCAAGTCGCTGGCAGTGTTGCTGGAAGATCTCTCCGAACGAAGCGGCCTACTGGGACTCAGCGGGCTCAGCGGCGATGTCCGCGATCTCGAAGAAGCGGCGAATGCAGGGAACGCGCGAGCCGACCTGACGCTCAAAGTTTTCACACAGTCGATTCGTCATTACCTCGGCGGATATCTCACGATCCTCGCCGGGGCCGATGCGATCGTCTTCACGGGGGGGATCGGCGAAAACAGTAAACGGGTTCGTTCGGCCGTCTGCCACAATCTCGAATGGGCGGGGATAAAACTCGATGACGTCAAGAATCAATCGGCAAAGGGAGAATGCGAACTCTCGCATGTGGAAAGTCGCACAAAAATCTGGGTGATCCCGACGAATGAAGAACTGGTTGTCGCCAGACAATCCGCCGAACTCGTCGGCACGTAGGGTGGGCTGTGTCCACCGCTCGGACCAAGAGAGAAGGAGAAGGGGAGACAAGGAGCAAATTGCCCTGTAGGGTGCGTCGAGACGCACCATCTGGGGTAGCCCGGACAGCTTTGTGTCTGGGTCGCGCAGCGACAAGAGGTCTTTGAGTTATCCGCACAGACAAGAATGTCTGTGCCACCTGCAATAATTATTAAGTGAGCAACCCATGTTTCTCGCCCGCATCACGGGAAGTATCGTCTCCTCGCAAAAAGTGGAATCGATGATCGGCCAGAAGCTGCTCATCGTCGAACCCTTACGCGTCAATGAACAGGATCAGACCGATCTGAAACCGACCGGACGAACCTTCATCACCGTCGACACCGTCGGAGCCGGGGAAGGGGAAGTGGTCCTTTGCGTGCAAGGCTCGAGTGCCCGATTCACGCCCGAAACCAAATCCCTCCCGGTCGACACGGCGATCATCGGCATCGTCGATACCGTCCAGGTCGGCTCGAAGATCGTCTACAAGACGCATGGCTAAGTAATAGATGGGGAGATAGAAAAATCAAAAATGGTTTTACTCCCTATCTCCTGATCTCCCCATCTGACACGACAACGTAAAAAAACTCGCGAACAATCTCCCGCTCCTGCGGGCATACAGACAAGGTAAACTCAAAATGCAAGCGACGGAACAAGCGATTCGTCAAGTCGTCGAAGAAGTGTTGTCCAAATTGCGTCAGCCGTATCCCGCGTCGGCGAAGAGTGCGCCGGTCCATCGCGATGGCGACTGGGGGGTGTTTCGCTCGGTCGATCAGGCGGTCGACGCCGCCACGGAGGCGTTTCGTCAATTGCAGGATTCGCCGATCGCTCATCGCATGAAGATTATCGAGATCGTCAAGCAGATGTGCCTCGAAAACTCGGAAGCCTGGGGGCGAGCCGAACTCGAAGAGACGAAGATCGGGCGGCTCGATCACAAGATCGAAAAACTGACGATCGTCAAACTCGTTCCCGGTGTCGAATTCATGCGGACCGATGCCCAGAGCGGCGATCACGGTTTGACCGTGACCGAATACGCTCCGTTTGGCGTCATTGGGGCGATCACTCCGGTGACGCATTCGCTTCCCACGCTCGCCGGCAACGTCGTCAGCATGGTCGCGGGAGGGAATACGCTCGTCGTCAATCCGCACCCCGGAGGAGTCCGCATCGCCTGTGAAGGAGTCCGCCAGTTCAACAAGGCGATTCACAAAGCCATCGGCATCGAAAACGTCATTACCATTGTCGAACAACCGACGCTCGAAACTGCCGACCAGATCTTCAATCATCGCGGCGTGAAATTGTTATGCGTGACCGGCGGACCGGGAGTCGCCCGCGCGGCTCTTGCCAGCCGCAAGCGCGCGATCGTCGCCGGTCCGGGTAATCCTCCCGTCGTCGTCGATGAGACCGCCGACATCGACAACGCCGCGCGATCGATCATCCGCGGCGGCTCGTACGATAACAATCTGCTCTGCATCGGCGAGAAAGAAGTCTTCGCCGTCGATGCGATCTTCGACAAGCTGATGGATGCAATGGGTCGCAACGGTGGATATCGCTTGAATGACGGACAAATCTCGGCACTCACGAAACTCGCGTTTTCGCCTCCCAAAGAACCGGGCGGACACGCGATGCTCAATCGCGATCTTGTCGGAAAAGATACGCACGTGCTCGGCGAGATGATCGGCATCCGCGTGCCGTCAGGCACTGATTTGTTGTACGGCGAGACCGACGTCAACAACCCGTTCGTCCCCGAAGAGCAGATGATGCCGTTCGTGCCGTTCGTCCGTTGTCGCAATGTCGCTGAGGCGATCGAGCGTGCTCACGAATACGAGCACAATTATCGGCATACGAGTTTGATACATAGCCGCAACGTGCGAACGATGTCGACGATGGGGAAACTGATGGATACGACGCTGTTCATCAAAAACGGCCCGTGCATGGCGGGACTCGGTTTGGGGGGCGAAGGATACTTGTCATACAGCATCGCGACGCCGACGGGTGAAGGGGTCACCAACCCGATGACGTTCACCCGCGTCCGCCGCTGTGCGATGGTCGACGACTTGCGGATCATCTAGCGTAGGGTGGGCTGTGCCCACCAGTTATTCTTATTGTAGCTGGCCTCTGAGAGGCCGGACCTGGCATTCGACAAGACGAAGTTCATCATGCAACTCGCGAAAATCGTAGGTTCTGCGACGTCGACCGTGAAACATCCGACAATGGCCGGATGGCGCATGGTCGTCGCTCAACCGCTCGACAATCGCGGCTTGCCCGATGAATTCCCGATCGTGGCCATCGATCGACTGGGTAGCGGGATCGGGGATACTGTGATCATCACGAGCGACGGCAAGTCGGTCCGCGAGATGATCGGTTCGCCGAACACCCCCGTCCGCTGGGCAGTCATCGGCCTCGCGGATGAAAGAAGACTTGGAGATAAGGAGACGGGGAGACAAGGAAAAGGCGGTTAGCCGCGACGCGCAGGGTTTCCGCAGCGGAGCGCGTTGACTAACTGTAACCCAATGCGTCTGCGAGGGAGCATTAAAATAATCGGGTAGCCCGGACAGCCCTGTGTCCGGGTCGCGCAGCGACAAGAGGTCTTTGAATTATTCGCACAGACAAGAATGTCTGTGCCACCAGTCACGTGGAAGTAACAGTCAAAAATTGAAAGCATATGAGCGAGATGCAGCAGGATGAACGATTGGTGGATCAAATTGTCGCGGGAGTCCTGGCACAGCTCGGGCACTCGGTACAATCTGTTCCGCTTTTACTTCCGGTTGCCTCACCCAGCGTGACATCAATTCAAAAGAACGAAACGGAAACGAACGTCGCGGTCTGGAACGAAAAAGTCATCACCGCCGACCTGGTGATCGATCGCCTGAAAGGAAAGTCAACAACTCGCGAATTGCACATCGGCTTGAAGACGATCCTCACGCCGTCGGCGCAGGATCTCTTGCGGGCCAAAGGACTGAACTGGAAACGAGTCGCCGAATCGGCCACACGGGCAACGGCTCTCGCCTCGCAGACATGGAAAATCATTCTGCAACAGGTCACGCCTCAGTTGAAAACAGTGCTGGAAGAATTACAAAAACCCGGATCGATCGTCTGGATGCGAGAGATCGCGGGAACGCTGGAAGAAGGAGTCGGCATGGCGGTCACTCCCCTGAGTCGAGCCGAAGTGACGGGGGTAATGCTCATGACCGATCGCCCGCACGCGGCGGCGTGTCTGGCAAATCGGCACGCGGCATTGCGAGCCGCCGTTGTCAAAGAATTATCGGACGTCGAATCGTTGAGGAGCCAACTGGGACCGAACATGTATTGCCTCTCGCCGCAAGGCTGGGGCGGTTTTGCCTTACGAAAAGTGATCATGGCCTGTGTCGAACACGGTCCGCCGACAACGCCCCGTGGTTGGAAATCGTCTTAATCCTTCTCCCTCCGGGAGAAGGTGGCCGCAGGCCGGATGAGGGGTGGCTTTGGAGAGAATCGAATGTGAGAAGCGGAAAAATGCACCCTCACCCCGGCCCTCTCCCGCAAGCGAGCGAGGGTGAAAGAAGCGAAATCGCAACTTCACAACTCGCGCTTCGGCCCGGGTAAATAAAGAAGTCGTAGGGTGGGCTGTGCCCACCAGAATAACTTGGGAACGAGCAACAAAGAATTCAAAACCATGCGAATCGGAAAAGTAATCGGCAAGGTGACGCTCGGAAAATGTCATCCCAGTTTGAGGGGAGCGACATGGGTCATCGCCGCACCGTTGTATGTCGGGGCGCTGGCCGAGGGGACGAAAACCCATTCCGCCCAGCAAGACTTTCAGGGGGAACCGCTCGTGGCCTTCGATGCCCTGGGTGCGGGGATTGATGCACTCATCACACTCAGCGAAGGGGCCGAGGCCGCCGCACCTTTTGCTCCCGAACAAAAACCGATCGATGCCTACAACTCGGCGATACTCGATAACGTCACGATCAAGTTGAACTTATAGAAACATGGTTAGCCGCGACGCGACGGGGATTTCCGCAGCGGAGCGAGTCAACACAACAGGAGTAGTCGTCTCATGACGGGATCATGGAACAGCGGTATTCACGACCGCAAATTGAAAGAAGAGATTTGCGAGATCGGCCGGCGCGTCTACAACAAGGGCTTCGCCGCCGCGAACGATGGGAACATTTCGATCCGCGTGGGCGAGAACGAAGTCCTCTGCTCGCCGACGATGATCTGCAAGGGGTTCATGACTCCCGATGACATTTGCGCGGTCGATCTCGACGGCAATCAGATCGCCGGGAAGCGCAAGCGGACGAGCGAAGTGCTGCTCCATCTGACGATCATGAAACAGCGCCCCGATGTCAAGGCGGTCGTGCATTGCCATCCGCCGCATGCGACGGCGTTCGCCGTGGCGGGGGAACCGATTCCGCAGTGCATTCTGCCGGAAGTCGAAGTCTTCATGGGGGAAATTCCGATCGCTCCCTACGAAACGCCGGGGGGGCAATCGTTCGCCGATACCGTCCTGCCGTTTCTGACGGCGACGAATACGATCATCCTCAAGAATCACGGCACGGTGAGCTTCGGCAAGAATCTCGAAGAGGCGTACTGGAAGACCGAAATTCTCGATGCGTATTGCAGAATCTTATTGCTGGCGAAGCAGCTCGGTCCGGTCGAATATTTGAGCGAAAAGCATTCGCGCGAACTGCTCGATCTGAAGAAACGACTCGGCTTCGACGACCCGCGGTTTCACGTCGAGGATTGCGACCTGTGCGGCAACAGCGCCTTTCGCGAAGGGTATTGCGAGGATAAACCCACACAGAAAGCGTTCGAACCGGCCCCGGCGTATCCGGGATATCTGCAACGGCCAAGTTACGAAAGCCAGATCGATCCGCAGCAGATGGAACACCTCGTGCAGGCGATCACCGAGCAGGTGCTAGCGTCAATGACATAGTCGTAGTCGTAGGGTGGGCTGTGCCCACCAAAAAGTATTTCGTAGGGTGCGTCGAGACGCACCATGCTCCAGACAATCGGCGAAGCGGAAGCTCTCGAAGACGGGCGTTCCCAAGCGGAGCTTGGGAACGAGGAAATTAAACATTGCAGTTGGAGTGGGAACAATGAAAGTCAGTATCATCGGCGGGGGTGGGTTGGTCGGATCGTGTGCGGGGTTCGCGCTACAGATGGGGCGGATCGTGCGCGAGATCGCACTCGTCGACGTCAATCAGGAATTGTGCGAAGGGCAGGCCCTTGACATGCTGCACGGGGCGGCTCTCGTCGCCGATCAGAAAATTTCCGCGCAAACGACCGCCGGTTGTGTCGATGCCGATGTGATCTGCATCACCGCCGGGCTTCGGCGTAAACCCGAAGAAAGCCGACTCGATCTGATCAGTCGCAACGTGGCGTTGTTCCGCAATATTCTCGCAGACCTGAAAAAAACGGGATACAAGAAAGATGCGATCGTGTTTGTGGTCTCGAACCCCGTCGACGTGCTGACGTATCTGGCGATGCGCGAACTGGGGCTTCCGCCGCAGCAGGTAATTGGACTGGGGACGGTCCTCGATACCGTGCGCCTCAGAAGTCTCCTCTCGGATCGACTGCAAGTCCCGCCGACGCAGGTCTCCGCGGTCATCTTCGGCGAACACGGCGACAGCATGGTCCCCATCTGGTCGGCGGCGCAGATCGGCGGCTTACCGCTCGATAAATATCCCGGCGTGACACCCTCGCTCATTGCCGAAGTCGAAAAGCGCACCCGCGGCAGCGGTGCCGAAGTGATCAAGAAAAAAGGGGGAGCAGGATTCGCCGTCGGCGTGTCGATCGCCGATGTCATTCACTCGATTGCTCTCGATCAGCGACGCATCATGCCGGTCTCATCGTTGCAGAACGGAGTGTACGGCATTCGCGACGTTTGCCTCTCGGTCCCGACGGTCATCGGACGCAAAGGCGTACTCGAGCAGATCGAAATCGAACTCTGGCCGAAAGAAAGAACCGGATTGCAAAACTCCGCGAAAGTCCTGCGCGAAACGGTCGACAAAGTGCTCAACGGTTAGCCGCGACGCATCATCTTGGGTAGCCCGGACAGCTTGGTGTCCGGGTCGCGCAGCGACATGAGGTCTTAAAGTTACCGCACAGACAGGAATGTCTGTGCCACCAGAAATTATTGTAGCTGGCCTCACTGAGGCCGGTCTTTGACCTCGGCTACAATTGGCAGGGAAAAAGTCAGGTCATGCAGAAATCTCTCGATCAAAAACTGGCGGCGATTCATGCCGATCCGCAGGGGTGCAAAGCGTTCATCATCGCCGATGCCAAGGATGCCGATATGGGCTTCGGGATCGGGGCGCCGGGGCAGTCTCCCGAACGGCACGATGGTGAAGTCCGCTTCAAGACGCTCGCCGAGTATCGTCAGCAGATCCGCGACGTCATCCGGCAAGGGGTCGTGGATATCGTCTTGATGTCGGCCAGCACCAACGAAGTGCTGACGATTCAAGAACGGCTGTTCGACAATTCGCACATCACTCCTGCCGCCCGGGCGAACGACGCCACCGATATTCATGTGATGCGCGGCAGCCGAATTCCCCTCGAAGCGGCGCGGCCGTTCCGCTCGGCGAACATCGATCACATTCAATGCGGCCATCTCGATTGCCGGCCGGATGAACGAGTTCTCGGCGCGAATCTCGGCCTGTACTCGGTGACGTTCAATAACCGTCTGGAACCCGATCTGGCGACGCTCGAACGCTACAAGGAATTTCGCGAAGAAGCCGAACGCAAGGGGTTCAAATATTTTCTCGAGGTGTTCAATCCGAATCTCGCCGATGCGGTCGCTCCTGAGATGCTGCCGAACTTCATCAACGACGTGATCGCCCGCACGCTCGCCGGGGTGACGAGCGCCGGCCGGCCGTCGTTTCTGAAGATGGTCTATCAGGGACCGAAAGCGATGGAGGATCTCGTGCGCTACGATCCGCATCTCGTCGTGGGGATTCTCGGCGGAGCGGCGGGTACGACGCTCGATGCGTTTCAACTCATCTACGATGCCCGTAAATACGGAGCGAGCGTCGCACTCTTCGGGCGCAAGATCAATCAGGCCGAGAATCAACTCGCGTTCATTCAGTTCCTGCGGTATCTGGTCGAGGATGTCCTTCAACCGGTCGAAGCGGTGAAAGCGTATCACGGCGTCTTGCAGGCGCTGAATATTCCGCCGCATCGCAGCCTCGAGGTGGACCTGACCTATCAGACGAACATCATGAGCTACGCGGGAGGAGGGTCGACGATCAGCCTGCCACCGCCACCACCTGTGGCGAAGTCCGAGAGCATTCCCGTCAAACCGCCGGAAAAAGTAGGGCCAGTCACATCTCCGGTCACGCGCGAAGTCGCACACGAGGCGGCGGGTCTCGATGCCCCCAACTTCGGCCGCATGACGGCGGAAGAACGTCTCGCGTACCATCGGCAGCGATTGAACCGCATGTTCGGCGATACGCGGTAACGTGCTCGTTCCCAAGCTCCGCTTGGGAACGCAAGTCTTCGAAGCTCCGCTTCGCAATGAACCATGAATCTATCGGTGTGTCACGACGTACCTGATTGGTTAGCTCCCTCGCTGACGCTTCGGGTTACGATGCACGTCTTCGAAGCTCTGCTTCGCTCAATGAAGTGTGAAGTCTCATCACACTGGCGGGCAAGCCGCCAGTGCCACACAACCGCAGCCTCGCAACAATCAACCGACCTTTTGAGCGGTCTTCGTGAGCGGAGGATGTGTGATCGTCGTCGGAGTCGCCTGCAACGGCGTGGTCTTCGTCATCAGTAACGCCGGCGGCGAGGCGAGCGGCAGTTTCAGCGTGAAGGTGGTCCCTTTGCCGATCGTGCTTTCGACGCGGATGCGCCCTTTGTGGGATTCGATCACTTCGCGGGCGAGCGCGAGACCGAGACCGGTTCCGCCCTGTCCATGTTCATCGGCGGTCTTCGTCGTGTAAAACCGATCGAAGATATGACGGAGCTTATCGGCCGGTATCCCGCTTCCCGAATCGCGGACGGCGACTTCGGCAAATCCGGTTTCAGGATTCGCCTTGACCGAGATCGTCAGTTGTCCGCCGTTCTTCATCGCCTGCCGGGCGTTGACGATCAGATTGAGCAGCACCTGTTGAATCTGCGTGGGATTCAGGAGGGCGTAAGGTTGACCCTCGATATTCGTCTCACAGCGGACCCGATGCATCATCAAGTCTTTTTCTACCAGCACGAGCACGCTGCTGACGAGTGCAGACAGATCGGTCGATTCCTGCCGATCGCCGCCGTGCCGGGCGAACGAGAGCATGCCCGTGGTGATCTTCGAGGCCCGTTGTCCCGCCGCGAGAATCTTGTCGAACGCTTTTTCGCGGCTGGTGGGGTCTTTTTGACGCATACCGAGCTTCGCGTAATTGATGACCGTGGTGAGGATGTTATTGAATTCGTGCGTGATCGATGCCGACAGCGCGCCGATGGAACTCAGTTTCTGCGCCTGCATCAACTGCTGTTGCAGACTTTCGACTTCGAGTTTCAGTCGGGCAATTTCGCGCTGGGCTGCATTGTCGTGATCGAGTCGATCCATCATGATTGATCCACGGTCTCTAAAAACTGAAGTCGCGGGATTCCATTCTCGGCTCATAGGGTATCGGACTGTTAAATCCGGTCTCTAAAGCAGCACCGTTATTCGCCGCAAATCCTTGCCAACTTGTCTTCTGGAAAGACACGGCGTAACAAAGTTAACGCCTGACAAGACCTGCTCACCTGGTGAATCGGCGCAAACTTTGACGGATATCCGGCATCGACCATACATGCCGCACGCCGAATGAAACATGCGTGACGACTGTGCGAAACGACATCGGCTCATTCGGCCGCAGCGTCGAGACCGCCGGTGAGAGTGAAGCCCGTGAGGCGGACTTCGGCGACGCGTAGCGCGGTCCAGGCTCGCAGGTACTCCAGACGCGACTGGAAGTAGGTCTCGCGCGCCACCAGCACACGCAGAAACGCATGTTCTCCCTGCTGATAGCCGGCGGTCGTCAGCTCCAGATTTTCGAGTGCTCGCGGAAGGATCTCCTGCTGATAGCGTTCGACACGCTGACGGGCGGTCGCGAAGTCCCGATAGACGTCGGCGAGTTGATCGCGATACCAGAGTTCAAGCCGTTCGCGTTCGGCTTCCGCCCGCTGCATCTCGGCAAAGGCGGAGTAGATATTTCCCTGATTGCGATTGAATATGGGGAGCGCGACGCCGAATTGTGCCTGGGCAATCGTGTAATTGGAGGCGAAGTCTTTCTGCACGCCGAACTGCACGTCGACGTTGGGAATCGGCTGGATCCGCTCGCGCTGAATCTGCTGCGAGGCCTGGTTGATTTTCGCCGAGGCGGCTTGAAGCTGCGGGTGTTCGTCGGCGAGTTTTGTCCACAACGCGTCGAATTCGTATTGAGGAAGATCTCCTTCAAGCGAACCGGTGAGCATCGTAAAGGGAAGGTCGGGGAGTCCGATCGAATAGGCCAACCGGCGCCAGGTCGCGACTTGCGAATTCTCGGCTGCTTGCTGCACGATCTGCACTTTGCTGAGTTCGATCTCGGCCTGTAACACGTCGATGCGGGCACCGTCCTGCGCGTCGTACAAAGCCTTTGCCAGACGAACCCCCTCCTGAGCCAGTTCGACCAATTGTGCCGCGGCTTTGACGGTTAGCTGCGCTTGCAACGCTTCATAAAAGCGGATGCGAACGTCATTGCGAACTCTCTGCGTTTGCGTTTCGATCTAGTTGAGCCGATCGAGATTCTGGTTCGCGATCGATCGATTCCAGCGAAGTTTATCGGCGGTGACGATTTCCTGGCTGAGAAACGCACCCTGTTGGCCTCCCTTGCCGTCGTTGCCGATTTCGCTCCCCTGATAGCCGACGACGGGATTGGGATACAAGCCGACTTGCTCAAATTGCCCGTAGCCGCGATCGTAGTTCGCCTGGGCTTCGCGTAGAGTGGGATTGTATTCCAGCGCGAGTTCTTCGAGTTCGTCGATCGAAAACGTAAGCGATTTGACGAAGGGATCGCGATCTTCCGGATCGATCCCAGGGCCATCGAGCTTTTCTTCATAAACGTCAGGGGGGGGCGGCGGTGCCTGACCTCGAATCCCGTCGTCATCCGGTTGCGAAACTTCGGGCACCGGCATCGGTTTCTCCAATGGAGACCTCGACGGCTCGGCCTGGCTCGTCAATCGAATCGGCCGCCAGCGATCGTTTTCGCTCGTCGGATGCTCAGCGGATGAGGAAGGTGCATCGAGTCCCGGAAACTCGAAGACGTCTTCACCTTGATCGGATTCTTCCGTCGCAGCTTGGGTGACGACGGTCGAAGATTCGTGCGCTGCGCTGACGGTGAATCGACGCGGTCGTTCGAAACTGTTCGACTTGCTCTCTGGCGTTTGAGGCGACGTCAGCTTGGAAGGTTCTAACTTCGGGGATTGCTCATCGACCTGGAGTTTACGCTTCGGCTTCCAATTCGAAGACTTGACCGACGTATCCGATCGCGGAGGTGTCCGCGGACCGTCGGCTTCGGCATCGATCGCTCCGGCCCAGATTATGGGGCCTGAACAGACGACGACAATCCAGCGACAAAGAATGGCCCGCCCCGTTGGAATACTCAAAACGTCAGCCCCCCAAATCGACTACCGACTCTTATCAACTTGTATCGGCTATGAGGGTCGTAACGAATCTATCTATTTTGAGGGGGAGACGGGTCTGGTAGTTTTTACAATTGGTGGATGTGTCTTCGAGTGTCATCGAACATGAACAAAAAACAGGGCGCGATGCAAATGATCGCGCCCTGTTTCTGTTCTAAGATCACCCACAGAGAGATGAAAAGAAATTACGCCGCGATGTTCCCGCGAATCGCACGAACGCCGACCGAATCGTCTTTTTTCGGTTCATCCTCCGTTTCGGTTTCTGTCTTCTCGTCATCTTTGTGATCGTCGTCAGGAGTCTTCTTCTCAGCCTCCTCATGGTCGTCGGCGTGGTCGTGACCATGTTCGCCGTGGTGAAGTTCCCCTTCGAATTCCTTGTCTTCGATCTTGATATGCAGATGTCCTTCGAAGTCTTCTTCGGACTTGATATCCGCCGGCAAGG
>JBJXGP010000061.1:0-10365 GCA_046160425.1 Planctomycetaceae bacterium
AATGTCTGTGCCACCTCAGATAAAAACTCAACGGAGAATAATTGTGATCCTCGATTCACTCGCCAATGCCGATCGTTATGCCGACGTCCATCCGCTCTTCCAGCGGGCCTTCGATTATCTTCGCCAGGCCGATTGGCAGAATCTCGCCGAGGGCAAGCATGTGATCGACGGCGAAAAGCTGTACGTGATGATGCAGCGCGGGACCGGTCGCGGCAAAGAGGGGGCGAAACTCGAAGTGCATCGGCGGTACATCGATATCCAATACACGATTCAGGATGCCGATGAAATCGGCTGGAAAGGGCTGGCCGATTGCCGCGACGTCGAGATGGAATACACGGCAGCCGGGGAAGCGGCGTTATACTCCGATCGTCCCGAGTCGTGGCTGCATGTCCCTGCCGGCCATTTCGCGATTTTCTTTCCCGAAGATGCCCATGCCCCGCTGGGAACCGCCGGCAAATTCACCAAAGCGGTGATGAAGGTCGAAGTGGTGTAATCGCCGAAAATTCATTGCGGCGCGAAATCAGCCGAGACATTCAGCAATGCCTCGGCTGATGATCTTATGGGATGAGTATTGAGGGTTCAGGATTTTCGGCGGCGGACGTAACCAAGACCGGCGAAGAGGCCGATCGCCGCGAGGGTCAAGGTCGAGGGTTCGGGAACGACGGAAACGCCATCCACAAAACCTTCATCGCCTGCGACAAACGCATTCCCAGAGACGGTGCCAAAGGCCGGCGGAGTTCCCACGTCGTCTGACTCGAAGTCGTTCAGGAAGCCGAACGACTCGCCATCGTAGAGACGCAGGTTGTCAATCAATATTGCCGTATCGATGACCGGATCACTTTCATCAGTGAGACGCAAAGACAGCGTGTGCAGACCCGGGCTCAATGCCGCGGCGGGGATAATGAACGTCAGCCATTCGGTTTGGCCGTCGAGGAAGATCGATCCATCGGGACCGGTCATTGGCGTGTCGGAAAACGCAAACGAGGGGATGACCGACGTGTGGGTGCCGTTCGGTTCGACAACGGCATAAAGGCTGATCCCCGGGCCCAACGGGGTGATTGCCTCAACAGGAGCGCCGTCAATGAAGACTCCGAAAAAATCGGGGATGGGTTCGGGATCGCTATATTCGCTGGTGAGGACGTTGACATCCGCGAGAAAATCCTGGCTGCCGGTGGTCGTGAACTCGAACGAAAAGGTTGCATGGTCGTAATCAGCAATACCATTCCCACTGGAATCTTCGTCCACGCCGCCGGGATTATCGCCAGGCCCCGTAGAAAGGTACAAGAACTTGCTCCCCCCCAAGGAATCGATTGGACCTGCGCTTGCTTGCGAACTCAAAGCCAGGCATAGCAGCAAACCGAGCGCGGACACGATATTTTTCATAGTCCCCTCCATTATACGGGTCAGGCGATTCGCCAAGTCGCGGGTTTTTGGGCCGACGAAAAATAGGGTAAACCAATGAAATCGTCTCGGCAACCCCAATATCCTCTATATTTCATGCTTTCTTCAAACCTTTGAAGGTGCTCTCCGAGAGCTGCCTCGAATGTGCCGACCTGAAAAACGCGAGCGAGGTTGGCATGAACAGCCAACCTCGCTCGGTCGATGAACGAGAATGTGTAGTGCGATCGCTTACGGATACGTCGGATCGGGGAAGATCGTTCCCAGCGGCGGGAACTGGAAGTTGGCACCGCTGAACGTGTTGAACATGCTCTGCTGCGTCCCGTTGAGAATGAAGAAGTTTCCGCCGTCGACGTTCGTGCCATCCAGCAGATCGAAGGCCGGATTGGCGTCGTGTCCGTGGACCTGGAAGAAGCCGCGAACAGGCCGGTCGATGTCCAATCCGGTAACCGGGTCGGCGTGATTCGCCTTGAGCGGATCGAGGTTGGTGAAACGTCCCGATTGCGTGATCGTCGTCGAGATCGATGTTCCTTCATCGAGCACGTCGATCTGTTCTCCCGTGTTCCCGAACTTGGCGTTGACCGGGTTATCGGAGGCACCGAAGATCAGGTCGAGATGGGCCACCGGATCGCGGAAGACAGTGTCGAGAGCGGGAGAGACATTGTCGACCGAGTCGGTCGGGTTAGCCGACCGGACCGGGAAAATGCGGATATCGTACGTGCTGTTTTCGGGATCGACGGCATCGATGTCTGTATGCCCCGAGAACGTATTGCCGTTGACGATGGCGTTCATTCGCGTGCTCGAGCCGACGGAGAGGACCATCCCGTTGTTCAGATTGTCGGCGATGGTGTTGCTTTCGGCGATCATGAGAGCCGTGAAGAGGTCGATGCTCTGGTTGTTGATGTGATCCTGCGGGTTGTTGGGATCTCCGTCGAAGAGAATTGGATCGGCGGGATAGGAATTCGCCAGCGTCGCGAGGAGCAGCCCTTGCGTGTTGTTGTCGCTGAATACGTTCGACTGAACGAGCGAGGCGCTGCCGTTGGCTCGGACGTCGATCGATGCGCCGCGTCCGCCGTTATTGGTGCCTGCGCTGGCGCCGAGGATGTAATCGGTGTCTCCACCTTCATGCAGATAGCGGAAGCCGTCTTGAATATTGGTATCGGCCGTCGTATTGAGGATGGTGATGGCGTTGGTGCCGCCTTGCGTACGCGTGCTGATGCCGTCGCCCGTATTGTTGTTCGTGGTGACGGTATCGAGAAGGCTGAGGTTGACGGTGGTGATGTCGTCGAGCTGTCCGTTGATATCGACGTCGATTCCGTCTGCCGTGCTGTTGGAGATGTCGATGCTGTCGATGTCATACGTGCGGTGCGATGCACCGACGATGCTGGTCGTGAGGATGCGGATACCGAAATCGTTGCCGGTGAATATCTGGCGATTGATCAGATTGACCGGCAGCAGGACGTCGTGGTTCGAGGTGTCTCGCGCTTCGAAGAACAGGCCGATCCCGTTCGTGTCGAATTGATTTTCGATGAAGGTGGCGGCGGAGCCGATCTGTCCGAATGAAGAATCGTCTTCGGTCAGAACATGGAAGCCCGCATTGCCGTTGCCCGTAAATTGGTTCTGCGTGACGGTGGCGAGAATGACGGCATCGGTCAAAGCGTGCAGAAGCACTCCGTCGTTGTTACCGGTGAACTGATTGCTGTTGCCGATGGTGACGTCGACGGCATTGATGGGCAGGGTCTGATCGACGGTCAACTCAAAGCCGTTGCCGCCGTTGCCGGAGAACGTCGAGTTGCCGACGACGGGATCGATTTGCGCGTCGTCGAGCACGGTGATGTCGAGTCCGTTGTCGAGGTTGCCGGTGAAGGTGGCGCTGCTGACGGTGAAATTCGTGATCGCGCCGGTCCCCGTCAGGTCGATTTCAAGCCCGTGGTCGCCGTTGCCGATGAGCGAACCGCTGATGCTGGCGTTCGTGATGACCGAATTGTCGACGGTGATGTTCATGCCGTCGTCGAAATTGTTGCTTTCCGAGACGCCGAGATACGACAGGTTGGTAATGGAGGATCCGTTCTGCAAATCGATGCTGATGCCCGCAAGTTCGTTGTCGCTGGTCGTACCGGCCATGTTCAGATTCGTGATGTCGCCGTTATTCAGATTCAGGTCGACGCCGTTTTCGAGGTTATTGGAAAAGCTGCTGAATTCGGCGAAGGTCAGATTGGTGACGCTGCCATTTGTGGTGAGGTTGACTTCGAGACCGTCTTCGGCGTTGGATGAAGCCAGCCCGCCAAAGTCGGCATTGGTGACGACCGCTGAATTGAAGGCGTTGATTTCGATGCCGTCCAGCGTGTGGTTGGTGACGGTGGTGTCGGCATCCGTCGAAATCGCCAGCGTCGAGCCGGCGCCGTCGACGATCGCCTGAATCCCGTGTCCGCCGTTCCCTTGAATGTTGGTGAACCGGAAGTCGGCGACGGCATCGGCTCCCCCGGAGACGTCGAGCAGAAAGCCCTGATCTCCGAAGAATGAACCGTTGTTTTCGATGAAAGAGGTGAGCACGTCAAAGGTGGCCAGCGATCCGGGACCAGTGACGGTGGTGTTGATTCCGTTTCCGAAGAACTGATCGTCGATGCGGACGTCTTCCAGCTCGACGTCGAGGGTAGCGCCGGCGTTGACGGCGAACGTCATGCCGTCGTCGAAGTTGTTGTTGATGCGGGTTCGGTCCATGATCAACTGAGCGGTCGTGCCGGCGCCGGTGGCGAAGCCGCTGATTCCCGATCCGAAGTTGCCTGAGAGGCTGCGGCCGACGAATTCGTTCGGGGCGGTCGTGATCAGATCGGCTCCGTTCTGAATCTGGTAGAAGTAACCGTCGCCGAAGTTGTCGTCGAGGGTCGTGTTGCCGTCGAGGACGACGTCGACGGTCGAATCGTCGGCGAAGACGGACAGCCCGTTTCCGCCGTTGATATTGACGGTCGTGTTGAGCAAATCGACGCGCAACGTGGAATCGACGGTCGTGAAGGTCTCGATGCCCCCCAGTCCGTTATTGCTGACGTCTGAGTTTACGAGCGACAAGTCGGACGACGCATTGAGCGTCGTCACCAGATTGATGCCGGTGTTGGCGTTATTATTGAATTGGGCATTGGTGAATTCGCCCGTATACTGGGCGCCGCTGAGGATGGCAAGATTCATGCCGAACCCGGCGACGTGATCGTTGACCAGGACGTCGGTCATCGTCATGTTCACGTCGGTGCCGGCTCCGATGGCCGATCCGGAGATGCCGTCCGTTCCGTTATTCGTGAACGAGGCCCCGGTCCCGTCGATCTCGAGCGTTGAGCCGTTAACGGCGGAAAACGCGAGACCGGCGAGGTCATTGTCGTCGACCGACGTGTTATCGAAGGTCAGGTGTCCGTCGGAATCGTCGAGCGATATGGCGACGCCGTTGCCGTTGTTGTTCTCGATCACGGTCGTGGCGTCGAACGTGGCGGTGATGTCGGCATCGTTCGTTCCCGTCAGATCGACGCCGTTCAGCGTCGATTGTTCGAGCGAGACGCCGGTCAGTGCCAGCGTGGCAACGGAGTCATCGACGGCACCGGTGATGCCGTGTGAGCCGCTCTGATCGAAGGATGAATCGGTCGCCGTCAGGCTGAAGACCGAGTTGTTCGTTGCCGAGAAATCGAATCCGCTGTCGCCGCTGAGGTCGGCGAGGACATTGTCGAGCGTGAACAGGGCGCTGGAACCGGTACCGGTGACGGATGCGAAGAAGGCATCCCCGGGATTATTCGAGAAGTTGCTGTCAGAGATGTTGGCCACCAGGTCGCCGTCGTTCTGAAAGATGAACTGTCCGCCGTGCGATCCGTTAAACTGAGCGTTGGCGTTAACGACGGTCAGGTTCACGTCCGAATCGTCGCCGAAGATGTTGATGGCATTGATGCCGTTGTTGGCGAGCGACCCGTTGGTGAACGAGACGTTGGCGACCGAACCGTTCGTCACCGTTCCTAAGATCGCGCTCATGCCCGCGTTCCCCAGGCTGGAATCGAGAAACGTCGCGTTCAACGTCGAATCGTTGCTGACCACGAACCGGAAGCCGTTGTCGGTTGCACCGGTCGCCGGCGTCGGATCGACGAAGAGATTCAGCGTCGAATCGTTGGTGACGGTCGTATCGAAGGCGTCTCCGCCGGCATTGATGAACGAACCGTCGGTGATGTCCACGGTCAACAGCGAATTGTTCTGAACGATCAGATGCATGCCGTCGAGGCCGGCGTTGTCGACGGTGGTATCGGTCATGGTGAGGATATTCGCACCTGGCGAATTCGAGAACGTCATCATGATGCCGTTCCCCATGGCGTTGGAGAACGAGCTGTCGGTGATTTCGCCGGTGAATAGCGAGCCTGCCGATGCGCTCACTTCCATGCCGTGGCTCGATGCGCCGGTCACCAGCGTATTGTCCATCGTCAGATTGACGTTCCCGGCGACGGCTTGAATCTGAACTCCCCGTCCTTCGGTCGCCAGAACGGCGGTCGCGTCGGTGAATGTGCTGTCGGTGATGTCGACGTTGAGTTCGCCGCCGGCGGTCGCGATCAACGAGAGGCCGGTGCGGTTATTGTCGGCGAGGAAATCGTCGACGGTGGCGTTGATTTGAGCGGCGTTTGCGCTGAGTCGCAAGCCGTTCAATCCGCCGGAGGCCGTCGCGAAATTGTCGATCAGGACATCGAGCGGAGCGACGGCGGTGTTGGCGATATTCACGCCAGTCGAGCTGACTCCGATGCCCAGCGCGAACGACGAATCGACGATGCGTCCGGTTCCCGAGGCATTGAGCAGATTGAACGCCGGTCCGTTGCCGACGACGTCGACATTGTTGATGTCGAAATCGACGATGCCGTTGCCGAAGATGGCGCTGCGGCCGATCGTCGTGTCGACGATGTTGAAACCGCTGACTTCGTTGTTGTCGGCGAGTTCGATGACCGGACCCACGGCCCCTTGCGTGACGAACGGTTTGGGGAGGGCGTCGTCGAATCCGGGAAAGGCAAATGTTCCGCGATCCCTGGCGACGAATGTGTGTGGGATCCCTTCGCCCAGCAATCGCTGGTTGTTGATCAGCGTGACTCCGCCGATCAGCGGGGTGGCGGGCGTCGTATTGCCGCGCCAGACCAGAATGATGTCGGAGATATCGTTTTGCAGCGTGGTGAATCGATTTTCGAATGTTCCGTCACCCGGACCGGGGAAACTATCGTCGACGTGCGTGACGACATAGGGGAGATCCGTCAGAGGATTGATCGCCGGGGTGTCGACCGGGGCCTGGGATGTTCCCATCGCGATGCGGTAATTGCGAGCGACCTGATCGAAGCGTTTATCGAGCACGGTTCGCTGCGGGAAGACGGGATTGAAGATCGTGCGTCCGGAAAACGTGACCTGCACTCCGACAGTGATGCGCGTACCGAACAGGCGGTCTTCCGAGACCGCGACTTCGGTCGAGATATCTTCGGTGAAGTTGAGCAACATGCGGCCGCGAAAGCCGATCGGGTCGTCATCGGCGGGTGCATTGTAGTAGTACGTGCCGGCATAACCGCGTGCCCACGGTGCTCCGAAGAGGGGGACGCCGAATTCGAGATCGACCCCTTTCATCGGAGTTTCGAAAATGCCGGTGTCTTCGAAGAGAATCTGCTGCCCCTGGAAGAACGGGGTCGTCCCGGTGAGCAATAAGCCGGTCTGGTTGGATTCTTCCGACGTGGGGAGGTAGACGTTGCTGCGAACCTCCCAAAACTTGTCGATCCACTCGGCGCTGAAAGTCACCTGATCGTACCGATTGTTCGAACCGGTTTCATCGGAATCAAAGAACACCGAAGCGCCGATC
This sequence comes from Planctomycetaceae bacterium, assembly GCA_046160425.1. Lineage (GTDB taxonomy): Bacteria > Planctomycetota > Planctomycetia > Planctomycetales > Planctomycetaceae > JAQCEJ01. Next base: position 7,244 of record JBJXGP010000061.1, read on the forward strand.
ATCTGATCGGCCAAGGGGAGGTATTGTCGGACACCGGCGCCGACGTTGACCCCCGGGAGTTCATCGTCGTCGGTCACAAAGAGGCGCGCCGTCCCGAAGATAATGCTGGCGTCGCTGAATTCATAGAAGGGAACGAATCCGCCGATGGTCGAGTAACCGTCTTCATAACCGACGCCGCTGCCGATCTGTTTCTGGAAGAGGAGGTAAGAGCCGTTGCGCCCGAGGGGAGCGGTGCCGCTGAAGTTGCGGCCGCTGGCATCGTAGGCATCGTCGCTGATCGAGAGGGAACCCGAGTCGTCAGACAACGGAGTCTGTGCGGTTGCGATGCCCGTCATCGACAGAGGAATCAGCAACAGAATCATTAGACTGGTTTGCACCGTACGCATAGGTCACTCCGCGGACTCATCGTGGATGATTGTTCGAGAGGCTTTATTGAAAACTGCACTGAATTGAAAATCGCACCGTGAATGGCGGGTCACAGATCACCCTTCACCGGCACGACCCCATTGGTCAATGAACAATCAGCGGCTACGGCCATACAATCCCTCCAAAGGGAATCATCCGAAATTCCCGCATATCCCTTATGATCGTCAAACTTTGACAGTGACTGTAACGGATTTATCGGTTGTAACGCGGAAGTCTCCAATGTCGGCTGGACAGAGGTCGGCACCAACCGGCAAATCATGCCGATCGGTTCGCGAAAACCTCAAGATGGAGGAAATGCACGCCGCTCCGTATTTCCGGGAGATTGGGATACCTGCCGTTTTTTATTGAATGATGAAGCGGCACGCCCCGCTGCGGAAATCTTTCGCGTCGCGGCTTGCATTCATTCTGCATCATCCGGGCTGATTCCTCTTGGCGCTATTCCCGAACTCGACCCTCGGGGACTAAAATCGAGAGGGAACGGTATCGACACCGACGTCATCTGGGAGACTATTTGGGGACCATGCCGCGGACCCTCCACAATTCGAGCGCAACGCGAACCGCAATGGAGAGCCTCATCGCCTTGGCGCTGGCGGTGGTTCTGTTTCGCACCTTCGCCGTCGAAGGCTACATGATTTCGACCGGTTCCATGGCCCCCTCGTTGCTCGGTTATCACAAGCGAGTCACCTGCTCAAAATGCCAGATGGAATTCCCGTTCGGCGTGGCATTTGACGAATCGGTGGATAGCGGACGGAAGGAGAACGGAAAATCCCCTCAATGGGCCGTCTGTCCCAATTGCGGACAAGACGGCATCGATGCCCGCAACCTGCCGCGGAACGAAGGGGATCAACTGCTCGTCCATAAAGACTATTACTCCTTCGTGCAGCCTCGGCGCTGGGAAGTCGTCGTTTTTCGAAATCCCGACAACCCCACCGAAGTCTATGTCAAGCGCGTCGTCGGCCTGCCGGGGGAGTCGATTCAAATCCGGAATGGAGACATCCACATCAACGGCCGATTGAACCGGAAGACTCTCGCCGCACAGCAGGCGACGCGCATTCCGGTATACGATGACCGGTTTCAGCCTCGCGATGACCCATTCTGGAAAACGCGCTGGTTTGCCGTCGGCGGTGAGAGACGGGTTACGTCTGGCCCGTCGGCCACATCAGAAGCGTCTCTGACGGGAACATGGGAAGTCGATGGTTCGAACTATCGTTTGAGCGATGCGAATTCGAGGGAATCAGCCTCGACGCAGCCTCGCCGGACAACCCTCAAGCCGGAACCTGAATTCGCGGACGACAATCTGAACGAAGGAAGTCCCACGAATGCGGAGCGCGAACATGCCGCCCCGTCTGTCGAGTCTGAAAACATCGCCGCTCATCGAGATGTGAAATGGTTGGAGTATCGACAATGGATCCGTTCGGGGGGGAAGCATCGCACGTCGGTTCCGTTATTGGAATGGCCCGCAGGTCTTCTCAAGCCGGAAAAGTATCACGATCAGTTGAGTTACCACACCGGGAACCGCGAATTGAGTTGCATGGGGGCCTTTTTGCCCGACGTCGCCAAGCATGTGATGCTGGCCTCGAAGGATCTGGCATTCCGCAAGACGATTTATCGGCTTTATGAAAAATCGCACGTCTCGCCTTTAACTGACGACTACGGCTACAATCGCTCGCTCCCCTGGCACGATTCGGTTCATGTGCAGGATCTGATGTGTGAATTTCAATTGGAAATCGATCGAGGCGAGGGGGTATTTCAAATCGAAATGCCCTGCGGCCAGCATTTGATGCGCGTCGTGTTCGATGTCGGTGCCGGTCGCATCCAGTTGTTGGCGCAGGATCAGGCACAGCCACTTCGTACCGCCGAACTGCGGGAATCGTGGCATCACCGGCCGATCGCCGTGGCGATGTCGGTGTTCGATCAACAGGTGCTGCTGGCGATCGATGACGAACCCGTTTTTGCTGCGTATCCCGTGCAGTGGGACCGGCTCGAAACCATCACGGGGATGTGTCCCGTTCGACTGGGGGGCAAGGGGCTTGATCTTCGGGTCAGCGAGTTGCAGCTTTATCGCGACATCTATTATACCGCCGGCAAGGGGCGGCACGGCATTCACGAACCGCATCAATTGGGAGACGATGAATACTTCATGCTGGGTGACAACAGCCCGGTCTCGCTCGACAGTCGAAGTTGGGGGACGGCGGGTGTCAAGCGGGATCAACTTCTCGGAAAGCCGATGATTGTGCATCTGCCGTCGAAGCCGGGAAAATTCCGCTGGAAGGATCACGAAGTCTATTTCCGCGTTCCCGATGTTTCCAGGATCCGCTATATTCGTTGAGGGATACTCCTGAACCTTTACGCCTGTGTTCCCGTTGTAAGTTAAAGTCTTCTCTTCCACCCTCGCCCGCTTGCGGGAGAGGGCAGGGTGAGGGTGAATTTCCCTCAGAGCCCCCATCCATCGCAGAAAGAGCACGTTGCATGACCACTTCCGATAAAACGCCTCCGGATCGACAACCGCGCCCGGGCAAAGGAAGCCTCTCGGCCCCCGGCACCCCGCAGGACATGGACGACCCCGTCACTAACAATGAGGGAATTCGCGAGACTATCGAGTCGGTGGTTGTCGCGTTCATCCTCGCGTTTCTGTTTCGCGCCTTCGAAGCCGAGGCCTTCGTCATCCCGACAGGGTCGATGGCCCCCCCGCTGTA
>JBJXGP010000062.1:0-19067 GCA_046160425.1 Planctomycetaceae bacterium
AAATCCCGCTGAGGCTCCGTAACAACGATTTTGACTTTCGAGTAACCCGAAGACTTTTTCTTTCGCGGGTGGAAATTGCGTCCGGTATGCCCGGACAGATTCCAATTTTATCGAAAACGTCGCGGAAATATCCATGATAAAATGGTGTCCCCCCGTCGGTAATTTCAAGTTCGATATCCCCAGCGGGTACCAGATCTGCTTCGAAATGATATGCGGAGGAAGCCCACCGAACTCGTCATCCCATTTCGTCAAACGGGAGTAAAACACGGCGGCGTCGGTGATCTGGACCGCCTGCCAATGATCGGGAGAGGCCAACGGGGTCTTGTCGGCGATCCCCATGACGATGCGCGGACGGTATTTTCGGAAAATCTTCGCGAGTTCGACCCGCGATTCAAACGAATCGAACAACTTGCGATTCGGCAGGTCGAGCGTGTGACGCACCTGGACGCCCAGAATAGCCGCCGCCCGCTTCGCCTCTTCAAGCCGAACTTCCGGACCGGGGGAACCCGGCGTCGGTTCACCGTCGGTCAGATCGACGATTCCGACTTTGTAACCCTGGCGTACGAGTTGGGCCAGCGTCCCGCCGCAGGCGATTTCGACGTCATCCGGATGAGCACCGACGGCAATCACATCCAGCGGTTCAGGGAGCAGGGTTGACGGCATCGTTGTATCAGTTCTTCAATGCGGGAGTTTCAAGGGGCAAATTCAGTGAGCCGCTTTGGATTTCGTGTCGTTCCGGTTTGGGTACCACGAGTCGTCACGTCGGCGACAAAAAGGGATGCATGATTTTCTTCAGTCGGTGCGGATGCGTCAAGAATGGAAATAATCCCATCGAATCGAGCAACTGAGTTTCGGAGCGAGGCAACCTTGTCGCGAGTTCTTCACGCCGTGAGCCGAGACGAGGGCCTTCTCCCTCAGTGCCGATGAGCAGAACCGGCTGCACGATCCGCGGCAGATCGGGTCGCAGGTCGTGCTGATGCATAAGCGACAAGCGGTGCGCGATGGTCCGGATCGAGTTTTCGCCTGTGACGTCGTCCAGAAAACTCCAGCGTGTCTGATCGAACGGGGGAAACCAGGGGAGATGATTCTGCTTCCAGACCGTGTGCCGACCGGGAATGTGACGGACCTTTCCGGGGATCAGGCGTCCGCATTGAATCATCAGGCGTTCGAACCAGGTCAGCGGAAACCAGGCATCCCCACCCTGCAGTATGACCCGTTCGATGCGCGCCGGCGCTGTGCTCATGGTCTTGAGCGCCAGCGGCACGCCGAAGGATGTCGCATAGATGGAAAAGGCTGCATCGCTTTGACCATCGGCAACGGCGAGTAAATCGTCAACGTAATCGCTCAGCGTCAATCGCCGGCCGTCTCGGTTTCTCGCTGAGTGCTCGGGATAATCGAAGAGGACGCAACGATAGTCGTCCTTGAGCAACCAGACCAGAAGTGAAAAGAGTTCGGAATTCCCGGTCAGTCCATTGAGAAAATAAAGCGGTTGACCCGTTCCCCAGGTTTTCCCTCGGAGGGTGTAAGAGCCTCGCGAAAGCTCCCATGCTTTGGCATCGGCGCGAAATCGCTGCAACACCTCCTGCCAGGCGAGCGGGGGTGGGCAGGGTTCGATCGACTCGGCGGGTTGGGCTTCGGAACAAGGCTCCGCGGTATGCGCGTGCAAAACGGCGCCGTCTACAGAGCAGCATGCGGGTTCGCCCCCGGGGATGGAGGACGCGCCATGCGTATCGACGTGTGAATGTGGGATCTGGCTGGCCATAAGCGATACATCGCGGATATTGACATCAACGGACAAGAACAGGATTCAAATTCATCTTCATCAGGAACGGCTGAATGACATCCTACTTTCCTCTCGCGCGGAATGAAACCGATACGCTCGCGACGGGCTTGTCTATCACAACTTGGCTCGATCTCAAATCGTTCAGGCCATTTGCCCATCGGAACAATCGGTATTCTCGATACAGGTTGAAAAGCGTGCTCACATTTCATCGCGAGGCGGCGACATTGCCGGCATGTCCTCCGTCGAGTGTCGGCGTGTGGCCTAAGTTTGAACACGGTATCGAGGTGTCGCCATCCTGTGAATTATTGAGCGAGGCACGTGACGGGCATGAGTTCAGCACAACAGCACAATCGCAAGCGGGTGTGGGTTCACCGACTGATACAAGGCCGGGTACTTACCAACATCGCCATTTATTGGGTTCTGTACCATGTCGTTCTCTGGCACGCCATGTTTTTACATCGCTTCCTGCAATATCGCGAGGGTTTGATCGTAGGTCAACTTCCCGTCCCCTTCGCCGAATTGTACGGACAATTCGTTATCGATCATATCGGATTCGTCGTGTGTGCCGGTCTCGTGTTGCCGATCGTCATGTGGGATGCCTTGTGCTTTTCGCACAGGATCGTTGGCCCGCTGCATCGCATCAAGACCTCTCTGCAACAACTGGCTCGCGGAGAATTGATTCCGCGGGTTCGTCTGCGTAAAAAGGATTTTCTGGGAGATCTCGCCGGCGCATTCAATGATTTGCGCGATCGGATCGCGTCCGAAGTGGATTTCGATGAAGCCGCGACGGGGTCCGAAAACATCCCGTCGGCGAATGAGCCGGGCCGTGAGGAAGTCGTCCAGCTCGAACTTGCATCCACAATCAGCGACCCGGTTTCGAGCGGAGACTGCGAGTCGGTGTGCATCGTCGATTCCGAACATGAATTCGCCGTGTCGGTTGACGATCGCGCATTGACGAATCGAGTCGTCGGGGGCCAATCGAAACCTGAGTTTGAGAATGCGATCGGAAGCGAAGAGTTGCAACCGGACGAATTCAACATTTTGCAGGAAATATGGGATCTTCAGGAACGCGAGTCGGTTGCTCGTTCGGCCATCCCTGCGCAGTCGACTGGTTCCGAGAACCTGCGAGGATAAATCGGCATTACGAATTCAAGGCCCGATCGGCTTCGATGATCACTTCGTAACTCGATTTGCTGTCCGATGCATTTCGCAGATCCTCCAGAAAATCGGGAGTCTGGATCAGCCTTCCCAATCGTGCCAGCGTTTTCAGATGCGTTTGCGGATCGCGGCATAACACCAGAAAAAAGATATCGGTGAGTGATCGGTTGGGTCCACCAAACGGGATGCCGGAAAACGTTCGACCATAAGCGAGAATCGATTCACCCAGTGCGCCGGGAACCGGATTGCGCGGATGCGGGATGGCCACTCCCTGATCGTACGCCGTGGACATGACCTCTTCGCGATCCTTGACGGCTTTGAGAACGGTCGCTGGTTCCCAGACCTGCCAGGTCCGCCCGGCGACTTCGATCAGACTTTCGAGGACCGAGCGCTTCGTGCGGGCTTCGAGTGGAACCTCTACCGTTTCCGGATGCAGGAACTGCACGATGGGAGAGACCGTCATGTCGTCCGTCTGTTGCGAGGCTTCCACCACTGCCAATTCGCGATCGGTGTACTCGCGCATTTCCTGTTCGAGCCAATGCGTGATTTCGGATGTGTGAAACTGCCAGTCGTCCCCCGTTTTGTGGCCGGGGATACGCCCGCGCTGAACGAGGCGTTCGATCTCGCGCCGGTCTCGACCTAACTGGCGCGCCAGTTCGTCGAGAGTCATCCACTCGTGCGACATTTCACATCAGTCCTCAAGAAAATTCCCGATTTCGCTGTACAACAATCCTGGAAATTTCGAAATGGTATGCAGCAATTGTCGGCGGATCGACCGTCTCACAAACCGTCGCCGCAAATGAATCCGCCGCATGGATCGACGGACACCAACGATAACCCGATGCGTTGTGTGTTTCCGCGGTTTGACGGTGGACGATCGAGCATATCGATTCAATGGATCGTTCGGGGGGAATGTTCAAACGCAGCCATCTGCTCTATACAAGGTTGGCAGATGCTGCGGGCAGCAGGCATGAAAAATCGGCGTGACCAATGGGTGGAATAACGGAACCCAAATGTATGCAGTTGACGCCCGCCAGAGTAGCACATCCGGCGACGAAACAACAGTCGGCGCAGACGGACTTGTGTTCATCGGTTAACGGAATGAGACACTACCGACCATCCGGTCGACAAGGTGTCGAGCCAATCCTCATAGCGGGATTGCCAAGTCGCTTCAGTCCACATTTCGTATTCACAATATCCAGAAAACCCGGCGTGCTGCAGCGCGGCGATATCTTCGGCGAGCGAGTCAGGTTCGGATCCCGCCTGGAGCAATTGAGTATCCGCCGTCGTAGCGGTGATGCGTGAGATCTGCATGTGGCTCAAGTAAGGAACGATATCGTTCAGTTGCGCCGTGGGGAGCAGACCGGGGCGAAATCGTTCGATGTCCAGCGCGAGTTTGACGTGCGGGTGATCGCAGCCCACAACGACGTCGAGCGCCGCTTCCCAATCCCGGAATATCGACCAGGGTCGGGACAACGGCCGCGATTCGGGCAGTAACGTGACCATGAGACCCGCTTCGGCGGCGGCGTCACCGAGGCGTATCAGCGCCGATCGCGTGCAACGCCGCGCGTGGCTTTGAATGTGGTAACCGCGCGCGCCGCTCACAACGACGACCGTCTGGGCAGAAAGTCGGCCAGCGAGTTGTATCGCGTCGACCGCTTCGTCGAGGGCTTCAATGTGTGTCAGTCCTTCGGTCCCGGTGAAACCTCCCAGCCATGAGAGACTGGAAACGGAAAGTCCGCTCGCCGATATGAGTTCGACGGTCTGATCCTCGCCGGTTTCGCGGACTTTTTTCAACCATAATCCGATCGCAGGGATTCCCGCTTTGCGGTATTGCACGACGTCTTCTGCCAGTGACCAGCGATAGGTACTGATCTGATGCAGCGACCAGCGGCATGTCGTCGGTATGGGAGTAACAGTCTGTTCGGCCGGTACATAATGATTGAAATGCGGCGTGGTACGAAATGTCTGCAAATGTGACGAGAGAACGTATTGGCTCACGAACGGCTCCTTCCTGCGCGTTCCGGAGGTGAATCGATCAATGGATTTCGCATCGAAGCAATATTCAGAGGTGAGTTAGAATTTGAATGAACGATGAATCAAGAATCGTTTCGGTCCGAACATCTCGCGTGGTGATGTCACAGGGAAATCGTCGTCTCGGAAAACGAGTCGATGCACCGCAAGCACATCGCTGAAGAACGACGAAGTGGGTGCCGCTTATCCTTCAGTCGTAATCTTCACATCGCGGCTGTCGGCGACGTTCACCCAGACGTGAACGTGGGGCGTCCCTCGATAATGCCAGACGAACGAGGGGCCTTCCAAACGCCAGATGTCCCAGATGCCGTCGTTCCCCAGGTCGCTATCCTTATAAAAGGAGAGGGCGCATTGCTCAAGCCCCCCCTGGGCTTCCAGGCAGGCGAGGGCCTCTTCGCGATCGCTGTTTCGATAGGGAGCGATCAGGGAGTCGAGAACCTTCTGCATCTGCCCCTTCTGGTCGGAGCTCATCTCGCCGATGGCCAAGCCCGGCAACGAACTTCCCGCCTCGCGGAAACCGACAGCCGATTCGTCCGGCGCGGTTTCGATCAACGCCTTCTCGCGCTGCTTTCCATCGAGCATCTCGAACACGGCGTTGGCTTTGAGAGCCTGCTCCCAGAAAATGTTGCCCGGATGGTCGGCCGGTTCATCGAATCCCTGCGCGGCGTGGCCGTAAAAAATCGGACCGCCGAACGCCGTGTGCTCGGTGCTGTTACCATCGCAGCGAATCGTCAGGTGCCGACCGGTCATGACGAACTCGAATGGGCCGGCCCCCGGTTCGCCGAACAGGGCGATCGACTGTTCTTTTCCGTATCCGTCGGCATCATCTTTGAGTTGCTTGCGAATGCGGTCGTGCCAGTCGGGTTGATACAAGCCGAAAAAGATCGCTTCGATCAGTTCCTGCTGGTCGTCGGTGAAGAAACTGGAATTGATCTTCGGTTCGGTGATGTGCCAGTTGTTCTGCACATGCAATCTGAGCAGGCCGCGCTTATCGGTGTGATCCCAGGGGAAGGCGATCGACTGGCGCTGCGTTTCGGATAGCGAGCGATGCAGCTTTTCGACGAGATTTTCGGGTGCGCCCGAATCCTTTTTTTTCGTTTCTGCGGCGACGATCACCCGCGGCAAAGACGCGGCAGCCGCGACGGCGCCCACGGTTTGCACGAATTGCCGACGGCTCACCTGGCTGGTTTCCTCTACATGACAATCGCGACAGGTCGACTCGTTTCTCATCATTTTCTCCTGCGTCGTTTGAGAGGATGCTGACTTGTGCGGCGTTTAACGCCGATTTGCAGGCCCGAAATTCTGATCCGTCGGATCGTCGGCCATCTACGTTCTGAAATCAATGGAATCGCTCGCGGATGAATTGATTGACGTCGTTGCGGAGCCGCTGTGAATCATCGCCGATCGATGTGAATTGTTTCAGAGTCGGCAATGAAGTCACATCGACGACGTGCATTCATTGCGGAGATCAGTATGCGTTGAGTCTTCTCAAAACGCAATGGCAGTCGAGGCGGAAATCGGAGCAGAAAAATTTCGCAGCGAAGAATTTTTCCGTGCAGATATTTACTTCAAGATCTGTTGACAGAATCGGTGACAGGTGTTCGATGACGCTGCGCCTAAAAATAACCGCCGCGATGATTCCACGACCGCTTTACAATACGGCGTTAGAAAATTCCGAGCTGATCGCGTGCCGCGTCGGTCATGCGCGCCGGCGTCCACGGGGGCGTGAGGGTCAGTCGGATTTCCGCTTCATCGACGTCCTTGAGGCGTTCGAGCGCCATCTTCGCCTGCTGCACGATCTGTGGACCAGCCGGACACGCGGGGCTGGTCAATGTCATCAACACGTTGACCTTGTTGGCTTCCTGATTGATTTCGTAGACCAGTCCCAGGTCGACGATGTTGATCATCAATTCGGGATCGATGACCTGCTGCAGCGCTTCGATCAATTTCGTTTCGTCAATTTTCTCGCCGTAACGTGCCGTTTCGGAGGGAGTTCCTTCCGGAGCGGTTGCAGCGGACGGACCGGCATTCGTAGCGGCGAGTGAGCCGCCGTTCGTCGCCGATCGTGCATCGTCGGCAGTGCGCGGGCGGGCGTAAATCTGACCATCGCGGATTTCGACGACATAGGTTGCGATCGGCTGCGTCGCCGGCATGCACGTCGGTTGGCCGGTCTTGAGATCGAAGCGGGCGCCGTGCCGCGGACAGACGATCTGCCCGTTTTCTATCGGTCCATTCGTCAACGGTTGTCCGTCGTGAGTGCAGACGTCTTCGATGGCGTAGATCTCGTCGCCGATGCGCACCAGCAAGGCGGGATTGTCGTCGATCACAACCGATAACCGTCCATCGGACGGTAACTCATCCAGTCCCGCAATGCGTTCAAAACCTGACATGATTGCTGCAACTCTCTATCACTACAGAATACAAATATCACATCTCGATCAGCCGGCGATTGTCGGCATCGATTCGCTTTAGACTTCCAGCAATCGCTCGATCCCCAGTTTTTTCTCGACCGCCAGACGAAGTGTTTCGCGAACCGCTTCGACGGGGATTCGATCCAGCACCGACTGGAAGAACCCTTCGACAATAATATGCTTCGCTTCGCGTTCGGATATCCCGCGGGCCATGCAGTAAAAAATCTGTTCTTCATCGACGCGGCCGGCGGTCGCACCGTGGGTGCAGCGGACATCATCGGCTTCGATCTCTAACCCCGGGATCGCATCGGCGCGGCAGTCTCCACTCAGCAATAACGTATCGTTGCGTTGATAGCCGTCGGTTTTTTGCGCGTCGACATCGACGCGAATCATCCCTCTCCAGATCCCCCGCGCCCGGTCGCGCAGCACCTGCTTATAGAGGAGATCGGAACGCGTGTTGGGGGCCGCGTGAGTTTGCTGCGTGTAGTACGAGATCACTTGACGATCCGAGGCGAACGTGACTCCGTTGACCTGCGCTTCAGCACCGGGACCGTCGAGCGTGACTTCCTGATGGGTGTGTGCGATACGCGAACCGAGTCCGCCGACTGTCCATTGCAGCGAAGCATTGGCTGAGATGCGACCCGCCTGATGTGCAAAGTGGCAGACTTTGTTTCCCCAATTCTGCAATTGCACGTATTGCAGACGGGCACCATCGCCGACAATCAGCTCGACGGCACCGATATGCAGTCCGGCGTCGTCGGCATTGGCGGAGGCCGTTTCTTCGAGCAGCGTCGCCGAGGCTCCCTCGCCGAGAATGACCAGCGTATGGCTCAAGTCGGCGGCGTGATCGGTTGCCAGACCGATGAAGCTGTGCAACGGCTCCCGGATTTCAACGCGCGGGGGTATGTACAGGACCGTCCCACCGGTACCGAATGCGGCGTGCCAGGCACTAAAGCGATCTCGATCGACGGGAACGGCTCGCTGCATAAAATATTCGCGAAGAAGTTCCGGATTCTGCACGAGAACTTCCTGCAGGCTGCCAAACAGAACTCCTTGCTTGCGGAGAGAACCGTCCAATTGCGATGCCTGTGTGACGCCATCGATATGGGCGACGCGCCCGGCGAATTGCGTCCGGTCGGCGAGCAAGGTGTCGAACGGAACGTTGGCGGTCGAGGTAGTGCGGATCTGAAATCGTTCGGGACGAAAGGTCCGCAGATCGACGCGTTTCCATTCTTCTTCGACGAGTGGGCTTCGCGAGAAGTCTTCGAAGTGAGCGAACGCCCGTCGACGGAGATCCGTCATCCACACCGGTTCGGTCAGACGACTTAAATGTCGATCGAACGCTTGAGCATCGAAATGCGTGGGGAGTGAAACGTCTGTGATTGTGCCAACCATGCAAACCTCATTCGACAACGTGATCTCAACTGCTATTCTTAATGGGATATCTTCGTGTGGCACGCCCTGATGCTTTGGGAAGGGCGTGGTTATCGGTTGAGAAACCCACGCCCTTCGAAGACTCAGGGTCGTGCCACCCAAACGACTCCACTACCGATTATCCGACCGAGCCTTCCATCTGAAGTTCGATCAGCCGATTCATTTCGACGGCGTACTCCATGGGAAGTTCCTTGACCAGCGGTTCGATGAACCCGGTCACGATCATCGACGATGCCTCGGTTTCCGTCATTCCCCGGCTCATCAGATACAGAATCTGTTCTTCGGCGATCTTCGAGACGCTGGCTTCGTGTTCGATGGCGACGTCGTCTTCATCGACTTCAATATACGGATAGGTATCGCTGCGACTGTGCGAGTCGAGAATCAAGGCGTCGCACACGACGTTGGATTTGCAGTCATGCGCCCCCTTGTTGATTTTGACCAGTCCGCGATAACTGGCCCGCCCGCCGCCCTTCGAGATGCTTTTGGAGATGATGCGGCTGGAGGTGTTCGGCGCGCAATGAACCATCTTCGCTCCGGCATCCTGATGCTGGTGATGATTGGCAAAGGCGATCGACAGCGTTTCGCCGCGTGCTCCCGGTTCCATCAGGTAAATGGCGGGATATTTCATCGTCAGTCGCGAGCCGAGATTGCCGTCGATCCACTCCATGACGGAGTCGCCGTACGCCATCGCCCGTTTGGTCACGAGGTTGTAAACGTTGTTCGACCAGTTCTGGATGGTGGTGTAGCGGCAGCGGGCGTTGCGCTTGACGATGATTTCGACGACCGCCGAGTGCAGGCTTTCGCTGCTGTAGGTCGGCGCCGTGCAGCCTTCGACGTAGTGGACCGAGGCCCCTTCGTCGACGATGATCAGCGTCCGTTCGAACTGTCCCATATTCTCGGAGTTGATGCGGAAGTACGCTTGCAGCGGAAATTCGATATGTACACCGGGGGGAACGTAAATGAACGACCCGCCCGACCAGACCGCCGAGTTGAGCGCGGCGAACTTGTTGTCCGCCGAAGGGATCACCGTGGCGAAGTATTGGCGGAAAAGTTCGGGATACTTCTTCATCGCCGAATCGGTATCGGTGAAGATGACCCCTTTCTTTTCGAGGTCGACTTGCAGCGAACCGTAGACGACTTCGGATTCGTACTGGGCTTTCACGCCGGCGAGATATTTTTTCTCGGCTTCGGGGATTCCCAGTTTGTCGTAGGTTTTGCGGATATCTTCGGGAACGTCGTCCCAGTTCTGTTCCTGTTTTTCGGAGGCGCGCACGTAGTAGAAGATGTCCTGAAAATCGAGATGGCTCAGGTCGCCTCCCCAACTGGGCATCGGCTTCTGGAAGAAAATTTCGAGGGAATCGAGTCGGAACTTGAGCATCCATTCCGGTTCGTCCTTCATCGCCGATATCTGGCGGACGGTGTCGAAATCGAGTCCTTTGCGGCTCTTGAAGATGTACTTGTCTTCCGGGTCGTGAAAGCCGTATTGGTAGTCGTTCATCCCCAGCCCCACGTCAGGTTTTTCCGTCGTATCGCTGCTCATGATGGGCCTCTATTCTATGTTAATTCGCAGAAATACTTGGGTCCGTTCGAAAGCTTTTTATTTTACATTTACGTCGATACAGCCAAGATATTTCTGCGGGAGCACTTGGTAATCGACACTCGATTCGAAGTCATGCGTTATTGGAAACGGAATTTTCGTGATTCGGTGTCGATGTTGTATGGTTTTAACGTCGCATTCATTGATGGTAACGATCAACCGGCAGTCGATGCCGCTAGTGTTTCCTGCTGCGGTGCCTCTTCAACTGCGGCTTCGGGATGTCGGGCGCGAACCTCGGCGTAACCTTCCGCATGGAGTTTATGGGCCAGTTCGGCGTCGCCGCTTTCGACGATCTTTCCGCCGAGCATGACGTGCGTATGATGCGGACGATTGATCTCAAGCAGGCGTTCGTGGTGCGTGATGATCAAGACGCCGGTCTCGGCACCGGAGAGCTTATGAATCCCCTCGCTGACGACGCGCACCGCGTCGCTGTCAAGCCCGCTGTCGGTTTCGTCGAGAATCGAGAACCTCGGTTTGAGCATTGCCATCTGCAGGATTTCCATCCGCTTCTTCTCGCCGCCGGAGAATCCGTCGTTGAGATATCGTCGGGCAAATTCGGGGTCCATGCCGAGCGCCGACATCTGGTCGCGAAGCTCTTTGCGGAAATCGCGCATCGGAATCAATCCTTCACCTTCTTTACGGGAAGGGTTGCGGATGTTCGAGACGGCGTGTCTGAGGAAGTCGGCGACTTTCACGCCGGGGATCACGACCGGATACTGGAACGCCAGGAACAGTCCCATGCGGGCTCGCTCGTTGGGGTCGAGGGCGAGAATGTTTACCCCGTCGATTTCAATTTTTCCTTGAGTCACTTCGTATTTGGGATGGCCGACGAGTGCGTAGGCGAGGGTGCTTTTTCCGGAGCCGTTCGGACCCATCAGGGCATGAATTTCACCTTGGCGAATTTCGAGATTCACTCCGTTGAGAATCGGTTTTCCTTCGACTGAGACATGCAGGTTTTCAATCTGCAACAGACTTGCCATTTCTGAATCCTCTTTCAACCGACAACCCAAAGTCGCTGTTCCGTACCCTGACGCACCTTATTATAGTCAGACAATCCCCAAATCCGATTCGAATTCTGTGTTTCCTGCTGAACTTCTGTAGAACCTCCCCGATTCTCGCGATCAATAGAACAAAAGCCAGGAAGACGGGCGTTTCGCTTCATTCTGCGAGGGCCGCATCAGAATCTCAGGTGGCCAGAGGCTCGTTGTGCCATCGTGGGAACCTCCGAGCCTGATTTCCAAGACCATCCGTGAGTTCTTGCAGACCGGAAACGATCAGGGGGATCAGGGTGGCGACTCGACGGATGTCTCGTCCAATCGACACTCCCCGTTAAAACATCGTCCCGACTAGACTGCCCCGGTTGATAAGGAGTTTTCGCTCGTGTTGGGCTTGTACTCCGGAATCTGCACGTACCCCGTGTGATGCGGTACCGGTACGACATCTTGAATCCCGCGACCGATTCTGCGGGCTTTGATTTTGTCCTGAATTCGCATGATCCCTTCGAGCAGAGCTTCGGGGCGCGGGGGACATCCCGGCACGTACACATCGACGGGAACGACGAGATCGACCCCCTTGACGACGTGATAACCATATTTGAAGTAGGGCCCACCACCCACGGTGCAGGCACCCATGGCGATGACGTATTTCGGATCGGGCATTTGTTCGTACAACCGGCGCACGCGGCTGGCCATTTTGTACGTCACCGTGCCGGCGACGATCATCAGGTCGGCCTGACGGGGAGTGGCACGAAACGCGCCGGCTCCAAAACGATCGAGGTCAAAACGGCTGGCACCGGTCGCCATCATTTCGATCGCACAACAGGCCAGGCCGAAGGTCATCGGCCAGATGCTCGACTGCTTGGCCCAGTTCATCCCCTGCTCGAGGGTGGTAATAATCAGGTTTTCTTCGAATCGACCATCAATCCATGTCATAAACGTTACCCGCGATTCATTAGAAAAAAACTATATCGGTATGCCCAGAGAGGGGCTTGGGTTCGATCACAGGGGGTATTTCCCCCCTGAAGGAGGCCACGTTAGCCATCTGAGGGGAGATTGTGATCATTTCCGCTGAAAATGTAAACCGTCAGGGGGGCGAAATCCAGGTCGCGCTTCTCATGCAATGAGGGAATTGAAGAACCGCATCCCTTATTTTTGAGGTCCGGAGTGGAAGCGAGTTCCGCACACCGACGGTGGGTCAGATGCTGGCCTTGCTGAGACACTCGCCAGAACTACGCAGGGAGGCGAGGGCATGCATGTTCAGATCAAGGAAGGCGCAAATTACGAAATCTTGATTTTGCCGTGGACTGGAAAATTCAATCGCCAGTCACGCTCTCGCGATTCATCATCAGTTCTGAGATGTTGATTGAGCGACGGACTTCGCACTGAGCGTGCAATTCTCTACGCAGTTTTGTGGCATTCGCCGAGATATTGCATACATTGCGCGATGGCGAATAGGGAGATGGTGGATCCGAAGGGGGTGAGTGGCGACGGACGGTGACGGATTGGAAGAGGGCGGGAAATGAATTGCGAATTATCATTCTGTTGAGATCTGTGGATCGGGCGGACTGGCGGGGTCTTTCGTGGAGGCCGGCGTTTCATCTTCTCGAACCACAAATTCGCAACACGAATGACCGTCGACGCAACGCTCCTTGATATACAGGCTGACGCCCAGCACTTTTTCGTAGACCTGCCGCTCGAGTTCGCAGACCTGCGGGTCGGCATTGGCGAGATCGTAGTAAGGACAACTGTATTCCCTCAATACCGGCAAGCCGTTGATGGATGTCGCTTCGACGTCGAAGCCTTGTTGTTGCAGGCGTGCCTGTAACTCTTTGAGGCGGTTTTGCAAATCATCCGATTCCACCCCTTTTCCAAGCTGTATTGCCATGCCATCGCGGACGCGGTTGAGCACCTGCTGTTTCAGCTTCTCGTCGGGGATTTTGAACAATTCCTGCCACAGAACGTTGGCAAGAATGGAGTAATCCTCCCCCAGCACGCGCTTCCCTTCGGGGGTCACGTGATAAGTATGATGCGGCCGACCGCGCCCCATGCGGACGCTCTTCCGCTCAATATATCCGGAACTGAGCAGACGATTCAGTCTTTGCCGGACGGCGGTCGCTGTCACTCCTGCTTCTTTGCAGATATCCTGTATGGACGGCGCCAACATTTTGTGAAGAGTTCCGAGAAATTTTCGATCGGACTCATCTAGCGTAGCTCGCATGAATAACCTCGCTCTTGATCGACAGGCGTTTTTGAATTTCGTTGTACGATGGTGCGACAAACGAGATCGTATTTATCACAAGATAAGTGTTTTTAACGCCCACAACATGGCTTATCCCTCATATGTGATCGTAGTCATTAACTCCTGAATTCCATATTAAAAAGTGCGAGAATTGCCATTTTTCGCACATTCCGACGGAGCGACAAAAAATGTGGCCCGCGATTCAAAATCTTCGCCATCACTCACTTGGAGTGAATGTACTTTGTATATATCGGATATTAAAAAAGTCCCGAATAAAAATTGCAAAAAAACGATTGACCACGACACGAACTTTCCGCCGTTCGATTTCAAGAGTCGGATAAAACTGATAAACTCCCGACGCGGCGTAATCGCCACCCGGTTTTCAAATGCGGAATGACCATATTTGAAAGTAATGACAGCGATGCTCCAGATTTCGAAGCCGACACTTTTGAATCGAATCGGCTGGTTTCTGGTCGTCGTGCAAATATTACTCGCAAGCCACGCCGTGCAGGCGCAGTCGCCGTCCGATTCAGCCGTTGATCAGACAAATGATCGGAACGCCGCTCAACCGGGCGAATCGTCCGAGGCGATCCTGCCAGCGGTCTCACAGGTCGACGAAACTCCGGTCCCGACCGAGAGCGTTGAGAACGCTGGTGTCCAAACAGAAAAAACATTTACCAATCGGCTCGATGAAGCCGTGGGAATATTCAACGGGATTCTGGGAAGCATCTTTTTTTACAGAGTTGGTGGAGAAAATGGGATTCCTGCGGCGGTCCTGTGGTTGATACTGGGGGCGACTTTCTTCACATTCCGCATGGGGTTCATCAGTCTGCGCGGCTTCAAGCATGCGATCGGGCTGACGATGGGGAAGTACGACAATCCTGCTGACGTCGGTGAGGTGAGTCATTTTCAGGCCCTCAACGCCGCACTTTCTGCCACGGTGGGGCTTGGCAACATCGCCGGCGTGGCGATTGCGATCAGTGTGGGTGGGCCGGGTGCGACGTTTTGGTTGATTGTTGCAGGTTTTCTGGGGATGACCTCGAAGATGGTGGAATGCACCCTCGGTCAGATGTATCGCGAGGTCCGTCCCGACGGCCGCATCATGGGAGGGGCGATGTTTTACCTCTCCAAAGGGTTGCACGAACTCGGGATCGGAACTCTGGGAAAGTTGCTCGCCGTATTGTTCGCCATCCTCTGTATCGGAGCATCATTCGGCGGTGGGAATGCCTTTCAAGTCAACCAGTCGCTGAACGCCATCCAGGAAACCATTCCCATGCTGCACGATCATCGGTGGGTCTACGGTCTGGTGATGACTGGATTGACGGCGATCGTGATTCTTGGCGGCATTCGTCGGATCGCCAAAGCGGCGGAGACGATCGTTCCGCTGATGTGCGGGATTTACATACTGGCCGGATTTGCAATCATCGTCATGAACCTTGATGCGATACCTGATGCGATCAGAAATATTTTTGACGGCGCATTTAGGGCAAATGCCATGTACGGAGGATTTATCGGCGTGTTGGTGCAGGGATTTCAGCGGGCCATGTTTTCCAATGAGGCAGGGATCGGCTCGGCGGCGATTGCCCATTCGGCTGCCAAGACCGAGTATCCAGTCCGCGAAGGGCTGGTTGCATTGCTGGAGCCGTTCATCGATACGATCGTGGTCTGCACGATGTCGGCATTGGTGATCGTGATTACCGGGGCCTATGAGAATGCGGATTACCAGAACCTGATCGCGGAAAAACAAGGTGCAGCCTTGATGTCTCGGGCGATGGATTCAGAGATCCCCGGATTTCGTTACGTGCTTTCGGTCACCGTCTTCCTCTTTGCCTATTCCACAGTGATCTCGTGGTCCTATTATGGCGAACGGTGTTGTGCGTACCTCTTCGGCGATCGTTCGTCGCTCACGTATCGGGTGATCTTTCTCGTGTTCACCTTTCTGGGGTCCATCACGACGGCACAAAATGTTCTTGATCTCAGCGACCTGATGATTCTCGGCATGGCGTTCCCCAATATTCTGGGTCTGTTCCTGCTCTCGGGCAAAGTCCGGCGAGCACTCGATGAGTATTGGCACAAATATCAGTCCGGAGAATTCAAGCCCGTGAAATAAGCGATTTCAGAAGTGTACGACTCTGTCATGGCACACGACGGCCACATCGTCGGATAAGGATTGAATATCATGAGTTGGTTACCGAAAAAAACGATCGTCGTTCCCATCGATTTTTCCGAAGACAGTTCGCGCGCCGCTCAAGTCGCTCTCGAAATGGCAGTGGCGCCCGCGAACGTGCATCTGCTACACGTCTTGTTCCCGCTCGAAAACACCGCACCGGCGGTCATCTGGGGAAACGTCGATAACAAATCCCGCCGGGAACACGTGCAACACGCATTCGATGAACTGGTCAAGAATCACGGTTTACTGGGAGCGACGATCGCGATCGAAGTCGGAGACCCCGGATTGGAGATCGCCGATTACGCCGCGAGGCAGAAGGCAGAACTGATCATCATCCCATCGCACGGCTACCACGGCATCAAGCGGATCGTGATGGGTTCGGTTACCGAGCGTGTGCTGCGGCATGCCGAGTGTCCGGTCCTCGTGCTGCGCACGCACAACGCGGAGTGAGCTGACCCGCAAGCAAAATTGCTATCCGGCCGGTATGGTCCGAGATCAATTCCTTCCTTGCAACTCCGCATCCAGCCTTGCCACGCACCGATCCGATAACGTCACTTCTTCATACTCGATGACCGTCAGGCTGGAGTAAAGTTGCGGCAACTCGCCCGGTTGCAGCAGGAAGTTCGGATCGCGCAGATGATTGTCAGCTCGTTGCAACTGCCCGCTGGTGAACGTCTCGTAAATCAGTTTGCCACCGGGCTTGAGCAATTGGGGAATCAACCTCGGCAAATGGATGCGATCGAGAAAGCGGAAGACCACGATCAAGTCATATGCCGATTTCAGTTCCGGACGAGTTTCAAGAAATGGCTCTTCCAGGTCGGCGCACATCCAGTTCACGTGACCGGATTGTTGGTCGGCAAACCGCTGCGCCAATTCCAGGCCGACGGGAGAGATATCGAGGGCGTCGACATTCCAGCCCTGCCGTTTGAGCCAGATGGCGTTGTGCCCCAATCCGCAGGCGAGATCCAGCGCCCGGCCGGGATGTGAATTCGCCATGCGTTCAACAAGCCAGTCGTCGACGTGCAGATGAGCGGGAATTGCCCGGTTGTTGTACTTGTCATTCCAGCGTTGGCGGTCGTGTTCGGACATGAGTTTTTACGGTCTGGAGATGCCGAAAAGGTGCCTTTTTGCAGTATCCGACGGCCTTGCGAAAAATCTTTTCCCAAATGGGATTTTTTGACGCTGACGCTGGACAATCATCCGATGGCGACCTAATCTAATTGGCCTCATTGCGGTGTTGGCGACGCGCGGCGTCTCTGCAGTGATCTCTCATACCCGTAACACCTAATGGAATCAAGAATTGTCGATGTCTATGATCTCAAAATTCGTCAATCCCACCGTCGTCCGTTTATTTCTGTTAGCGCTCTTCGCTGCGCTCCCTGCTGGTGAGTTGTATGCCAGCGAAGCCGATCTGGCCATTCCCGATTTGGACAAGTATGGGTCTTTCACGATCTTCGGGAACCCAATCAGCGCCGGAAACCTGCTATTCTACGGTTCGTTCGTGATTGCGGGCACGCTCGGGATCAGCCTCTATTTGCGCGGGCAGATCAAGAAATTGCCCGCCCACAAGTCGATGCTCGACGTCGCAGAAATCATCTTCCAGACCTGCAAGACGTACCTCTTGCAACAGGGGAAATTCCTGGCGATGTTGTTCGTCATCATCGGCTCGCTGATGACCTATTACTTCCTGGCTCTGCAACATAAAGACATCGGCACCGTCGCACAGGTGCTGCTGTTCTCGATCGTCGGTATCGGGGGTTCCTACTGGGTGGCGTGGTACGGCATTCGCGTGAACACCTATGCGAACTGCCGTACTGCCTTCGCTTCTCTCAAGGGTGAACCCTGGGAAGTGGTCAATATTCCGCTGCGGGCCGGTATGTCGATCGGGCTGTTCCTGATTTCGCTCGAATTGATCATGATGGTCATCATTCTGCTGTTCGTCCCCCGCGATCGCGTCGGCATCTGCTTTCTCGGTTTCGCGATCGGTGAATCGCTCGGTGCCTCGGCACTGCGTATCGCCGGCGGTATTTTCACGAAGATTGCCGATATCGGCTCGGACCTGATGAAGATCGTATTCAACGTGAAGGAAGACGATCCCCGTAACCCCGGCGTGATTGCCGACTGTACCGGCGATAATGCCGGTGACTCGGTCGGCCCGACCGCCGACGGCTTCGAAACCTATGGCGTGACCGGCGTCGCCTTGATTACGTTCATCACGTTGGCCATTCCCACCGAACAGGCCGATTTGCAGGCCAAGCTGATCGTGTGGCTGTTCGCGATGCGGTTCCTGATGGACTTCATGTCGGGGGTCTCGTACTTCGTCAATCAGGCGATTTCCGAAGCGAAATATAAAGGTCTGAAAGAATTCGATTTCGAAGAGCCTCTCACCCGCTTGATCTGGATCGCTTCGATCCTCTGTATCACGACCTCGTATGGCATGAGCTGGTTGTTGATCGGCGACATCGTCGTGCCGGGAATCGATCCCGCACAGGCGGCCAAGCTCTGGTGGCAGTTGGCGTCGATCATCAGTTGCGGTACGCTGGCCGCAGTGCTGATTCCGGAATTCACGAAGATCTTCACCAGTTCTCACTCGAAGCACGTGCATGAAATCGTCATCGCCAGCCGCGAAGGGGGGGCATCGCTGACGATTTTGTCCGGTCTCGTCGCCGGTAACTTCAGTGCCTTTTATAAAGGCCTGCTGATCGCCGGATTGATGGCGGTCGCCTATTTCATCAGTTGGTTCGGTCTCAACGACGTGATGCGCGTGACGCTGGAAAACGGCATGGTCATCGAAGGGGGCTCGATCTTCGCCTTCGGACTCGTCGCCTTCGGCTTCCTGTGCATGGGCCCCGTTAACATCGCCGTCGATAGTTACGGCCCGGTGACCGACAACGCGCAATCGGTGTTCGAACTCGCTCAGACCGAACACATTCCGGGGATTAAGGAAGAAATCAAACGCGATTTCGGATTCACACCCGACTTTGAGCTGGGTAAGCATTATCTCGAAGCCAACGATTCGGCGGGGAATACCTTTAAGGCGACGGCCAAGCCGGTGCTGATCGGGACCGCCGTCGTCGGAGCCACGACGATGATCTTTGCGATCATCCTCTTGCTCGGCAGGGAAGGAATGTTGCACCTGAGCCTGACCGACGCCCCGGTGCTCCTGGGCTTCATTTGCGGCGGTGCGATCATCTACTGGTTCTGCGGCGCGTCGATGCAGGCCGTGACCACGGGAGCTTACAG
>JBJXGP010000063.1:0-5405 GCA_046160425.1 Planctomycetaceae bacterium
TTGATAATTGTCGCGATGCGACAGGTGACACAAATCTGTCCCGGCAGTCCGACTTTGTAGCTGACC
This sequence comes from Planctomycetaceae bacterium, assembly GCA_046160425.1. Taxonomy (GTDB): domain Bacteria; phylum Planctomycetota; class Planctomycetia; order Planctomycetales; family Planctomycetaceae; genus JAQCEJ01. Next base: position 67 of record JBJXGP010000063.1, read on the forward strand.
TCTGCGACAGCATGCCATCACCAGACAAAATACCAAAGACACACTGGCTGGAGCCAGTGCCACCCAAAATCAAATTCATTTTGCCCGTGGCACCGGGCGCAATCGAGTTTCTTCGCGATATAACGACTGAGCTGACCGGGTGGCCGCCAATCAGCCTTCCATTCAATTCCGACCGGATCGGCCACTCCGGTCCAGCGATTTGTTATCGGATGTTTCACTGGTCGTCACCACCTCGGCATTGGTCTGATGGTTCATCGTCACCCGCAGCACTTGATCCGATTGGTTGGACGACATGCGCAATGTGAGCATGTCGTTCGCCGAATTACGGAAAATCATCACGTCGTTCGAGTCGATCTTCACTGGTCTTTCGCCCGTCGCTCTCCAGCCAGAACTACCAAGGGCCGCAAGATAGAACGCAATAACTTCGTCCGGACTCTGCTTCGACTCGAAATAGAGATTGGCCAATTGTGAGCCGACGACCGGAATCGGAGGGTCGTAGTACCGCAATCGCATGGTTTCCATTGGAACGGGAATATCCACGGGAAGTAGCTGAGTGTGGATGCTGACTCGGGTCTTGCCCTTTTGATCTTGCGCCCACGAGGGAGCGATTTCGGCAACAAGCAGAATCGCATTGTTCTTAAAAAAGAGAACGTTGCTCACCGTTGGATCGATGCCGACCACTCCATACGGCTGCCAGCCTTGACCTATAAGTCGTTTGCGGCATTCCTCGGACGTCTTCAGGACACTCACGTCAGTGACATAGATCGTCCATTGCGGGCGAATCTGAATTTGTTGTGGCTTGAAGTCGTCTGGAAACGCCAATTTCCTTACGTCAACATTGCCATGCAGCCTGATCGACACGCCCCACCAAAACCCTTTCCCTCGTTGAACTCTCGCCGAGGCGAAAAAACCATCGCGTGTGAACGTGCAGTTGGCATATTCGTCGCCGAGAATGCTTCCAGGCAATTCGGTCCACATTCGATTAGTAAATGCCTCGCGCTGAAATTCAAGAATCGCTTTGAAGTCGAACTCTGCTTTCAGTGAGTACGAAAGTGAATTCACTCGTCGAGTAATTGACTCGTTTGGCCCTGTCATTGTCGGAAAGGTCATCAGGTCGAGCACCTTTACTGCCTCGGCAACAGTCGACGGTTTCACGACCGTTGTTTCATCCGCCATCTCAATTGTGACGTCTGTAGCCTTCTTGGTGCTACAGCCGGATAGCTGCAAAGCAACAAAGGCGAGTAACGTGATAAGCTGATTGATAAATGTCTTCATTTCACGGTCTGCTTCAACGACGACGCTGTAGCCGATAACTTGTTAATAGACTGATCCGCCTATCATCTGTTGACCGCACGTTTGCGGCCTATCACGCAGGCGATGGATTTTTGCAAGTCGACTCAAAAAAGCATGTTATGAAAACAACGGAACTTTTCTGGGGTGATGGACTGTTTCGCACTTCAACCATTTTCCCACGTGAGCTTCGCCTCGAAAGCCGCGATGGGCAAAAAACTGCCCGCCCGCTCCGCTGGATTTTTTCGTTAGGCCCTGCGTGCGTCGGTCCACAACAAATCAACCGTGCTGGACGCTGCCGACGCCAGTGCCTTCCAATCTTCGTTCTTGAGAACCGCGTAGCTCCAACCGTCAGCACCTTCACAAGAACGAAACTTTCGATAGCAGGCATTGCTGCCCATCAGGCGATTGATTGCCGCGATCACGTCGTCGAAATCATCGTTATCCCTGGTTACGTATTTGATCTTAGCGACCTGATCCCCAATGGTAATCGTGCCTTCGTTCTGATCTTCGCCGACCAAGTCGGCAATCGCGGCGAGCCCAATTTCTGCAAGTTGGTCGATGATCCGTTCGACCGGGTCTGAAAGGGAATCTCGCCAGTCGACACCGAGTACGCAAGGGCTTTCATCGAGAACATCTTCGAGGTCGACCCGACGGAACCCGTCATCGCGACGCCACCGTTGATACCCGCGCGAACTCGGCCCGATCCCCAAAGCCGACAAAATCTCGTGGGCATCGTCCAACGTGATGATCGAGTACATCGACTCAGTGGTCATTGCTGGACTCAACTTGTTAAAAGACTGATCCGCCTATCACCTATTGACCGCACGTTTGTGGCCTATCACGCAGGCGACGGATTTGTGCAAGTCAAATCAAAAAAGCATGTTATGAAAACAACGGCAGTTTTCTGGGGTGATAGGCTGTTTCCGCATAACACTCCTCAGTCTGTCGCGCCACCGCATCCGCCGGGATGCGCACCCACACGGTCACTCTGGTTCAATTCATGAGTATTATCGATCCCTGGAGCAACCTCACCGTTCAGCCGTTGGCGTCGCCTGCGTCTGAACTCACGAATACCTGACATTACACCGCCGCAATCGGTGTTTGTCAAACTCGACCGGCGAATAAGCACGGCGGGGATAACAGTCGTTGAAAAATGATCAAATACATAAATTCATGAGCCGGGTGGTTTATCCAGCCGGTATTTTTCCAAAGTTTATAAACTTCACTGCTGGGCAAGCCAGCAATGGCACACTTTTTCAACGGGCGGCTAAGGCACGGCGGGGATAAACCCCGCCGCTCGGGTTGTGTGCTCTTGCTGTGGGCGTCGACTTGCTCGATAATCGGAAGATGTCTCACGATACCTCAAAACACAAAACGAACAAGAAATCCACGCGAAAACCCCACGATGGGGATGTCTTTCATGCGACCGACGAGCAGCGGGACAAGACGCTCCTCTCGGCACTGCGAATTTGGTTGCCGGATCAGTCGTGGTCGACCTTGAAAAAACTGATCCAGAATCGACGCGTGCAGGTACACGGCAATTTATGCGTTGATGCCGGCCGGCGACTCAAGACGGGCGATGTGCTCAAGGTTTTGCCTCAGGCGCAGATTCCCGTGCCGCAACCCCAGGACGTCCAGATCCGTTATCTCGACAAGCATATTGCCATCGTCGAAAAGCCCTCCGGGATGACCTCCTGCCGACACGCGGAAGAACGACACTGGCCCGCTCGGCGCAAGCAACTGCAACCGACACTGGACGAAGCGATGCCGGTGGTGGTCGAGCGGTATCTGTCGAATTCGAAGAAGCCGATCGCATCTTACGGTGACGAGCCCGGTCGAAAGGGGCCTCGTAAATCATCGCCGCAATCGAAACTCTTCTCGATCCGCCCGGTGCATCGGCTCGATCGCGAAACCAGCGGGTTGATGGTTTTCGCCCGCACCCCCGTCGCCGAACAGAAACTCGTCGACATGTTTCGCAAGCACGACCTGACGCGGATCTACCGCACGGTGATCTGGGGACAGATCGAGGCGCAAACGATCGAAACCAATCTCGTGCTCGACCGTGGCGATGGCCGGCGCGGCAGCACGACTCTGCACGACATCGGCCAGCACGCCATCACGCATGTGCGACCGATCGAAAGTATCGGCGAATATTCGATCGTGGAATGCCAACTGGAGACCGGCCGAACCCATCAAATCCGCATTCATCTTTCTGAATTGGGGCATCCGATCTGCGGCGACCGGATATACCGCTATCCCTACGGCTCCGCACCGATTCCCGATCATAGCAAGGCTCCTCGCGTGGCGCTGCATGCTGCGAAACTGGCATTCCAGCATCCCGTCACCGGCGAAGAACTCGACTTCGATTCCGAGTGGCCCGCCGATCTGACGGAGTTCGTTCGTCGACTGCGGTTGACGACGCATCCCGACAACGTCACGCAGAAATCTGACATTCATCCCACGGAGGTCGAGGATCGCGAATCGTCAAAGCGAGTGACGAAGACGGCGCGGCGCGCGGATCGAGCCGAACCCAGAAAAGCGTCACCCGCAAAGCGGGCCAGAAAGAAGGGGAAGCAGGGGGGACGTTGAACAGCTCTAGACGTCGTGTGAAATCTTATGAGAAAATTGTAACAGCCTCTTGAAAAGTTTGCCCCTGCTGTTTGCCCAGCAATGAAGTTCATAATCGTTGGAAAACCACCGGGTGGATAAACCACCCGGCTCATGGATCGTAGCAATTCTTTCATTTTTCAACGGGCTGCTAAGTTCATGTCCCGTCCGTTAACCGGTCAAGCCGCGTTGAGGATTTTCGCCCTGGGGGTGGCGGTGTTGAGTGCCGCCGGGGGCCTCGGTTACTTCTGCGCGAAGGTTCTGGGTCAATCGTTCATCGACGCGGGGCCGAAGCTTCCTATTCCGTTCTGGGTCAGCACATGCTTGCTGCTTCTCACCAGCGTGCTGCTGCAACTGGCACTCGCTGACGTCAAACGCGAACGTCAGTTGAGTTTCCGCAAACGGTTATGGTTCGCGCTGTTCTCAGTAACGATGTTTCTCGCCATTCAAGGTTACGGACTGTGGGGCTTCGTGCAGCGCAACCGTCCCGAAGAAGCCACAACCGGTTCGGAACCATTCATCCTCGCCTTCGCCGCGCTACACGGGGCGCACGTTATTGTCGCGGTGCTCGTCCTGGTGTACGTCATCGTGCAGGGCCTGTCCAATCGCTACGACCACGAATATTACTGGGGCGTCGTCGTCTGCACATTCTTCTGGCATGCACTCGGTTGGGTGTGGCTATGCATCCTCGGGGCGAGTTTGATCGCGCTGTAAGAACTGTCCGCAGATTTCGCAGATGATCGCAAATTCAGAAAGCCAGAAACGATCCACCGAGATCACTGAGCAACACCGAGAGAAGACTTCTCGGTGATCTCAGTGGATGATTTTTTGCTTCTTTTGCATTCTCGATCAACTCGAGGCACTCCCCGCCGATTGCTCTTCAGTTGTCGGCTGTGATTCAACCGAGGCTTCTCCCGCAGATTCCGGTGTGGGTTCCAGCGGAGGCATGATCCAGATTTCGCCGAATTCTTCGGGCTGATCGGCACGGTAATGGTGGTGGCGCAAAAGTTCGAGAATCGCCAGGAAGATGCCGACGATCTTGCTCCGCAGCATCGGCCCGTCGAAGCAAGTGCTGAAGGCGACTTTTTCCTCGGCGCGCACGCGCTCCTTGAGTTGTTCGACGTACACCGAAATCGGCGTGTCGTCGTATTGAATTTTCGATTCCTGATCGATGACCTTGCGGCGGACAACCCGGGCCAGCGCGCTCACCAAATCCCACAGTTCGACTTCCTTGATCAAATCCTGCGCCTGATCTTCTCCGGCGAGCGGGCGATCGTCGCTCAGCCGCGGATACCGTTCCTGCCATGCCGCCGCCTGCTCTTCAAGCGCGAGTGCCGCGTCTTTGTATTTCTTGTATTCGAGGAGCTGCCGAATCAGATCGCTCCGCGGATCCTCGATGATCGGTTCGGCGGTTTCATCGACGGATTGCGGCAACACCT
>JBJXGP010000064.1:0-7167 GCA_046160425.1 Planctomycetaceae bacterium
TCGAGACTGATGGCGATGATCCCCCCGCGCAGCGGCCGGCTGTAGGCGGAGAGAGGAGTTTTCTTCACGACGCCGTTGCGCGTACACATCATCAGATAACGATTCTCATCGAATTCGCGAACCGGCAGGCAGTTGTAAATGCGCTCCCCTTCCTGCAGCGACAGCAGGTTAACGAGTGCCCGTCCCTTCGACGTGCGGCTTTGCAGCGGCAAATCGTACACCTTTTGCCAGTAGACCTTGCCCCGATCGCTGAAAAAGAGCAGGAAGGCATGCGTGCTCGAGACGAACACATGTTCGAGCGGATCTTCGTCATCGGCTTTCGCCCCGGTGATCCCCTTGCCGCCGCGATTCTGCGATTGATAGGCATTCAACTGAATGCGCTTGATATAACCGCGCTGCGAAAGGGTCACGACCATCGGTTCTTCGGTGATCAGGTTTTCGGAATCGACATCGGTGAGTTCTTCGTCGGTGATTTCCGTCCGCCGGACACTGCCGAACTTCTTCTTCAGTTCCTGCAAGTCTTCGCGGATCAACGCCAGAATGCGAGCGTCATCCGCCAGCAATTGCCGATAACCGGCGATGTCTTCGAGCAGCTTCCGATGTTCGCCGACGAGATTGTCTCGTTCAAGGTTCGCCAGCGAGCCGAGTTGCATCGAAACGATGGCTTCCGCCTGATTGGCGGAGAGCCGATACACGGGGGCGACCCCCTGCTCTTCCTGATAGATGCGGAAACCTTCTTCCCCCAGAGCCCGCGCCAGCATTTCCGAGGGGACTTCGATCGTCTGCAAGTTGACTTTGGCTTCGGCGCGGCTGGCGGAACGCCGGATCGTCTGAATCACGAGGTCGATGTCGATCTGCGCGAACAGCAGCCCCTCGACGGTGTGTTTGCGCTTGCGGGCTTCGGCGAGGTGATATTCGGTCCGTCGGCGAATGACGTCGATGCGATGGCGAATGAACGCCATCATCATTTCGCGGATGTTCATCTCTTTCGGGCGATTCCCCAGCAGCGCCAGCAGGATCACGCTGAATGTCGTCTGCAAAGGGGAGAACTGGAACAACTGATTGAGCACGACTTCACGGTCGGCCTCACGCTTGAGAACGATATGCAGGCGGACCTGCCACGGCGGGACGTTGCGATCGGTGAGGTCGACGATCCGGGAAATCCCTTTGATCCGCTCGTCGCGAACGAGTTGTTCGAGCTTTTCGCGGATGCGATCGCGGGTTTCGAGATACGGTATCTCAGTGACCACGATGACGTCGGCGTTTTTCTCGGTCTCAAAATGCGTGCGGGCGCGAAGCGTGATCGTCGAGCGGCCGGTGAAGTATCCCTGGCGAATCCCCATGCGGCCGCAAATCAGACCGCCGGTCGGAAAATCGGGACCGGGAAGAACTTCGATCAGATCGTCGAGCGTCGCTTCGGGATCGTCGATCAATAACGTGATGGCATCGCAGACTTCACTCAGATTCTGCGGCGGGATGCTCGTCGCCATGCCGACGGCGATTCCCGTCGATCCGTTGACGAGCAAATTCGGAAACCGGCTGGGGAGCACGACGGGTTCGGTCCGCAGTTGATCGTAGGTGGGGACGTAATCGACGGTATTCGCGTCGATATCCCGCATCATTTCCGCAGCGAGCGACGACAGCCGGGCTTCGGTATACCGCATCGCCGCGGGAGGTAGACCCGCGAGAGAACCGAAATTTCCCTGCTTGTCGATGAGCACGTCGCGCATGACCCAGTCTTGCGCCATGCGCACGAGCGTGGGATAAATCGCCTGGTCGCCGTGAGGGTGATAGTTGCCCATCGTTTCGCCGGCGATTTTCGAGCACTTGGTTCGACTGGCGGTCGGTCCCAGATTGAGGTCATCCATGGCGACCAGAATGCGGCGTTGCGACGGTTTGAGGCCATCGCGCACGTCCGGGAGAGCGCGGCTGATGATCACGCTCATCGCATAGGTCAGATAGCTGTTCCGCATCTCGTCGCGAATGTCGAGCTGACGAACGCTGCCACCCGACGGACCTGGAACCGAAAGATCTCCATCTCCACTAGACAAAGTTGATTCTCCTCTGCGAAACGCCTGCGATCAAACCGTCAGACGCTTCTCCACAACCATTCAACTCAACTCACATGAACGCAACAATCCTGCTCGCTATATACCGGGTCTGGATCAGGCTTCCAGACCTTGCCCGTATCCCGCGACACTTTGGTACTTTCAATCGATGCCGACAGCGCACGGCGAAGGGCAATCAGGTCAATCCATTTTCCTTATTGAGACGCCACAACTCAGGCGACTCAGTCGTTGAGACAACTCAAACTCCCCACGAAATCCTTCCGACCGGGGCATCATCGCCGAACCGTCACCGCATGGAGATCGCCTCAATGATCGAACTCGATTTCCACCGTCTCGGCAACGCAGGAACCAGCGTTATTTTCGATGGCTCGGCAACTTCCAACCGGCTCGAAAACACATGCAATCCGATCCATTCGATGGGGCGTCTTGCCCATACCAAACCGTGCTAGGGCAGCGTTTGCTTTCAACTCGTAAAAACACTAGAAAAACAGACATTTTTCGCAAAAAACAGGAACAATTTCGATGCTGTGAAATTGTATCAAAAATCGACGGAATCCTCAATCGATCCGGGCGTCCTAAATCCATGAATTGCAGCAGATTTCGACAATTTATTTGATTCAAACCGGGCATTCCGGTTTTCCGTTCGGCACTCGCCCAAATCGCAAAAAATAAGCCCCAAGGGACTGGCATTTTACCCGCTGCAAACGACAATCAATGTGTACCCGAATTCGACAATCGGCCGGTATCACGTTTCATTCTCATCCACGAAGATCCGACACGATGGCTTCTCGCGAAACCGACATCGACCCTCGTGACGCTCAAACGCCTGTCGGCACCGAGGAAGCCACGTTGGTGATGACGACCGAGCAACTTCGTCAGGCGGAGCAACTCAGTCGAACGCAACATCAACCGCCGTCGCAAGTCCGTGGCTATCAGATTCTCCGTTGTCTGGGTGAAGGGGCGTATGGAGCCGTCTGGCTGGCGCGCGAGACCAACACCGGAAAACTGGTCGCCATCAAGTTCTATACACACCGCCGCAGCCTCGACTGGTCGCTATTGAATCGTGAAGTCGAAAAACTGGCCACGTTGTACACGTCTCGCAAAATCGTCGGGTTGGTGGAAGTCGGCTGGGACGGCGACCCTCCCTACTACGTCATGGAGTTCCTCGAAAACGGCTCGCTGGCGAACGTTCTGGCCACCGGGCCGCTCCCCGTCGGCGAAGCCGTCCGCATTGCCCGTTCGGTGATCGTGGCGCTCGTTCACGCTCACGGTCGAGGGGTGCTGCACTGCGATCTCAAGCCGGCGAATGTGCTGCTCGATGCTGACTTCGAACCGCGATTGTGCGACTTCGGCCAGTCGCGATTATCGCACGAACAGAATCCCGCACTGGGAACGCTCTTCTACATGGCTCCCGAGCAGTCGGATTTGCAGGCAATACCAGACGCGCGGTGGGACGTTTACGCCCTCGGCGCTCTCCTGTATCACATGCTCTGCGGAGAACCTCCCCACCGGACCGAAGAGCATCTGCAGCGAATTCATTCCGCCCACACGCTGGAAGAACGCCTGGCCGAGTATCAACGCATTCTGAAGCAATCGCCTCAGCCGCTGGCGCATCGCAAGGTGAAGGGAGTCGACCGCCGTCTGGCGGACATCATCGAACGGTGTTTGCAGGTCGATCCGCAAAAGCGTTTTCCCAATGCGCAGGCCGTGCTCGATGCGCTCGATGAGCGTGAAAAGTTTCGTCAGCGTCGACCGCTGATCGTGCTGGGGATTGTGGGACCGGCGGTATTGCTGATCACCATGGCCGTTGTCGCCTTCCAAATGCTTTCCCGCACGGTTCAGGAATCCGAATCGAATTTGATCAGCAGCGCGCTCGAGAGCGACGAGATTGCCGTCCATTTCATGGCCCACAGCGTCGAGCGCGAACTGGAGACGCGAAAAACGGAACTCGAAGAAATCGCCGCCAATAAAGAACTGATTGCCGCCGTCACCGCTTCGGCCCAAACCGAGTTTCGCGACCGGGCGCACGTTCAGGAATTGCTCAACTTTCATAAGAACCGCATTGACGTTCGCAGTGACGAACAAGGCCGCGAACAGGCCGTGAGCTGGTTTTTCGTCGACCGGCAGGGAATTCAGCGTTGGCGACATCCGCTCAAGGGTGATTCGCTCGACAAACTCTGGAATCACCGCGATTACTATCACGGCCTCAATCGTGCATTTCCTGAGGGCCAGGTACCGGCCGACATCAAACCGATTCAGAAACCCCACATTTCTATCACGTTTCGCAGTTCTGTCACCAATAAATACATGGTTGCTATTTCCGTTCCCGTCTGGAACGGCGAAAAAACCGAAGTCATCGGCGTTCTGGCACAGACGACGCACCTCGGCCAACTCCTGGAATCTCATTCGCGTTCCATCGGTGGAGAAAAAGCGGACGTATCAGACAAACCCGTCAACCGCATCATCAGTCTCGTCGACGGCCGCGACGGCAAGTTGCTCGACCATCCCTGGATGACCGAAGATCACATGAACGACCTGTCGGCGATACAGACCGAACAGATGAAATGGAGTCCGGAACAAATCAACGAGTATTCCGAGCACATCTTGACGCACTCCGAAGATCGCAAACTCGCCGCCGGAAAACACGAAGACGATCACATGGCCCGCCTGCTCAATGATGACGCCTATTTCGATCCTGTTGGGCAGTTAAGCCCCGCGGAATATGGTGGGGAATGGCTTGCCGCCTTTGCTCCCGTGGGAAATCTGGAATGGATCGCCGTCGTTCAGGAACGAAGAAAATCGGCATTGCAACCGATTCAGCAGATGCGCAGCAACACGATCCGGTTTGGCATCGGGGCGATCGTCGTCGGCGGGGCGCTCGTCGGGATTCTCTGGTATTTCGTCCTGCGTGCGCTTCGCGAACGGGAAGAACGCATCTGGTCGCGCCATTTGCTCTCGACGGGACACGTCGGCATGAAAACCCCCACCGATTTTTGACCGATCTCTTCACGCCTCTTCAAATGTCGTTACAATTTCAGGATTACCTTGTTCCCAAGCTCCGCTTGGGAACGCAAGTCCCCGAAGCTCTGCTTCGCCGATTGTTGATTAAAGCTCCGTTGACCCTGCTCCTGAGTTGCATCCATTCGCTGCAAAAGGATCGCTTCGCTTGTTTGAGTTGCTCGTCGAAGGCCCGCATCCGCGCCAACGCTTACGGCATTCGCTTCCCCAGTTGGGGACGGTCGTCGTCGGTCGACACGCGCAAGCCGATCTGACGATCCCCTGGGAAAGTTGTCTCTCGCGCCAACACGTCGACGTGATCATCAAAGGAGACGGCATCGAAATCCGCCGGATCGCATCGGCGCGAAACCCCATCTATCACGGCGGAAAAGAAGCCGAATCGTTTCCGCTGATCACCGGCGACTTCTTCGTCGTCGGGACGACCCGATTCACATTGCGGCACACACATACGGCATCCGGAGCCGAGGAACAACTCCCGCTCGAGCAGATGACGTTTCAGCCTCAGGAACTGGCACACATCCGCTTTCGCGATCCCGATCGGCGGATCGACGTGTTGTCGCATCTCCCCGAAGTGATCTCAGGCTCGCGCAGCGATGAAGACATGCATCATCATCTCGTGAACCTGACGCTGGCCGGCGTTTCGCACGCCGAAGCGGTCGCCATCGTCGAACTGGGAAGCAAACAAGAGGTCAATATTCTGCATTGGGATCGCCGCCGCGAAACCGCAGGCTCGTTTCAACCGAGCGTGCGGCTGGTCAAGGACGCCTTGGAAACATCCCGCCGAACCGTGCTGCATGTCTGGCCGATCGATGCGGCCGCATCGGCGGAAGAATTCACGCACAGCGCGGAAATCGATTGGGCGTTCTGCACTCCGGTCTCGGAACCGGGACGCAATCCGTGGGGACTTTACGTTGCCGGGCGGATGGATCGCTCGCTGTTCAATGCCGGTGCCACGCTGGTCGAAGCCTCGCAACTGCAAGCCGACGTCAAATTCGTCGAACTGGTGGCCGCCATCATTCGCGCCGTGATTCGCACCAATCAACTCGAACGGCAACATGCAGGCTTGCGGCAATTTTTCGCGCCTCCCGTTCTCGCCGCGCTCGGCGACGACCTCAATACCGAGCTGCTCGAGCCGCGGGACTGCGATGTCACCGTGTTGTTCTGCGACTTGCGAGGGTTCAGCCAGCAGGCGAATCGTTCTGCTGGAAACCTGCGCGGGTTGCTCGATCGAGTCAGCCGGGCGCTGGGTGTCATGACCCACAATATCCACGAACATGGGGGCGTGACGGGAGATTTTCAAGGGGACGCGGCGCTGGGATTCTGGGGTTGGCCGTTCGGCTCCGACGATTCGGCGCTCAAGGCCTGCCGCGCCGCGCTGGGAATCCGCGCGGCGTTTTCGGAGACATCCCATCGGCACGATCACCCTCTCGCCGATTTCAAAATGGGGATCGGCATCGCGCATGGCCGGGCGGTCGCCGGAAAAATCGGGACGAGCGATCAGGTGAAAATCACCGTCTTCGGCCCGGTCGTCAATCTGGCGAGTCGCTTGGAAGGGCTGACGAAGCAGCTCCGCGTGCCGATCATCATCGACGAAGCGACGGCCGATATCCTTCACGAACGGGCTACGAAGGATGACTGCCGCGTGCGCAAGCTCGCCAAAGTTCTACCCTACGGCATGGAGACCCCGGTCGTCGTCAGCGAACTCCTGCCCCCTGCCGCCCTGCAACCCGAACTGACCGACAAACATATCGCACAATTCGAATCGGGCGTCAACGATTTCATCGCTGGAAACTGGGAAGCCGCGTACCAGGCCTTGCACGACATGCCCGCCGAAGACCGCGCGCAGGATTTTCTGTCGGTGATGATCGCCCAGCACAACCGCACCCCTCCTGCCGATTGGGACGGCATCATTCGCCTGCCGAATAAATGACCGCTCTCCCTCGTTCAATTGGAGAGCGGTCGGCGACCTGCCGATTCCGAATGTATCGATCGTATCGAATACGGAAGTTGCGATTGAAAATTCCCGTTTACCATAAGCGAACCGGCGTTGATTTTCGGCCACATCCGAAGAAGTGTTGTA
>JBJXGP010000065.1:0-2969 GCA_046160425.1 Planctomycetaceae bacterium
CAAACACGGAAGCGAATCATCGTTTAGCGTAAGACTCATCGGCAATGACATTCCACATCATGAGATCGAACATCTCGACGCGACGATACGGCATTACTTACGATCGCATGACGCACTCATCGAAAACTCACTTTCTGCTCACTCCAGGCTGGAGTCTACAGGCCCGTTCATGGCATGGCAATCGTCAATGCGATCTCGCGGAACGATGATCCCGGGGAACGTCTCAGTTGATTGGCATCGGGGTGTCAGTCGCAGAATCCTCCTTCGCAGATTGCCTAACGAACAGGTTAAGCCGCATGGACAAGCGGCGCGATGAACGACAGACATTCAAACAAACCGGAAATCTTCGCGGGCCAAAAACTCGCCGCTTGTCCGTGTCGGCTTGAACCGCTTGTTGGGCGATTGCTCAGTTGCGGTTTGTTTTCATTTACCATTCGAGAGCAGCATATTCCTGACCTGATCCAGCGTGAACGGCGGGTTGTGCAAATGAACGACGCGATGGCAGTTGGCACACAGAATCGCAAGGTCTTGCATTCGCGTTCGGGTGCTGTGCTCAACGTCGGAAAAGGGTAGTAAGTGGTGAACTTCGCAATAGTCACAGGCTGCGCTGCCATACGCGTGACCGAAAGAAAACCCGCATACTTCGCAGTTCAGAGATGCCGCGTGCTTCTTCTTTTTGCGCACAAGGGTCTGATTACGTTCTCGCTGAAGGTGCAATACGAGCCGCCTGTGTCCCTCGGTGGCTGCGAAGCTGTGAATGTCCACGTCGAGGTTGGGTGATGCGTCAGAGTCGAGGACACGGACATAGCCGGGAAGCGACCACCTTTCGGCCAGTTCATCATCAACGTGCAGCCAGCCCTGGTGCGGAAATCGAAAGTCGTCTGGTTTCGGAAGGCTCAAGCGTTCAAGAGCCTCTACTTTGTATGAAAGGCAGAAACCAGAATCTGGCGCATCGACAAAGTAGGGCTGAGCGGCTTGCGCAGTCGTCAACTTCAACTTGGTCTCCACGTCCTTCTTTCGCTCGTAAGGGAAGCGGATGGCATCGACAACATTGCTTCGCCACACGATGCATCGAGTGGGCGATTCGTACCAGAACAGCGTATCACCGGATTCCAGTTCGTTGTACGGGCGCAGCTTCCTGGCCCACATATTGAACCACAGGCCGTTCGTGAGACCTTCCGGTGTGTCGGGAAGCGCGAAATTGCGGCTGGTTACAAATGCCATAGTAAGCCCATTTGTGGTCGCTCAACGTACAGGTTAGCCAATCGAAGACAAGCGGTCGTGGAAAACGGGATCGAACGGGGACAACGTGTTGAGCGCGCTATGGACCTGTGGTTCATTGTGGTTTTGCGGTTGATCGCCCAACTCTGTGTTAAGAAGATCTCGCATAACGCCTGTCGGACGCCATTTTGCGGCCTATACTGCCAAGCGTTTTCGTATGAAAGTTCCAGTGTACCAATCGATTACGGACCTGTCGCCGGTTCTCCAGGGTGATAGGCCGTTTCTGTCTATTATTCCGTCGTTATTGCTCAGATCGGAGCGAGAGCCCATCCGCGGGACTGCGAACACCTCGCCCGCCACGGTTCAAAACGTGCGTGTAAATCATCGTGGTTTTAACGTCGCTGTGGCCCAGGAGTTCCTGGACCGTACGGATGTCGTAACCATTGGCAAGCAGATGAGTGAGATATTACACCAGTATTGTCCCCCGTTTGTCAAACCCGATGAATGTTTCAATCGATCGTCAACGACGCAGGTCGATGCATAACAGGTCGTTGAAAAAGTGTGCCACTCCCGCTGGACAAAGACCGGGTGGACAAGCCACTCGGCTCATGTATCTCAGCAATTGATTATTTTTCATCGGATTGATAAGCCGAATCGGAGTTACCTGGGTGCGTATCGGGGAGCGAGGACTCCGCAGGGCGTGGTAGATTCAGGTCGTCGGGATTCGGGGCAGCGTCAGACATGTCGGCCTCCTTCCAGTGGTGTGGAATGCGTATGACTGCACCGGGATCGTTTGATCCCTGCGGTGAAGAAAACGAATCACAGGAGACATTCCCGGAATCGGGATCAGATAGGAATTGCTGATCTTTTCTACGCAATACCCGAACCTGCCGTTGGAAAATTGGCGGCTGGGTCGCATTAATATCGATGGAAAAAACGCCGTCCCGATATTTGTGTCGGCAATGAAATGACATCCGATAGTTGGTTATAATCGATCCCCGGGTTCGTTTTACGACCGCTACTTCAAAGTCAATACACCGAGGGCTTCATGACGCCATCCGCCGCATCCACAATATGCTCCTACAAACTGCAGCGAGTGCGACTTCCCCTCGCGATGCCGATCGGCGATTCGCAAGTCGAGTTCAACGAACATTGGATGACGGTTTTGGAGCTTATTACTCGCGATGGACAATCCGGGGTCGGCTTCGATTTGCAACAAGGAAAGCCAACCCCGGCGTTGACGCAGTTGCAGGCTCAATTCGAATTCGACATGTGGCCGGCTATTAACGGGGAACATCCCGCCGGTATTGCACACAAAATTTCGCGGCCGCGCGGCGGGAACGTGGGAGCGTCGACGCTGCCGCTGGCGGTCGAAACTGCCGCATGGGATCTGACGGCGAAACTCGCCGACCTCCCGTTGTATCGCCTGCTGGGGGGAAAGAATCCGCGCGTCCCCGCATATGGCAGCACCTTGGATTATCGTCTGGACGACGAGCAATTTCGCCGACGATTGACCGATTTCAAGAACATGGGTTTCACCGGTATCAAAACCAAAGTCGGACATCCCGACGTCGAATGGGATTTGCGCCGACTGGCGATCGCCCGCGAAATCATGGGACCGGAAGCGAAACTGATGGTCGATGCTAACGAGGCATGGTCTCCCAAGGAGGCGATCCGCCGTTGCCAGATTTATCTCGACATGGGTTACGACCTGTACTGGGTCGAAGACCCGATTACGCGCGAAGATT
>JBJXGP010000066.1:0-39357 GCA_046160425.1 Planctomycetaceae bacterium
CCGGAACCGCCGTCGGTGCGGGACTCTGCCCTTTCGCCATCGGGACCGAAACATCCGGCTCGATCATCTCCCCCGCGGCGTCTTGCGGCGTGTCGGGGTTGCGACCGACGTTCGGCCGCGTCAGCCGGACCGGGGGGATGACGCTGAGCTGGACGCTCGACAAGGTCGGCCCGCTGTGCCACACCGCGGAAGACTGCGGCATCGTGCTGAATGCGATCGCCGGTTTCGATTCCGATGACCCGTCGACGATCGCGGAGGAGTATCGTTACCCGCCGCCGGAAAAACTTGCACCGCCGTTTCGGCTGGCCTCGATTGCCGGCGCGGTCGAGCATGTCCTCCCCGAAGTGAAAGAAAATTTTCTCAAGTCGCTCGAAGTGCTGCGAACGGCGGCGGTGGGGGGAGAGATCCCCGAAATCTCGCTACCGGAGTTCCCTTACGATGCCGTCGTGAACACGATCCTGCACGCGGAATCTTCCGCCGCACTCGAAGAAGTCGTGCTCAAGGGTTCGATCTGGGAACTCCCCGACCCGCGGATGCATCTCGGCGCCTATTCGACGATGTTCGTCCCGGCGAGAGATTACATCAACGCGCTGCGCATCCGTGCGAAAATTCAGAAGGCGCTCGATGAGCTTTTTGCGAAATACGATGCCGTCATCACGCCGACGTTCGCCATGACGTCCTACCCCAGCGACCGCCCGTTTCGCGAATACACGGCGGGGAAAGGGCTGGTGCATCTCAACCTCCGCCAGCCGACCAACGGAGCCGGCCTCCCCGCCATCAGCATCCCCAACGGCTTCGGCGAAGAACACCTCCCGACCGGTTTACAATTCATCGGCAGCCGGTATCAGGAGAATCGCCTGCTGGCGATTGCGGAGTTTTACCAGTCGCAGACCGATTGGCATGAGCGGACGCCGGAGATTTAGAAAGCATGTGATTATAAATGCAATTGACGATGTTAGTGTCAGGGTAACTCTAGATGTCCTTCCCGCACAGCCTGAGAAGCGATCGCACGGCTCCAGCCGCGTCGGCTCGGATTGTTTCGTCTTGCTGATGGCCAAGAAATTCGGCCACGCGAATCACGCCTACTGAGTCAATTTTAGTGAAGTCATGTTCCAAGATTTCGAGCGCTCGTTGGGTGAATTGGTTCTCCAAAAGGTGTTCAAGTCGCTGGTAAACATCGTTGATTCCTCCACCGTAATTTTGCAGCAAGTAGACGAGATCATATGCATCTTTATTCTCGCCGCGATTCCGAAAGGCAATAGCTTTGAGTACCGTGAAGGCACCAGCCTCGCACACCCAGACATCGCGACTGGCTTGTTCGTGATGCAGCGTTTCACCTTCCAGCAACACGAGCCGTTTGTCCTTAAATGCCAACTCCAATCCCGGCGTGATGATAGCAGCAAAACCTTCTTCCAGGTTACGAAGTGTCCCAGCTTTGTCACCCTCCGACGTGGCTGGAATCAAGAAATCGACAGTTACGGTTTGGCTGTCCGACTCGATTCGCCAGCGTTGGTTGGTAGAATTGCCGGCGTCGTTGATGTCTGTATGAAACCCCGCGTTTCGCAGTCGTTCACAAAGTTCGTGGTATCGTTGCATATCCAATATGGCGATTGCCAGTCCAAGGTCCACGTCCATCGTGCCAATGTGCAAGGGTCTTCCGGACGGTAGTTGAGACTGTGGAATGATGAGGCTGGGAACGAGACCGCCAACGATAACAATATCATCGCGAAGATCACCTAGCTTTGTAGCGATATATAAGCTTGCAGCACGTACCAACTGCATGGTAGCTGGTGTATATTCTGCGGCAACGGTGGGTTTATTTTTCATGCGTACCCCAATTAAGAAGTTTTCTACGAAGCTCAACCGCTGCGTCCTTTGATCGTTCTGGCTGGGCTTTCAAGTCCAGGTAAGTTTGCATGGGGCTCACGCACGGAATGCCCTCTTTCATTTGAATGCCGTGAAAGATGCTTTCATCATCGGGTAGAACAAGCCAAAGATTAGCACCCTTCGGTTCGTCCGAAAATTCTATCTCATTTAGCAGGGAGTGCGACGGTATCGACGACAGATAGACGGTAACGAGTCGGAATGACGCAAAACTGGTGTAAAGCCAAGCTGCGCTCAAACCGGTCGCGGCCCATTCCCGATTCTCGTGAGAAATCACTTTGTACACTCGTTGGAGTAGCTCGTCGCCGGTGCGTGCTGGGACATGTCCCTTGATGATTCGATGATGGTTGAAGTCGTAGGCATCGTACCAGGCGTCAAGCAAAAGATCAGGATCGTGTGGCCTTACCGCCCCTTGTGCGTTGGCGTCGATGTAATGCTCCTGTTGGAGCCGGCGAGCGATTTTACTGACGTACCCGTCTCCCAGTCCCGTTTGACGGGCCACATCGGCTTGGGTCTGGAACCGTTGTGGATAAAGCAGGAGCTGACGTGAGACCCGAGAACTCTTGGGAGCGAATACGTTAGGGGGTCGACCACGTTCGCTGTACTTGTTGGGGCGACCTTCGATCCAGATCCTAAGCCCTGGGGCAAAGATCTTCGCATTTCCCGAGAGATCAAGCCATGATATTCCGGACTCATCGCATAGCCGTTGGCCGACCGGACCCATGAAGGGTACGATGATGAGTGACAATTCGCCGCCATGCGGATATGCTTCTGTATATTTCTTGAGTTGGCCAATGGCATTAGTCAATTGCCCGGCTGACGCGTAGCTTTTATATTCCGCCGCGAACCGGTATCCGGGAACTGAGATCAAATAGTCGTAGCGGCCCGATGCTCCTACTTGCTGCAAAAGCACTGACTTCGACGAGCCGTTGAACAATTCGTTCAGCAGGTCGATGATTTCAGGGACAGCTTGTTGTTCGGTGGGGAGTTTCATATCCTTACTAAAATACCACACATGACCAGATTGTCAATATCAGCATTTTTATGAGGAAATCCAGCCGGAGATTTAAGGGATATATCGTTCATAACTCATTGTGTAGCAATAATAAAATGAGTGTTTTGACAGGGCAGAGATCGAAAATACCATTGTTCCCCAACCATCAAAGTTGGCCTCTGTGAGGGCCGGAGATTGGCGAGTTGGGCATCGGCTGGGTGTCCCATAACGTCAAACCGAGATGCTTCGCAATTCTTGTGTCGTCAGTAAATGCCTCGTATTAGATTTCTCAGTGAATCATATGGCACCAGAAACATTGGATGGGGCTGTTGTTCTTTCGTATGCAATTGCTGCGGAGTCCTTCGGCAAAGCGGAGCACCCTGAAGGTTCCGTCGATGAAATATTGTACTTGGCTATCGCAAAATACGATGACGCCCAGGGCTACTACTTGTTTGCATGCAACAAGAGTTGGGAGGTCGTTGGTGACCTTTTTTACAACAACGCCGACGATGCCATCAAAGACGCTGAAAGAGTCTATGAGACAAGTCCAATTCAATGGACACCAATCGCATAGCCCCGATTCGTATTGGCCGGGTGCGCCGGACGACTTAAAAACAAAGTGTGTTCGCAATTCTTGCGTGACACGGCTCTGCGAGCCGTGTCTTTGCTAACGCGATAACGAATTCAGTCTCGTCATGGTCGGAGGAGAGGGCTGGCGAACCTCAAAGTTCAACGCGTACTCGCCCGGCTGACACAGCCGGGGCACACAGGCACGATCACCCCACTCTCAGAACAACTCCCGAATCGGTCGCCCGTTATTCTGGATGATGTAGTGCGGGCGGCCGCGGTTGTCGAGGTAGGTGGCATCGAGCGGGACGTCCATGTAGCGGTAGATCGTCGCCGCGATGTCGGGGGGAGTGATCGCGCGGTCCTTGATCGCCCCTCCCACGGCGTCGGTGGCGCCGATCACCTGGCCGTGGCGCAAGCCTCCCCCCGCGAGCGCCATCGACATGACGGGGGGCCAGTGGTTGCGGCCGTTGCCGTTGGGGCCTTCCTGCGTGCCGATGATCGGCGTGCGGCCGAATTCTCCGAGCGCCAGGATGAGGACTTTGTCGAGCAAGCCCCGTTCTTCCAGATCGGTGACGAGCGTGCTCAGCAGATGATCGAATACGGGGAGCATCCGCCGCAGGCCGTTGTTGATGCCGCCGTAGGGAGGGAACTGGTCGCCGTGATGGTCCCAGTCGGCGCCGCCCCCATACGTCAGGCCCACGGTGACGAAGGTGACGCCCGCCTCGACGAGCCGTCGAGCGAGGAGCGCCTGCTGGCACCAGAGGTGTTTTCCATATCGTTCGCGATTCTCCGCAGGCTCATCCGAGAGATCGAACGCCGATCGTGCCCGGCCACCGGTGACCATTTCCACCGCCTGTTGCTGGTAGGCGTGGGCCGATTCCATCGAGCCACCCAGGTCGAGGTTGTGGCGTATGCGGTCGAAATCTTTCAGGAGCGTCTGCCGCGAATGCAGGCGATCGATGGACAAGCCTGCGGGCAACTGGAACAGATCGCCTCCGCTGAACTTGCCGGTGTCCTCCCCTTCGAACGAGAACAATGGGAGTTTCGACACATTGTTGGCGATGAACGGGTCGTAGGCTTTTCCCAGAGAACCGGCGGGGGCGATGTCTTTGCGCGGCGTGGGACTCGTCGCCACATACGGCGGCATCGACGGATGATTCGATCCCCGCATCTTGGCGACGACCGACCCGATGGCGGGGTACTGCTTCTCGGCGTTGACGGCGTCGAGGTTGCCGGTCTGGAAAACGTTGTTCGGCCGGTGATTGCTGAACTGCGCATCGACCGAGCGGATGAGCGTGAACTTATCGAGCATCGCCGCCTGCTTGGGGAGGTGTTCGCAGATCCGCACGCCGGGGAGTTTGGTCGGAATGGAATCGAACGGTCCGCGGTTCAAATCGGGCCGGTCGGGCTTGACGTCCCAGGTGTCGATTTGACTCGGTCCGCCGGCCATCCAGAACAGGATGACGCTTTTCGCTTCGGATGTCGCGCGCCCGGTTTCGTTGGCCTCGGCTCGCGTGCGAAGGATTTCCGGCAGACTCAAACCGGCGACGCCGGCGAGTCCCGCCTTGAGCATGCTTCGGCGGTCGAGAACGGTCAGGCCTTCGCGCTCCATGCCGTAATAGTTCATGAAGGCATGTTGCTGATGGACCGCGCTGCGGCAGGGGAAGTCCGACATGAACCAAACCTTTCGTCGGGCAAACGACTGAGAATCACGTTGCGATGCGGATTAATATCGTATCAACATTTGTTGATGTAGTCAATGTGCGGAGTTGTTTCCCGGCAGCAAAGTGATCGAGTTAAACACAAAGGGTCGGGTAGTAGGTTGCATGGCTGCGTATCGGCTGCATGGTGGTAGTCTTCCGGCCCGAAGGGCCAGCCGTTCGTATAGCCAGGTCCGCAGGGCCTGGTCAATGCCGGATACAAGTGTCTTGAAGGCCCAACGGGCCGACAGATCATCAAGAGTTGTTATCACATCATTGATCGAACGAGATGGAACTGCCGGCCCGTTGGGCCTCAATGGTATTTTATTGAGGTTCCCCAGGCCGTTGGCCTGGGCTAAATGAACTGCTGGCCCTTCGGGCCGGAGAAGACCACTTGATAATGGATGCTCTTTTCGCAACTCATGGGTTCAGATTCTCGTTGCGAGTCGGTTTTCTGCGGGATAGAATCGAGAGCGCGATGATGACAGCGTGAGACATTAATATCCACTTTTCTTCAATCGACCCACGACTGCGGTAAAACCTACCGCAGTTCAACGGTTAATTTCATGTTAGACTACTATGGACATGCATGCCGCAGAACTCGCATTCGTGGAGGCGTTACGGGACGCGACCAATCGAAACATCATTAAATGGACAATAAAGTCGGATGATAACCGAGACATTTATCAGGCAGCGGTGGGTGGCGAAACTGTTGAAGTTGAGTTCATGTATTTTCCTGTTTCAGTCGGCAACACGTCCGAGAAGATGCTCGCGACTGTTTGCGGCATGAAGACTTACTTTCAAGTTGCCGTCGGAACACCGGCCTACCATATCCTTCGCGAGATGTTAGCGCCGCGGCAATCATGGGACAGTGCAGTCAATGGCTTAGGAAAAGCGACGGCACGAGTGCGCAGATTGATCGAGGATTCATGATGAGATCACACGCACCGCCAAACCATAAATTCCAGCCATCAGTCAGGAAAACACAGTGTTGATCACACCGGCTGAATAAACCGCCGGTATAACTTTTCATACGTCCCGCGTTGCGATAGCAGTTCCGCGTGGCGGCCGCGTTCGACGATTTTGCCGTGGTCGAGAACCAACACCAGATCGGCGTGGCGGATCGTGCTTAAGCGGTGGGCGACGACGAAACTGGTTCTCCCCTTGAGCAGAATACCGAGCGCTTTCTGGATGCGGGCCTCGGTGATCGAATCGATGCTGCTCGTCGCCTCATCGAGAATCAGTATCCGCGGGTCGGCGAGCATGGCCCTCGCGAAGCAGACGAGTTGCCGCTGGCCGAGAGAAAGATTCTGCCCCCGCTCGCCGACTTCGGTGTTGAGATCGCTGGGCAACAGGTCATCGCATTCGAGTTTCCGCAGCACCGCGCGCAGTTCATCGTCAGTCGCTGCGGGTTTGCTGAAGCGGATGTTCTCGGCGAGGGTTCCCGTGAACAGGAAATTCTGTTGCAGCACGACTCCCAGTTGACGGCGGAGGGACTCTGACGTCAAATCGCGCAGATCGTAGCCGTCGACGAGGAGTTTTCCCTTTTGTGCGAGCGAAAACTTGGCGATGAGATTGATGATCGTGCTCTTGCCGCTGCCGGTGTGTCCGACCAGGGCCACCATCTGACCCGGCTGCACCGAGAACGAAACCTCGTGCAGAACCGGCCGTTCGGGATCGTAACCGAACGTGATCTCGCGGAACTCGACCGCACCCTGTATGCGGGGCAATTCGCGAGCGGTCGGCGGATCGCACCATTCGGGGGGAGTATCGAGCAGCTTGAACAATCGCTCGGCCCCGGCCATCGCGGTCATCGCCTGATTGTACTGGTTGCCGAGGTTGGTGATCGGCGCGAGGAACAGGTTCGCCATGAACAGAAATCCGACGAGATCGCCGACGTCGGTCCCCGATCCCAAATTGAGGACTCGAAAACCGCCGATGAGCATCAGCAGGGCGATGAAAAACTGATTGTTGAGTTCGAGGAGGGGGAGAAAGAGTCCGTGCGTTTTCATGACCTTGAAATTGTTCGCCGAGTGAAACGTGACGAGATCGGTGAAAATGCGGGCGTTTTCATACTGCCGCACGAAACCCTGCGTGACGCGGATGCCGAGGACCGACTCGGCCAGCGTCGCCGTCACGCGGCTGAACGATTCGCGCATCGAACGCAGCGCTTTACTGAGTCGACGGTGAAAATAGCGATTGAGTGCCCACAGAATCGGCACGAGACCGAGCACGACCAGAAACAACGGCGGGCTGTAATAGAGCATAAACGCCGTGGCGACGCACATCTGCCCGAGTTGCACGAGGCTGACGTACAATACTTCCTGCACGCCGACGCGCACGTCTTCGATGTCCGACGTCATGCGGCTGATGACGCGGCCGACTTTCGTGCGATAAAAGAAACTCATGGGCATCTTCTGCAAGTGGGCGAACAACGCATTTCGCAGATCGTGAACGACCGCTTCGCCGAGTTCGTAGGCGTACAACTGCCGATAATGCATCACCCATTGAGTGGTGATGGCGAGGACCGCGAAGGCGATCATCCCCCACATCACGCCCTCGACGTTGGATTGTTCGATCGGGCCGTTGATGACCGCCGACAGGATCCAAGTCAGGCCGGGAAGCTGCACCGAGCGGATCAGCACGAGCACGGCGAGCCAGTTTCGCTTGGCGCGATACGGAGCCGTGAACGACATCAGCCGGGCGATCAGCCGAAAATCGAGCGGACGTTTATCGTCTTCCCGTTCGAAGTTCGAGACGGCGGTGAGTTGTTTTCTCGGAGGCCGGGCGATCATCGCTCCTCCCCTGCGGCGGAGACGACGCTCACCACTTCCGGAGGTTCGGTCTCTGCGGCGCTCAACTCGTCGTACTGCAACCTGGCGAGCCGGCGATAATGCCCTTCGACCGCCAGCAGTTCGTCATGCGTCCCCGACTGCACGACTCGTCCTTCTTCGAGGACGAAGATTTTATCGGCGCGGCGGACGGTGCTGAGTCGATTGCCGACGAGAAAAGTCGTGCGACCCTGCAAGGCCTGTTCGACCGCCTGTTGAATTTCGTGTTCGGTTTCGGGATCGATGGCGGCGGTCGCGTCGTCGAGAATCAGAATCGGCGGGTCGAGCAGCAAGGCGCGGGCGATCGCCAGCCGTTGCCGTTGTCCGCCGGAGAGATTGCATCCCTGCTCGCCGATCACCGTTTCGTAACCGTCGGGGAGTTCGCGAATGAATTCATCGGCGGCGGCGATGCGGGCGGCCCATGCGATCTGCTCATCCGTCGCTTCGGGATGCCCGAATGCAATATTGGAAGCGACCGTGTGACTGAACAGAAACTGATCTTGAAACACGATGCCGATGTTTCGGCGCAGGTCGTCGAGATGAAGCTGCCGCACGTCGTGTCCATCGACGCGTATCGTTCCCGACTGCGGATCGTAGCATCTGAGTATCAGACTGAGCAGCGTGCTTTTTCCAGCCCCGGTCTCCCCCACGATGGCGACGCACTGCCCCGGTTCGACGGTACACGAGATATCCTTCAGCACGGGCTTTTCCGGATCGTACGCGAACGAGACGCGATCGAATTCGACTTTCCCCGCCGCGCGGGGGAGTCGGCTTGCATTCGCGGCACTCAGAATTTCGATCGGGGCATCCATCACCTCGAAAACGCGCTGGGCACCGGTCAGACTCGATTGAATCGTATTGGCGATGTTCGTGATCTGGCCGACCTGGTTGGCGAATTCGTGCAGCAGGTTGGCGAAGACGAACAAACCCTGACCGAGCGCCAGCTCGCCGTGGATGACGAGATAGCCGCCGTATCCGAGGAGGATCATCATGTTGACCTGCGTCAGTCCCCCCATGATCGGCTGGAAGACGCTGATCGTGCGGAAGATTTTCTGCTTCTGATCGCGGATCGCCTGATTGGCGGCGGCGAATTCTGCGATCTGTTCAGGCTCGCGGGCGAAACCTTTCACCACTTGTGCCCCTTGCACGTTCTCGGCCAGCGTAAGGATCAGGCGATCCATCAGCTTGCTCCCCTTCACGTACTCCGGCTGCACGGCGCGCGAGAAGCGAGCGGCTCCCCACCATAACAGCGGTGTCGTGACCAGACAGACGATCGTCAACGGCACATGCACGCTGAGCATATAGGCGACGTAAACCACCAGCGTCAGCCCCACGGTCAGAACCTTGACGATCACCCCGTCGACAAACGCGCGGACCGAATTCACATCTCCCGCCGCGCGATTGATGATCGAACTGCTGTCGTTGTGATCGAAGAAGCGAAAGCTGAGCCGTTGCAGTTTGTCGTAGACCGTCGAACGAAGTTGTACGAGTATCCGCTGAGTGAGGATTGCCACATCGACCGCGGCGAGGAATTTAAGTGCCGCATTCACAATGGCGGTACACAGGATCAAGCCAGCGATGAACCACAATGACTGGCCGGTGGTCCAACTCGACGGGAGTTTCCAGCCGAAGGGCCATTGAGGAGGGATCGCCGTCTTGTCGACTTGCGTGCGGAGCCAGTCGATGCCGAGGCCGGTGAGTCCGAGTCCTACGAGACTGATACCGACGAGCACCATCTGCAACACGACGACGCGTATGCTGTGGAAACGATAGACCCAGCCCAACGCCAGCATCCGCCGGATGAGACTCCAGTTGGAAGGGGGATCGGTCGTCTGCAAACGCAAAGCAGGAGATGAGGTGGGCCTGTAGGTGGGGAGCCGGCTGCGGAACAGCCGAGATGGGGAGATTGGGGGATCGGGAGACGGGGTATGAGTTCTGTGTATTACACCCCATCACCCCATCTCCCGATCTCCCCATCTGTCTTTTTTGTTAGCGGTCAGTCGTGTGAGTTGTGCAGGACTTTCACGTAAATCATCTTATCATCTTTCGGTGCATAAAAGTCAATAACGGTTGCCTCGAGGATATAACCGGTGTGCTCGTAAAAGGTTCGGGTGGAATGATACTCCGGTTTGCTCGATGTTTCGACGTAGATTCGGCTCCCTCCCGCATCGCAAATTTGCTTCTCGGACACGGTCAGTAATTCTCGCCCGATCCCCAGACCCTGATATTTTTGATCGACGGCGATCCAGTACAGGTCGAAACTGTGAATCGTGCAGGCGATCGGTCCGTAACAGGTGTAGCCGACGGTGACTCCCTCCTGCTCGGCGAAGATGAAATAATAACCCGATGCATCACCCTTCAACAGTCGTTCATCAACGAGTTCGACGGCGACGTCGACCTCCGCCGATGTGAAGAAGCCGGTCGACTCGACAATCTCCCGGACACGTATTCGATCACCGGGGTTCATTTCGGTGCGTAGCGTGACGGCACTCGAACGAGATGCAGACGATGTGGATGTCGCGGATGATCTCACATTCAGACGAACATAAACCTTCGTCGCCGACACAATCCGTTCGATCGCCGAGTCGAATGAAATGCCGGCTTGTGCGAGCGCCGCCGCGAAACCGGCATCGGGAGACAAACAGGGGTTCGCATTCACTTCCAGAATCCACGGCTGATTTTGTTCATCAACGCGAAAATCGATGCGAGCATAACCGTCGAGTCCGCATTCCTTCCAACATCGGCGGGCGAGTTGCTGCAATTCTTCCAGCAGCGGAGCATCTTCCACGGCGAATCGAAACGTGCGGGGGGTATGCACCGCTTCGAACGATGATTCGTCCCACTTCGCCCGATAACCGACGATCCGCGGCTTCCCGGCGGGGAACTCTGCGAAATCGATCTCGGCACACGGCAAAACTTCGGGGCCGTTGTCACCTGCGAGAACCGAGAGGTTGAACTCGCGCCCGGCGATGAACGCTTCAGCCAAACACATTTTCTTCCACTTCGTCGAGCGTTCGAGCAACAGGCGATGCAGTTCTTTTGCATCATGCACGTGAACGACGGCATCGTCATCGAGTCCCCACGAGGCATGTTCAGAGACCGTCTTGATGAGAAACGGTTTCGGTTCGGGCGAATCGTTCCAGCGGAGATCGCCGTGAATTTCGCCGGCCTGGTCCATCCAGATCGGCGTCGGGAGACCGAGTTGCAACAATCGCTGTTTGCAGAGGGTTTTGTCGTTCGTCAGACAGAGGGCCTCCCACCGATTGCCCGTGTACGGGATCGAAAGATGTTCGAGCAGCGCGGGGACCGTCGGCAACAGGCGATCGGTCCCCCCCAACCCCTCCACGAGGTTGAATACCAGATCGGGTCGCTGGTGGAGTAATCGTTGCGACAGTGCTTCGAGATTGAGCGTGCAAGCGATCTCGTTCACATCGTGGCCGAGCCGGCGCAGGGATTCCTTGACGGCGTGCAACTGGATGAGCACATCTTGCTCATCCGGCCCCGCGTCAGGATTTACTGCGTTGTGGAGAATTGTGATGTGCATGGTTGTTTCTTACACCCTCGCCCTTTGGGAGAGGGTCGTCGGGTGTCTTCGACCATCGATAAATAATCCACGAAGCAGAGCTTCGAAGACTTGTGTTCCCAAGCGGAGCTTAGGAACAAGAAAACATCGCTCGACGCCACCCTACGGGGTCCGCTCGCTTGCCGATTCCACGATGTGGCGGATTAAATCCACATATGGCATTTTGAGCGCGGTGCAGAGCATCGGCAAGTCGGAATGCTCGGGATGCAGGCCCGCCAGCGGATTCACTTCCAGGAAATGCGGGTGTCCTTGAGAGTCCGACCGCAGATCAATCCGACCGGCATCGCGGCAACCCAAAGCTCGCCACGCCTTGAGCGCCTCGGCTTCGGCGGCGGCGACTTCGGGATCGTCATTCGCCGAGACCAGACGGTAATCGACCCGCTCTTCGCTGAATTCCTTGTTGGCATACGAGTAGACTTCAGGCTCGGCGGTGTCGCGGAGGACGATTTCCAGCGTCCCGATGACGCGAGCCGACGTTCCCGTCCCCAGCACGCCGGTAGTGAATTCGCGTCCTGAAAGAAACGTCTCGACGAGAACCGGTTGTTGGAATTTCTCCAACAGATCCCGGCAGGTGGAATTCAACTCTGCCGCCGTGAGAATCTTCGAAGCGGGTGTGATCCCCTTGCCGGTCCCCTCGGCAATCGGTTTCGCGAACAACGGATACGGTAGCCCGGCGTTCGTCAGCAGTTCGAGCAGATCGTCGGCGGAATGTACGACCTTGAAATCGGCGGTCCGAACGCCCGCGGCACGCACGATCGTCTTCGTTAATCCTTTATCGAGGCAGACTGCCATCACCAGCGGATCGGAGAGCGTACAGGGAATTCGGTACGCATCGAGCAGCGCAGGAACCTGCGCCTCCCGCGCGCAGCCGTGCAGACCTTCGGCGATGTTGAAGACAAGATCCCAGCGGTCTCCATTTGCCAGACGAGCCACAAGCTGGCGGATATGACCGATGCGATCTGTCGCGTGTCCGAGCGCTGCGAGCGACGATTCGATCGCGGCAATCGTCGATTCGCGGTCGAATTCAGCGGTTTCTTCTTCGCTGTAGCCTTCATCGAGATAGACCTGCCGCAGATCGAATGTCAGGCCGATGAGCATTGTTTCGTCCCTTCCGCCACGATGATTCCCCTCTCGGATCAAGTCACGGGATCGGGATAACGGAAGGTCTTTCCTTCGAAATTCTTCAGCAAGATGAAATCGCCATCGCGGCCGATGATCGAATTCGGCTGCAGCGGGATTTTTCCTCCTCCTCCGGGCGCATCGATGACATATGTCGGGACGGCGTAGCCGGTCGTATGGCCGCGCATGCCTTCGATGATCTCCAGCCCCTTGGCGACCGACGTGCGAAAATGCGACGAACCTGAGATGGGGTCACACTGATACAGGTAATAAGGCCGCACGCGCATCAAGAGCAGCTTGTGGACCAGCGAGGTCATCGTCTCGACGTTGTCGTTGACCCCCTTGAGCAGGACCGTTTGCGAACCGAGCGGAATCCCCGCGTCGGCGAGCCGGCTGCACGCCTGATGTGATTCGGGAGTGCATTCATCCGGATGCAGATAATGGAGGCTCATCCATAACGGATGATATTTTTTGAGCACGCGGCATAACTGCGGCGTGATTCGCTGCGGCAAGACCGCCGGCATTTTCGTCCCGATGCGGACGAATTCGATATGCGGAATATCGCGGAGATGGCCGAGAATCCAGTCGAGACGATCTTCTCCGAGCGCCAGCGGGTCGCCCCCCGAAATCAGCACGTCGCGGATTTCGGTATGTTCGCGGAGATAATCGAACGCTTTCCCCAGCCGGGCTTCATTCGGCATGATCTCGCCGTGGCCGACGACGCGCGAGCGGGTGCAGTAGCGGCAATAGGTCGAGCAGAAATCGAGGGCGAGCAATAGCACGCGATCGGGGTAGCGATGGACGAGTCCCGGTACCGGGCTGTGGCCGTCTTCACCGAGTGGATCGTCGGCTTCGCCCTCGGTCCGAATGAATTCGTTCGTGCGGGGAATGACCGTTTTCCGCAACGGATCATCGATGTTCTCGCGGTCGATCAGGCTGAGGTAATACGGCGTGACGCCGACGGGGAGCATCGAACCCCCCTGAGTCAACGCCGAACGCTCATCGTCGGACAGCACGAGCATCTGTTCGAGCTGTTCGAGGGTGCGAATTCGTTTGCGGGACTGCCAGCGCCAATCGTTCCATTCGCCGTTCGTGGCGTCGGGGAAAAAAACACGGCGAAACGTGCGAGTGCGAGGATTGCCGATCGTGCGGCGAGAAGGGAGGCGGTAGGCGGCGAGAGTTTGCCGGGGGGGATTCGCGGGGTGAGCTAGCCCAGGACTCCCAACAGGAAGAGCAGGATGGGACAGAAATTGTAAAAGCGGACTTGGAGGCTCCTCTGACTCAACATTCAAATCTTGTGCAACTTCGAGACACGTGTTGTCGCTCATGGTCAATATCCAATGGAGCAATGATTTTCAGCGGAATCAGGCCTCCCAACCCGAATCCGCTCCATCCCCACCAGGGAACGTGATGCAACCAGGCCGGACTCATGTCGTTCTTGACCGGACTCACGGACAGACCGACTCCCGTCAGAACGCTTTGCAGCGTTCTGAAAACAGAGTTTAGGAGTTCGGCTTTTCCGGTTGACATGTCAACTTCTTTCGTGCGGCGTTGTGTGACTCACAACCATCAGAATTGAACTCTCGGCTGGAAAAAGAGTCAAGATCTGATGTCGCTGATTTTGAGGGTTTGTGAAAGTTATTTCGATTTGAAGTGCCGAACGCAACGAGTTGACGGTCCGTGTCGACGACGCAAGCTTTGCGGAGCGAATCGAGACGGGTAGCCCGGACAGCTTTGTGTCCGGGTCGCGCAGCGACAAGAGGACTTCTTCCTCCAAGCCGATAGTGGGCACAGCCCGCCCTACTTTTCGACTCGACCGAGATTCCGCCACAGACGAAATTCGTTCGAACCCCGTTCGGCGACCCCGGCGAGATCGAGGCGGCCGTCGGCGTCGATGTCGACCGCGATCACCTGATTTGCGTTCTCCCACTCGGGCAACAGGGGGTGTTTCTGCCACGTGCCGTCGGCATCGCCGGGGTTTTCGAACCAGCAGACTCCGCCGGGATTCCCCATGCACGTCCCCGCCACGTCGAGATCGCTATCCCCATCCAGATCGACGGCAATCGCTTCGAAGGCCCAGCGCAGTTCGCCGATAAAATGTTTCTTCCACGACCCGCCGGTCCCCGGTTGGCCGACATTTTCGTACCACGCGGCCTGATTGGTCGATTCTTCGAATTCCTGATTGTAGTAACCCAGGGCGAGGATGATGTCGATATCGCCGTCGCCGTCCATATCGGCGGGATGTCCGTGGCACGGATTCGGCGACTTCTCATCGACGACGTGCTTTTTCCAGGGCCCGGTTCCCTGCGGGTTCCCCGCCTCGTACCACGCGACGAGCGGCTCGATCAGTCCCGTCCCCAGCAGATCGACTCGGCCGTCGGAGTTGAAATCGGCGACGGCGATCGTTCGCGTATCGTCGATTTCCTGATCGACCAGATGCTTGACCCAGAGTTTGTCGTCTCCCGGTGTGCCGTTATTGACAAACCAGGCGAATTGGCCTCCCTGATAACACGAACCGGCGACGTCGAGATCCCCGTCGGCATCGATGTCGGCGAGCGCCACATCGTACGCCCGCGGCAAGTCGTTGGTGAGCAGATGACGCTTCCAGGGCTTATCGTCTGCCGGTTTGCCACTGTTCTCGAACCAGAGGAGTTCTCCCACCCGGTTCTTGACGATGACGATATCGGGCCATTTGTCGCCGTTGAGATCGCCGACGGCATGCCGTTCGAGGAATCCCGGATCGTTGTCGTACACGAGATGATGCGTCAGGTTCCCGCTGCCGTCGTTGGCGAACCAGTGAAGCTGATTGTCGACGGCATCGGCACTCGTCAGGTCGAGATCGCCGTCGAGATCGATATCGGAGGCCGAGATCCCATAGGCATAACTGTACTCATTGTGGATCACCCGGCTTTCAAATTTCAGCGGACCGCTGACGATGGTCGTCTCCGAGGGTTTTGACATGGAATAGACGACCGTCGAAACGCCGACGAACGCCGCAGACCAGACAAGCAATTTCATTCGGTGGAGTTTCAGCATCGGTATGACCTTTTCTCAGTGTATCCGAGGGGAAATCATGCTGGCAGATATTGTACCGTTCCCATTCACGACTTGCACATCGCGTCGATTGAAGTCCGCACGATCCCATTCTCGATCGCGCGAGGTTATGATGAATTCCCGTGATTTGCCCCTATGAGTGGGTGGCACTGGCGGCTTGTCCGCCAGTGGAAGTTATTTGACAAACTCGTGGCACACATCGCAACACGAAACTGAAAAAGGAAAGTATATGCTCGCATTCCAGATTCGCTCGCTTGACGATCAATCCCTAACGCGAATGACAAAAAAAGTTCTGCTATGCGCGATGGTCTTGCCTTTCGCCTTCGTCGATTCCATCGCCGCATGGGGAGAGGAAAAAGCCCCCGTCTATACCGAGCATCAGGATTTGACGTATTACCTCGATGC
Source organism: Planctomycetaceae bacterium (assembly GCA_046160425.1). Classification (GTDB taxonomy): domain Bacteria; phylum Planctomycetota; class Planctomycetia; order Planctomycetales; family Planctomycetaceae; genus JAQCEJ01. The sequence continues at coordinate 16,141 of JBJXGP010000066.1, forward strand.
CGCGGGGCAGAAGCACTCCATCAAGACCGTCAAGGACTGGGAAATTCGCAAGAAACATATCCAGGCGCACTTGCAGGCGGTCATGGGGCCGATTCCCGGAAAGGGAAAACGCTCTCCCCTCGAGATGAAAGTCGAGTCCGAAGAACAAGTCGGCGAGTTGACTCGCAAAAAGATCACGTACCAGACCGAACCGGGGGATCGCGTCGCCGCCTGGTTGTATATCCCGCCGGGAATAGGACCATTCCCCGCCGTGTTGTGCCTGCATCAGACAACGGCGAACGGCAAAGATGAACCCGCCGGGCTGGGAGGCTCGCCGAACCTGCAATATGCCCTGCATCTCGCCGAGCGCGGCTATGTCACGCTCACTCCCGATTATCCCTCGTTCGGCGAGCACAAATGGGAATTCACTCCCGACAACGGTTACGTCAGCGGCACGATGAAAGCGATTTGGGATAACATCCGTTCGGTCGATCTGCTCGAAACGCTCGCCGAGGTCGATAAAAAGCGGATCGGCTGCATCGGCCATTCGCTCGGCGGACACAACACGCTGTTCACGGCGATCTTCGAACCGCGGATCAAAGTCGCTGTATCGAGTTGCGGCTTCTGCACGTTCCTCAAGGACGATGTTCCAAGCTGGACCGGCCCGGTTTACATGCCCCGCATCGCCAGCGTTTACGAGAACGACGCCTCGAAAGTCCCGTTCGATTTCACCGAGATCGTCGGGGGACTCGCGCCGCGCCCGTTCCTCGCCTGTGCAGCGACGGGGGACTCTGACTTCGACGTGAGCGGCGTCAAGGACGTCCTGCGCATCGCCCAGCCGGTCTACGATCTCTACAAAAAAGGCGAGGCTTTGCAAGGCTACTATCCCGAAGCGCCACACGATTTCCCCAAAGACGCCCGCGACGTGGCGTACGAGTTCATGGACAAATATTTGAAGCCGACGGGGAAGTGATGGGGGAGTTCTGTTCTTGGCAAACGACCCCGGCGGGGTCGCAGCCATTAGCCGGTGGTGAGCGTAGCGACACCACCGGTGAATAAGCGGCAGATGATAATCGACCCCGGAGGGGTCGCAGACGATCACAGATTCAATGTTCTGCGACCCCTTAAGGGTCGAAATGCGTTGCCGTCGATCCGGATCCCCGGGTGCGCGAAACGCGACCCGGGGCTAATCGCTGAAACCCCGCCGGGGTTAAGAAAACGTCTTCAGGGCGAAGTCGGCTGATGCGATCAGTGTCACAACCTCGATTGACATCGCGTTCTTGCGTAGACAGAATCAAGAGAAATGGACAGATATCCCAGTCCTCCAAAAACGTAATTGGACTCTGGTTATCCAAAAATTCGGCGGCAAGGTTCCGAGGCTCTACCATTGAACTCATTCTCGATATTCTGCGATGGTTAGTGACGGTGCCGCTCGGACTGCTATTTCTCATATGCACCCTCGGCAATTGGTCTCTCATCATTGGGGGAATCCTCGGACGGATCAAGAGTTTCTCGCTCGTGCTACCGTTTCTCGGCCCGATATTTGGTATCTTGTTTTTTGTGGTAGTACCCATTGATGGTTTTTCGTGGTACTGGTGGCTGGCGCCGTTGATCGAACCATCGTGGTTGCTGATTGCTTGGTGTGTTGTAACGAGCCGATTTATGCCGAAGAGATCGTCAGACGAGGTAGAATTCGACGGGAAATCTCCTTCTGAAGGTCAGTAGCCTCTCGCAGGTTCAGCCATCGAATCACTGCTGACCCGCAGACGGTTCAGTGGAACTCGGCTTGAAGGAATGCCCCCACTATGAGTCTGAACGCAGACGCATTTCAATTCCTTGAGCATTTCTGGCACGGTACGCTTGGCGTTCCCTGGCTTGGCACCTCCGTCGAATTCTTTGTTTACATTGATGAAGGGACGTTCGCTGAGTATCACGCACTTTCCCAGGCAACCATCGATTCTATTCGTGATATCTGTAATCTTCCCCTTTCAACGCGTGTCGGTTTAGAACGGTTCCTTTACGACTACTACAATTCCAGTATCTTCAACCACATGTTTAATGAATCTGAGTTCACACCAAAAGTGAATGTCCCGCACGAAATTTGGCGTCTGGTTTCGAGTCCTGGAATTACTTTGCCGCGTCCAGAACGACGATTGCAACAACGATCGTTCTACGTCACCTTCGAAACTACATGGGATCCGGAACATGGATTGGCCATTGTGTTCGGAGCAGACGGCAATCCCATTGAGGAGTGTGATCCGTGCCACTGCAATTAGATGGGGCACCGTTTCCATATCCGGGGCAACGCCGAAACGGTTTATGCTCCGCCACCCGCCATCAATTCGACAGCTTCATCCGCGCGACACGGCTCAACCGGGGGTTGATTTCTTCGGGGGCGTAGGCGCATAGCACCGCGGGGAACCAGCAGGGGCGGGGTAAGCGGTCTTCGGTCAACTTCCGCACGGTCGGGAGTTTCGGCTTTCTTGGCGTCGATTCGGCGATGTCGGGGTCGATTTCGTGGATGTACAATTTTTTCTCGGCGATCAATTTGACGAGTGTCCCTGCCAGTTCGGGGCTCATGCCGACCCATAGAACCGTGTTCGGGTCGGAACGCAGTGCCAACCCCTGGTCGCCGGTGGTCGGCTGCCATTGGGCAAAGGCATCTTCCAGATCGGGAAACGTGACGGTCTTTTTTGTCCGCACGAACTCGGTGATCGCCGCCGGCAACTGGCCGTGCTCGGCGAGGACTTGCCACTCCTCGCGAAAATTAGCGGCACGAACGGCGTCGGCTTCCTCCTCGCGGCGATGTTCTTCATCCATCATCTGCATCACGCGGCTGTCGGGGGTCGCGGGTCGGCAACGGGTGCGTGCCCATTCGCGCAATTCGAAGATTTTCTCTTCCATCGTGACCGACAGCGGGACGGTATTCTCTCGCGCCAATTCCAACGCCTGCTGACTGAGCAACTGCCCCTTGCCGTATGAATCGAGCATCGCCGCCACGATGATCTGTTCGAGTTCGGCGCCGCTGTAGCCTTCGGTTCGCTCGGCGAGTTGAGGGACGTCGAATTTTTCGGGCTTCCAGCCCCGTTTGACGAGATGCACGCCGAGGATTTGACGTCGCTCATAATAGTTCGGCAGATCGATGAAGAAGAGTTCGTCGAAGCGTCCGCGGCGGAGCAGTTCGGGGGGAAGCGACGTGACGGAGTTCGCCGTCGCCACGACGAAGACCGCGGCGTGCCTTTCGTCCATCCACGTCAAAAACCGTCCCATCAGGCGCGACATGGTGGAATCGTAATCGACCGATTGATCGGAACCGGCGAAACCTTTTTCGATTTCATCGAGCCATAGCACCGCCGGGGCGATCGTCTCCATCAGATGCAGCACGTCGCGCATGTTCTTTTCGGAGCTGCCTCGATCGGAACTGAGCAGACTCGAAACATCAAGCCGCACGAGCGGAAAACCGAGCAGCCTCGCCGTGGCCCGGCAGGTGAGACTTTTTCCGCAACCCTGCACGCCGAGAAGCAGCACACCTTTGGGGACAGGAATCCCTTTTTCGCGTGCTCGCGATGAAAATGCTTCGGAGCGCTGCGCGATCCATTCCTTGAGCATCTCGAGCCCGCCGATGTCCTTGACTCCTTCTTCGAGTTCGTAAAACTCGACGAGGTCAGAGCCTTGCACCATCCGCTTTTTTTCCGACACGAGCGAGACGATGATCTCGTCGTCGAAGCGGTCGTGCCCGTGCAGCGCGCGAGTCAACGCTTTGGTCGCTTCGCGAATCGTCAGCCCGAGCATACTTTTCACCAGCCGTTCTTCCTCGGCGGCATTCAGCTCGAGCGTCGATCCGGTGTGCTCCGCTTCACTGGCGATCACGGCGTGCAGCACTTCGCGGAGTTCTTCCGAGCCGGGCAAGGGGAGTTCAAGTTGCACGGCTTCTTTTTGCAATGAGACCGGGATATCGAGTTCTGGCCCCATGCAGAGCAGGATTTTCTGCTGCGCGTTCAATGTGGGTATAACGTCCCGCAGTTTGCGGAGCACCGCCGGATCGCGCAGGTGCGGCGTGATATCCTTGATCAGAAAGACATGCTGTGGCGGGTAGCTCGCCACTTGATCGAGAAACTCGCAGAGGTCGAAACCGGATTCGGCATCGGCCTGAGAAATCGGCGGTTGCGGCCCCATCGTCATCGACCAGGTGACAAGCCCCCATTCCATTTCCAAGGCCAACTGCGCGAGTTCGTTTTCCCAGCGTTCCTCTTCCCACGACTTGAGGAACAAGAGCGTGTACCCCGAAAGAATTCGCGAACGCAGGTTTTCTAAAATTTCGCTGGTCGACATGACGCTCACTTATTTTCGGACTGTAATTCGAATCAAACTGTGTAACGGGATGGGGAGATCAGGTGATAGGGGGATGGGGACTAAAGGAATTGTTGTATTTCATTCGAATCGCGCTCCGCTGCGGAGATCCTGCGCGTCGCGGCTAACCTTGTCCACCCCTCCATTACTCTACCCCTCCACCCCTCATCATTTTTTCTTCTTCTCTACTGCCCCCGTGAGGGCAGCGAAGAGTTTGTCGGTCTCTTCTTCGAATTTCTGCGGACTACGGCGCCAGCCGGCATAGTCGGCGACGATGCGCGTCCCCACTTCTTTGACATGCGGGCTTTTCCAGTTCCCGCCGAACAGGTAGCCGTCGAGGTTCAGGACGACGAGCGATATGATCTCATGTCCCTGATCTTTACTGTAGCGTTTTTCCTTGTCGAAACATTGCGCGATCTCTTTTTCACCCCAGGGGGCTCCGAGCGAATGGCTGGAGGCACAGAAGATGATTTTCTCCCACAGATGCTCGGATCGAAAATATTGCGGATCGGTCGCGTCGGCAGGGTTTTCGGCCTTTTCGCAAAGCCAGCATCTCAGACCGCGCTTGGTCAAGCCTTGCTGCAAGAGTTCGGCGAATCCACGGTCTTTCTCGCCGTAGCGGATGAAAAACGACTGCGAGTGGAACGGTTCGTGTTTTTCCGTGAGCGATTTTAGCGCTGCGAGAAACGAGTCGGGCAGGCCGCAGTTGCGCAGGAACGTTTCGGAGATCTTGCCGCGCGAGCGATAGATCGTATCGACACCGATCGTGCTGGGGGCGAGATGTATGCAAGAATCGAGTCCTGAGGAAGTGCTCAAGTCGACGTTGCCGAACGTGGTCCAGCCGAGCGTGCAATCCTGCCAGTGCGACTTTTCGATCAGCGACCGGCTGAAGTCGACGCCAATCATTTTCGTATTCTTGAACTGCGTCTCGATGAGCAGCGTTTCGGCGAACGAGGCCTCGCTCAAATCGGCATGCTGAAACGTCGATGCCGAGAGGTTTGCACCGTTGAAGCGGGCCTGCTGAAGCTGCGACTGCGTGAAAATCACCCGCGTCATCTGCGCCAGCGAAAGATCGCAGCCGATCCCTTTGCACGAGGTCAGATCGGCGAGATTCATCTGCGCCCCGCTCATCAAGGCGCCGCTGAAATCGGCCCCCTTCAAATTCGCCCGGCTGAGGTTCGCTTTACGCAGGTCGGCTTTGCGGAGATCGGCCCCTTCGAGATCGGCGCGCGTCAGATCGCAGCCCCGCAGATCGGACTTGCCGAGCTTCGCCTTTTGCAGTTTTGCCCCGATCAGATCGGCTTTTTGCAGCGGAGCACCTTGCAGGTTCAGCTTGGAAAGCTCGGCATCGACGAGATCGAGCAGCACGCTCGGATTCGCCGCCCGATACTTCATGATCGCCGTTCGCCCCTGCTTGACGATGGCTAAAATTTTCGCGCTGGCCACTCTTTCCTCCGGATGCGGGAAATGATGTCGTGGGGATCGCTGGTCGATCGGCGACTCCCCAGACCTACCAGCATACTGAACGCGAGCGGGGAACTCCAATGTTCTTCAGGCTCGCAGGTGCTTTTCCTGGAATCCGAATGGACGGAGCGAGAGACTGATGGGGAGATCGGGAGATCGGGTGATGGGGAGTGAAACTCTTCTCGCCCCCTCCCCCACTCTTTCCTCCGACGGTCAGAGTCGGAAATGGAATGTGCGGGTCAGGGAGCGCCAGATCCAGTCGGCGAGGGATCGGCTGCCGACACTGATGCGTGCCCGGCCGCGCATGTGGGTGCGCATCAGCGACAGATCTTCGGCGAGCGGGACGGTCGCCTGATAAACGTGACTGGTGAGTTTTTCGCGTCCCTGCGAGTCGGTGACGGTGGGCAGATCACCTCCCGTCTTGTTCGAGATGCTGATCGGAGCAAATTCGAGATGCCGTTCGGAGATGGACGCGATCTCCCCTTGAAACGTCTTGCCGGGGAGGTGATCGAACCGCATTTCCACCGGTTGCCGAACATGGAAGTCGTTCCGGTCTCCCTGATCGACGTACAGAATGGCTTCGTATCCCTCGCGCGGGGCGATGCTGAGCAGATGCGTGCCCGCATCGAGAAACGAGCCGATGTTCCGCGGATGCAGCGGGATGCCCGACCAGCCCGGCAGCATCGTCTCGATCGCCTCGCGAGTAGGGGGCGACTTGCGCGGCGGAGCGATCGCCACCCCGTCGCAGGGGGCGACAATCGTCAATTGTTCGTACTGCGTCTTAAGCTCATCGAGTTGCTTGATGAGCGAACTCATCTTTTCTTCAGCGAGTTGTTTCTGTGAAACGTCGTCAAGCTGCTGATACATCTTGATTTCATGGCGCTGGATGGCGACCTGCAAGTTGAGCGAGCGGATCCGGTCTTCGATTTCCTGATTGGAGAACGTCGCCAAATGGTCTCCCTTCGAGACCCGATCTCCCGCCTGCACGTTGATTTCCACCAACTCGCCGGGGATCAAACTGTAAACCGTCTGCATGCCCGACGGCTCGATCAGCAGAGACGCCTCGTCGTGCCACGGAAACGGTATCATCAATGCGGCTGCCACACAGCCGCCGAAAACGACAATCGTCGCCGCTACTTTTTTCTTGTTCATGGGTTCTAACCTCGGTGCTGTCACGATCCGGTAACAATTCATGGTCAGCCCCGCCACGATGGAAAGGGCCGACACGCAGGCCAGGACGATGCCGATGCTCTGCAAATCGTAGGGTTTGAGCATCGTATACAGAAAGAAAATGATTCCGAACGTGACGAACCATTTATAAAACCAGGAAGCGACGGCGAACAGCCCAAACCAGATTCGTCCCCGATCGGGCATAAAGGGGTCGGGCTGCGATTCGATCCCGAAGCAATACCAGGCAAAGCCGTCCCGCAGCAGTTTATCGGCTTTCGAGCGGAGATTCGGAATTTCGAGATAGTCGCTCAACATGTAATAGCCGTCGAACCGCATCAGCGGATTGGCGTTGAAAATGACGGTCGTCACGGCCGAGACGAAGAACAGATTCAGGCACAGATGGTTGAGCAGCCCCGGTTCGGAATACCACCATCCGAGAACGCAAAAGGCCGAGAGCAGCACTTCGAAGTACATCCCTGCGCCGCCGATGATGATGCGCTGCCATTTGTTCGAGAGCATCCACGAATCGGTGACGTCGCAATACATGCAGGGGCTGAAAACCAGGAGCAGGATCCCCATGTCGTGGCATTCGCCGCCGTAATGCTTGCAGCTAAGCCCGTGCCCGAATTCGTGCAGAATCTTCGCCAGCCCCAGCGTCACCCAGAGCCACATCAGGTTCGGCCAACCGAAGAAGCTTTCGAATTCAGGCAGGCGGGACTGAAATTCATCGTACTTGACCAGCATCAATATCCATGACCAGACAATGATCGCACCGGCGAGCGTCACGCCCCACGGCTGAAAGATCCAGCGGCAATAGGGGAGCAGGAATTTGAGCGCCCCTTCGGGATCCCAGCCGGGAAGCCGGAGATACATGATGTTGACCAGCGTGCTCCAGACTTTCTTTCGAAACCGGTTGCGGCGTTGTTGCAGCAGATTGGCCCCTTGCCCGGGACGCTGGCTGTAGACCAGTCCTTTCTGGTGCAGGTCGGTCACGAGTTGCTGGATTTCGGCGAGCGTGAGATGGAGCGCCGGGAACTCGCGTCTGAGCAGTTCGCGGAGTTGTTCGAGGCTCTTCGTGCCATCGAGCAGCGTGAGGGCATAATGTTGAGCGGGCTGGAGTCGGTTGTACGTCAGCGAAACCGGATCCTTGATCACCCAGTACGCTTCTCCCTGATATCGGATGCGCTGCTTGACCAGATCATCGCGCATGATGAGCGGGATCGGTCGCTGCGTCGAAGAGATCATCGGAGCAATCGCGCTCAAGGCCTCATCCTGTCGATAAAAAACGGGAATATCATTTACTTCCGCGACGGGGGCAATTCGCTCTTGCGGTCTTTCGCCGTCGATTGTCGATCTTCGATCGCGGGGAGTATGCGATCGGGATCGATCATCATTTGAGCCGGCAGGCCGATTCTGAGCAGGTCATCGCGATTGGGGACTTCGGCCCAGACGCGGCAAATGCTCGATGTTCCGACGACCGAAACGTCGATGAAGGTGATTTGACCTTCGAAAATGTCATCCTCGATTTCCAGTTCCTCATCGGGGATATCGATTCTGACAGCGACGGCCGCCCCCATCTTAACGCGCAAGCGGTCGCGGATGCTCAGATACCCCTCGACCCGCAGGCGATCGGTGTTGATCAGTTCGAGTACGGGATCTCCCTGACGCACGGCTTCGCCTTTGTGTTTATAGACGCGAGTGACCATCCCCGGAAACGGGGTCTTGATGCGATAACTGTTCAAATCGGCGAGCGCTTCGTCGCGCGACAGTTTGTTAAGTTCAAAGTCAGACTCGGCCTTTTCGACCTGCAGTTCGCCGCGGTCCATCGCCAGCTTCAGTTTTTCCGCTTCGAGTTCGGGGACCGAACCTGGGACGCGGGCCCGAGAATCGAGAGCGATTTCATATTCTTTCTTGGCATAATCGTAAGCTTTAGCCGAGTAACGGATATCGACGTTATCTTTGGCTTTTGCATCGGCGAGAAGAAAGCGGGCTTGAGCCACGTCGTCCTGCAAGCGGGCAACGATTTGGTCGGTTTGGACGAACGCTCCCTCCTTGACGGTGATGTCCGCCAGTACGCCAGAACGATCGGTCGAGAGGATGGCGACGTCGACCGCCGTGATGCTGCATTCCGGGAGCAGAATTTCCGCACCGCGAGCCGAGGGTTTCGGGGTTCTGGATTTCGCCGGGCGTTCGTTCTGCCCCTGCGCGAAATTCGTCGCGAGGAAAACCATTCCCAAGCATAATGCTCTGACCAGCAGATGGACTTTCTTGCGGATATGCGGCAACGATTTCGTTGGCCTTGCCGACTCAAGGCGAGTGACGTTGAGAAGACCTGTGTGCATGATCGGATTCCTGTTCGATTCGCGGCGTCGTGAGCCGAGTGGTTTATCCACCCGGTGTTTTTCCAACGATTAATGAACTCCACTACCGGGCGAGCCAGCAGTGGCACACTTTTTCAACGGGACCGTCAGGATTTTTCTGCGATGGAATATCAGTTATACGCGAGTTGGGGTTGTACTCCAACCCGAATTTTTCGGATCGGTTGCAGGATAACAACTTACGCCGATGCGATTGCTCTTCAAAACGAGCTAGAACTGTGATATGGTTCAGTGACTTTTCAATTTTTCATCTTGAGTTCGATTTGTGCGTCATTTTTTCCGCGCCACGAATAGAATACCATACTGAACTCTTGCGTACAGGTACAGCGACTGCGGTAGGCCCACGATGTCAGTCATTCCAATTGGCTGACTTGCGGTCCCTTTGCAATGACATGATTCTGAGTAACCCTTATGCCTCCCACGACGCAATCCATTGAGAACGTTCGCGAACATATCAGCCAACTGGCTCATGAAATCGCGGAATTCGCCTCATCGGACGTCGCCGTCGAGACGTTCTTCCGCGAATTTCTGAAGCGTCTGGTGCTGGCTCTCGGAGCGCGGGCCGGCGCGATCTGGATGATCGATAAAGATCAAAAGGGGAAACTGTTCTGCGACATCGGTCTGGCCGAATCGGGTTTTTATGAAAACCCCCGCGGCGGGGAGATCAATCAGGAACTGCTGCGCGAGCTGATTGCCAATAAAACGTCCTGCATTTTTAGCCCCGAAGATAACTCGCGCATTCCGCTGCCGACATCCAACCTGGTGCTGATGTCGGGGATTTTTCAGAAAGACCGCGCGGTTGCCGTCGTCGAAATTTTCCAACGGCTCAACACCCCCAAAGAAGCTCGCACCGGTTACCTCCAGTTCCTCGAAAAAATGTGCCAGCACGGGGCCGTTTACCTGGAGCGAAATCAGGCGGCGACGACCTCGAAAAGTCCAACGGGGTTCTGGAACGAATTCGAGCAATTCATACTCCGACTCCAACGCAGCCTCGATTGGCGCGAAACGACGATGACCGCCGCGAACGACGGCCGGCAGGTCATCGGCTGCGATCGCCTGAGCGTGGCGGTCAAGCGGGGCAAAGCGGTCTCGATCTCGGCGATCAGCGGACAGGAATCGGTCAACGCGCGGGCTAACGTTGTCAAGCACTTGCAGAAGCTGACGAAGCTGGCATTACAGTCGGGCGAACCACTGCACATTTCCGGAAAGATCGACGATCTTCCGCCGGCACTCGTTGAGCCGGCGACCGATTATCTGCACGCCAGCGGCGCGCGGACCGTGCTGATCGTCCCGCTCTTTCGCAACGAACCGTTGATCGTCCGCGACAAACAGGCCGAGCTGAAGCAGAAGGAACTTCGCAAGCGCCGAGGCGTGATCGGGGCGCTGATCGTCGAGCAATTGACCGACAGCGAACCCAGCACCGGCTGGCGAGCGCGGACCGATCTCCTCGCCGCACATGTCGGGACGACGCTCTCAAACGGCCTCGAATTGCAGCACGTCTTTCTGCTCCCCTTGCGGATGTTTCTGGGGCGAACCCTCGGCTGGTTCCACGGCCGCAATCTGGTCAAGTCGATACTGGGGCTGCTGTTCGTCGTCGGCATCGCAGCCGCCTTGGCGCTGGTTCCCGCCGATTATCGCGTCGAAGGGGAAGGGCAACTGCTGCCGGTCGAGAGAAAAGAGATATTCTCCCCCTGGGACGGCGAGGTGATCGAAGTTTACGTGCAGAGCAACGAACATGTGAAAGCCGATCAGCCGCTGCTGAAAATCAAGAACGACGAACTTCGCAGCGAACTGGTCTCGATCGAAAATCAACTCAACGAAAAACGTCAATTCCTGTTCGCGACCAAAGCCGAACTCGATCAGGCCGTTCGGACCGCCGACAAGGCGATGGAAATTCGATTAAACGGCAAGCTGGCCCAAACGCGCGTGGAGATACTGGGGCTTAACGAGCAACTGAAAGTCTTGCAGGATCGCGTCGAAAAGCTGACGGTTCTTTCGCCGATCGACGGCATCGTGGCGACGTTTCAACTCGAACAATTGTTGCGGAACCGTCCCGTCCGCCGAGGGGAAGTTTTGCTGCAAGTCATGGACGAGAATAGCCGCTGGCGACTGGAACTCGACGTCGAGGATGCCCGCATGGGGCACATCCTCAAAGCGATGGAAGACCGCGGGAATCAGGAATTGCCGGTCGAGTACGTGCTCGTCTCCGCCACGGAAAAATCATTTACGGGAACCATCGAGTCGCTGGCGTCGCGCACCGATGTTTCGGAACAACAGGGGAACGTCGTCCAGATGCACGTCCGCATCAACACCGACGAACTCCCCAGCCGGGCCTTCGGAGCCGAGGTGCAGGCCAAGATCAACTGCGGACAGAAAAGCCTGTTCTACGTCTTCTTCGGCGACGTGGTCGAATTTGTCCAGAAGCATTTCTGGATTTGAATGCCAGTCGGGTCGAATCGACCATGCGCCCACGAATCAATTCCGCCGCTCTACAACGCACACGGCGGCTGGCTCTTGACCTTGATCTTGTGAGCCTTGGCCTTTTCCGTTTTTGGCAGATGGATGTGTAGCACGCCATCGTGGTAGTCGGCGGCGACTTTGTCCTCTATGACGGCACACGGCAGCGGAATCGTGCGAGAGAACGAACCCCAGCGGCGTTCCACGCGATGATACGACTTGTTCCTCTCGTCTTTTTCGTCGCGGCGTTCACCTTTGATGCGCAGAACCGAACCGGCGACTTCCAGATGAATGTCTTCCGCCTTCATTCCCGGCACATCGACGCGCACTTCCAGCGATTCATCGGTCTCCGCCAGATCGACGGCGGGTGTGAAGTCTTTAGACATCCAGTCCCCCAGCCAATCGGACGAAAACCGATTCATCAGATCATCCATTTCCCGCTTCAGATACTGCAACGGCTCGCGGCTCAGTTTCGGGGAATCGCCGCAAGAACCGCGGTTCGTGGTAGACTCGGCCATGATCTTGCTCCTTGTGAATTGTTAAGGTTGTGTAGTCCAATGTCTGTCGCTTATATCGGTTGAAGCACGACGGATCGATTTTCCGTTGTGCGAACTGTCGTCCGTCAGCGACGGCCGTTTCGGTTCGAACCCCGTCTGATGCGCCGTCGGACGTCGTGAGTATGATCGGGGTGGTTATAGTACAAAATGCCGTAAACATAAGATTCGAGCTGGTCCAGATGATCGCGGATGGCATCGGCATGAAACGTCATCTCGACCGCCTGCCAGTCGGGTTTACTGGTTTTGCGGGAATTCAGCACCGAACTGTGCTGCCTGCTGGAAAAATGTTCGAGTTCCTGATCGATTGCCTCGACCAGCCGCGGATCGTCGATCCCTTCCCCGCGCTTTTTCCAGGTCCGATCTTGCTTTTCGTAGATCCAGACGGCGGGGGGATTGAAATCCCGCCGGATGCGGACGCTGACGGCACCGTCGCGAAAACATTCGCAAATTCTCCGACACAAATCGTGCCGTGCTCGATCCACGAGCGATGCAGAGAGTGATCTGGCCATCATGGTTCCTTATGCTGGAGATTTTTTCATATCGATGTTTCGGACGACTCAAATTCCTACGAGTGGCTCGTGCTGTGTGCTTATGGACCTGCCGCGCCGGACTCCCCGCTTCTGGCAATGCGACCCGCCATGTGAAATCTGCCTGGAAAAAACAGAAACAGCGTCGAGATTGAAACCAGGCTCGTGCGGGTTTGGCAAAACATCATCAATCCATCACGGATCAATCGCCGCGAAGACATCACTCGCCTGACGCGTTTCGACGCGGAACCGGCACACTCGTGACCTCAACCATCGCCGCCCGGCCTTGGGCAACGCTGGGATATCGATAATTTGCCTTCAGAAATTGATGTCGCGGAGAATCATCCGTTTACTTTTATTTTCTCACCGTTCATCATTATTTCCCGACCCCGACGACAATGAATCGTATCCCTCCCTACCGGCGACAAGAAGTGTACACATGGTTGTATTTATTGCATCCCCCGGAAAAACTTGCATAAGAAACTCCGCTCGGCGAATTCATTTCCAGGCCCGGTCATTCCGGATTCTTGCGACATGCCTCGCCACCGGTTACTCTGGATTTTTCCATTCACGCAATTACTTGTTGAATCCTTTAAGTCGAGTGAGGAGAAGCCATGATTCGTCGTTCAAATTTCATCCCGACATGGGGACGTACATTGTTGCCGCTGTGGATCATGGCCTGTGCCGCCGACATGCTCCCGGTCGTCGCCGATGACAAGACTCCCGCTTACGTCGAACATCAGGATCTCGGTTACTACCTCGATGCGAATGGAAAGAAGCAGCCGATCAAAACGCCGGCGGACTGGGAAATTCGGCGTCAGCATATCCGCGCCAATATTGAAAAGGTGATGGGACCGCTGCCGCGACCGGAAAAACCGGTCCCCCTCGACGTCAAAGTGCTGGAGACCGTCGACGTCGGAGATCTCGTCCGTCAAAAGATCAGTTACCATACCGATTCCGCCGAACGCCGCGTGCATGCTTACTTGTTCTATCCTTCGAAAGAAGCGGCGACGCAGAAGAACATCCCCGCTATCTTGTGCCTGCATCAGACGATCGCAATCGGCAAGGAAGAACCGGCGGGAATGGGCGGAAACCCCAACTTGCATTACGCACTGCATCTGGCGCAGCGCGGCTATATCACGCTCGCTCCTGATTACCCCAGCTTCGGCGAATACGAATACGATTTCGACACCAAGTACGGCTACATCAGCGGCTCGATGAAAACGATTTACGACAACACTCGCTCGCTCGACCTGTTGCAGTCGCTTCCCGCCGTCGATGACGACCGCATCGGGTGCATCGGACATTCGCTCGGCGGACACAATACCATGTTCACCGCGTTTTTCGATCCCCGCATCAAGGTGGCGGTTTCCAACTGCGGGTTTACGCGGTTCCACAAATACTACGAAGGGAAACTCGCGGGCTGGACAAGTTCGCGTTACATGCCCCTGATTGCCAGTGAATACGGCAATGACTCCGATAAAGTCCCCTTCGATTTCACCGAGATCGTCGCCGGGTTCGCCCCACGCCCGTTCCTTGCGAGTTCGCCGACGATGGACAGCAATTTTGAAGTCTCGGGCGTGAAGGATGTGATCGCCGTCGCCAAACCGATTTACGAACTTTATGGCGCGGCGGAGAACCTGCAAGCCAATTACCCCGAGTGCCAGCACGACTTCCCCGAAGATGTCCGCAAAGTCGCCTACGAGTTCATCGATCGTCATTTGAAGGGCGAGGCGAAGAAGTGAGCATCTTGAGAAGCGCAGGCCGCACCGTGAGGATGTCCTTATAGCTCGCCGCCGTCGGGGACATCGTCGAGAGCAGCCGCGCAAAGCGGGGCGCGGCAAGTTTGTTTTCGACGACCGCGCGGAAGGGGACAACTTCGACGCGAATGCCGAACAGAATGCTGCCGCTCTGCGGTAGCTTGAGCAGCAGTTGATGCTCGAGGCGAAACCAGACGTCATCGACGCCGACCGTTTCATCAAGCCGTCGCCGCGACCGCGACGTGTGCTGATTCAACCAGCTCTCGCGGCTGAGGCTCCAGTTTTCTCGCAGCCAGACGACCCCGGGATCCTGATTGCGAAGAAACAATTCGATCTGCCGTCCGATCGAGGGATTGAGTTCAGGGACCGGCTCGTGGACGAAACTCATCGGTCGCCCGACTTTGTCGGTCAGCGCCCAGACGCTGGGGAAACAGACGACGCCGCCGATGAGATGATGAAGTCCGTCGGTGGCAGGATGCATCCAGACAAAATCGGGTTCCCATGCGCGACCCAGGCGGAGCAGGCCCGCGAACGGATCGTCATCGATCTGTGCATCGGGGTTCGCTCCCCATGCGCGGGCAAGTTCAATTGTCTCATTCAGCGCCGGCTCGGCTTCGGGGAGCAATATGGCGTACTTGTGCGGCTCATCCGCCAGCCATGCGGCTTTTTCCCGGCGCGTGGCTCCCGTCGCGTCGACGTCGGCGAAAAAGTCGACGGCGGAATCGCTCCGACGCAACCCCATGATCCAGCGATGATCGGCATCGGGAAAAATTCGATTCCAGTCCGGCATAAAAGCCCTGCCCCATGAATCTCCGAAGATGAATGACCCCGGTTCAATTTACACCGGAAGGGTTGGTTCTGCGCGGCTTTTACAAGTGGGACTCTGACAATCATTTAGAGCCAAGAGAAATTGTATCAGTTCAAATGGACGTCTTGACGAGAACAATTCTGAATCGCTCTGAATATTACATATCAGATTATCCTCAAGCACTTATTTCCCGTTCTTGCCCTTTTTTGATGATTTCTATTTCTTGTCTATCGCTTTGAGCTTTTTACTGGATCCCTTCAGCTTTTTCCTGACGGAATTCACATGTTCTGATGGAGGTAAGGATTCGGGCAAAGATCCGCTTGACTCAATCATGACCTTTCGTACGTTACGGCCCACAACGAATGCCGCCTCTTCAAGATCTTTTTGTCCGTAAATGGATTCATTTCGGATCTTTGCATCCGTCTGTGTAATTCGGAAGAGATGCGCGGCCATTTCTTCCTTTCCCATCCTGTCAACAAGGTCTTTCTTCTTGACCCCTTTCACATACGAAAGTTTGTCAAGATTCATGTTGTACATGCCCATGTACCCTTTGTTCTGAAAAAAAGCATAGTTTTCAACCCTATGCCTTTTTGCAGTGCTCGCCAGCGATTTTTGCCCATCCTTGATTTCATCGCGAATCAGGATGCGTTCGATTCCCTCGGAATGTTCAAGATGAGATTGAAATGTTTCGGCGAGTGCGGCGAAATAGGCTTGAGCAGCGGCGACTTGCGATTTTCTTGGATCACCGTTCATAGCGACAAGATAACATCCGAATCGCGTCAGCGATCGTGATCCGTCGTGATGAAGTGTAAAATGATCCTCAAGCTGGATTCCCAAAGACAAGCATGCTTGCTTTGCGCGTAATACAACGTTGTCAAATGCTTGATGAGATTCATATCCCAGTGATGCGCGCAGTATTTCATCATCCCAATGGGTCGCACCATTCGGTTTACCAAGATCTTCAAAACTTTCTTGGCCTTCATCGAAATGGAATAGAGTTACGCCCGTTGACATACCTAACTTGCCTTATTACGGAGCCTGGTCCGCCGATTAACTGACGCGGTCGCGATATTGTACACGCATATTTAGGCATCGTCGAGAGTAACGATTCTTTGATGATAATCGTTGTAACACAATGTTACTTATCGACTTGCAATCGGTTTTATGCGCTCGGCGGCGGGTTCTTGAGGATCTGCGAGACGATCTGGCCGGGCTGGCCGTCGAGAAGCGTTCCCTGACCATTGGGGCGTTTGAAGAAGAACTGCGCGGGTTCCAGTCCGAAGAGATACTGGAGCGTCGCGTGATAGTCGTAATGGTTGACGGTATCGGTCACGGCCTTGTGGCCGAATTCGTCGGTCTCGCCGTGAACGTGTCCGCTCTTGAAACCCCCGCCGGCGACCCACATGCTGAAGCCGAACGTATTGTGATCGCGGCCGATGTTCTTTTCGTTCTGAATCACCGGCAGCCGGCCCATCTCGCCACCCCAGTGGACGACGGTCGAATCGAGCAGACCGCGACATTTCAAGTCTTTGATCAGCGCCGCGGAAGGCTTATCGGTCTTCTTACAGGCAGAGGGAAGCGACGTCAGAATCGAGCCGTGGTGATCCCATTGCTGAGTCGACGTGAAGACCTGCACGTAGCGGACTCCGCGTTCGATCAATCGGCGAGCGATGAGGCAGCGCGAAGCGTATTCGCGAGTCTCTTCCTGATCGAGACCGTACATCTTGTGCGTCGCTTCGCTTTCCTGCGAAAGATCGAGCGCCTCTTTGGCGTTGGACTGCATTCTCGCCGCGAGTTCATAACTGGCGATGCGGGCGGCGAAATCGGTCTCGAACGGTTTCTGGCTCAGATGCTGTCGATTCAATTGCCCCAGATAGTCGAGAAACCGCTGCTGTGGTTTGCCGGCGTACTGCGGCGGAGGATCGAGATTGAGAATCCGCGGTTCGCGCGGACGAACGACCGTTCCCTGAAACAGCGACGGTAGAAAACCGTTCGTCCACATTTCGGTTCCCAGCACGGGCAACCCGCCGGGATCGGTGAGCACGACAAATGCCGGCATGTTTTGACTTTCGGTCCCCAATCCGTAGGTTAACCAAGAACCGAGCGACGGACGTCCCGGCACGATGCGGCCGGTATTGAGGGCATACAGCGATTGGCCGTGGTTGTCGACTCCGGTGCGCATCGAACGGATCAGCGTGATCTCGTCGGCGACTTCGGACAAACCGGGGAGCAATTCGCTCAACTGCATCCCGCATTCGCCACGCGGAGCGAACTTCCACGGGGGAGCAAACAGCTTCGCACTCGATTCGGCGGCGTTGTCGTACTTGATCTCTCCTTCGAAGTTCGTCAGATGCCGTTTGACGAGTTCGGGCTTCGGATCGAACAGGTCGAGATGGCTCGGGCCTCCCTGCATGAACAGCGAAATCATCGCTTTGGCTTGTGGCTCGCGATGGGCCGGTTTGGGGAGCAGATCGTACGTCGGCCGTTCGAGCGTCGGCTTATTCGGCTCGGCGCGCGCCTCCTGATCGAGCAGCCACATCAACGCCAGCGATCCCAGTCCCAACCCCTGCTGAGCGAGAAAGTGCCGACGCGAACAACAGGCGGTATCGATGAGTCTTTGCATGATATTAATCCGCTACTCCACATACAAAAACGGATTCGAACACAACAGCGCCTGGCATAACGTCGAGAGCGCCATCACCGCCGGTTGCGGTGATGGTTTGTCTTTTTCCTGCGGAAGCGCGGCGAAGTCGACTTCCTGTGCCGCGAGATATTCCAATGTCTGTGCCAACTCTGTCGGCGTCGGCGTGCGGCTGTAGACGAGCTGCCACGCTCGATTCACCTGTGCCGTTCGGTCCTCGCCCGCATCGGCTGCGACCCGCTGAGCAAATCGTTCGGCCTGTTTCAACACGACTTCGTTGTTCATCATCAATAACGCTTGCGGAGCGGCCGTCGATGCCGAGCGTCGATCGCAATTCGGCGAGACGGTCGCCAGGTCGAACGGTTCGAGAACGCCGAGTGGCATCGAACGACGCACCTGGATGTACACGCTGCGGCGGAACTGTTCGAGTCCCAACGCATCGGCGGTGCCGATGAGAATTCCGTTGCCGTCGCGCGTGCCGCTGCCAAGCACGATCTGCCCCACGTCATCGGGAGCCACGCCGATGGCGGGGCCGTATAACTTCTCGTGCAGATTCCCGCTGACGGCGAGGACGGCATCGCGAATCGTTTCCGCTTCGAGCCGCCGGACCGACATGCGTCCCAGCCATTTGTTTTCGGGATCGATCGCCTGATTCGTATCGTTCCTCACCGATGTCTGCCGATACGCGGTGGACGTGACCATCAGCCGATGCATGGACTTGATGTCCCATCCCGACCGCACGAACTCGTCGGCGAGCCAGTCGAGCAATTCGGGATGCGTCGGACGGTCGCCGAGCAAACCGAAATCGGCGGGAGTCGAGACGATCCCCCGGCCGAAGTGATGCATCCAGAGACGATTCACGCACACTCTCGCCGTCAGCGGATGCTGCCCGTTGACGAGATATTTTGCCCACGCCAGCCGTCGTCCCGACGTGGGCAATGCCGGGTCTTTTTCGGAAATGTTCGCCGCCAGCCAGTCGAGCACGCTCAAATCGCCCGGCGCCATTTGCTGTCGCGGCTGTCCGATATCGCCGCGATAGAAGAGATGCGTTGGTGGAACCTGACTGGGGACTTCCGTCAGACAGGAGACGTAACTGTCGGAGGGTCTCTTTTTGCGGGTCTCGTTCGTCAGATCGTCGAACTTTTTGTTGAAATCATTGAGTTTTTGAGGTTCGTACAGATAGGCGCTGCCGCGGTCGACGTTCAGGCTGGGGTGATCCTTGAGGATCTGCAATTGTTCGGGAGTTCGCTTATCGGCTTCGGCGGCACGGGCGGTTCGCGCCAGTTCGCGTTTCGATTCATCGAGTTTCTCGACCTCGCGATTGAAGATCTCCATCACGATCTGTTGGAGTTCTTTCTCTCGCTGGTTCTGGATTTCCGTGATCTCCTGATCGACCTTCGCCGCATGTTCGTAATCGGCGGGCGTCCACAGGCTGACGAGTCGTCCGTTAGGAACGCGCCAGTTCTTCCAGTCGAGGGCGGGTTCGAAAATCGCGCGGATGCGATAATAATCTTCCTGCGCAATCGGGTCGTAACGATGCTGGTGACATTGGGCGCACCCGACCGTCAGGCCGATCATCGACGAAGTCACGATTTTCAACGTCTCGGCGATCACGTCGTTGCGGGCCACATTCTGATCGACGCCGCCATCAGCCGTCCCGTCCGGGGCCATCCGCAGGAAACCGGTCGCAATCAGCATGTCGGCCTGCTCTGTGGACAGATTCGCATACGGCGGCGCGAGCAGTTCATCTCCCGCGAGTTGCTCGATCACGAATTCGTTGTACGGCTTGTTGTCGTTGAATGCACGGATCACATAATCCCGATAGCGATACGACCACGGACGCAACGTGTCGGTCTCGGTGTAGCCGTCGCTGTCGGCGTATCCGGCGACGTCGAGCCAGTGCCGTGCCCAGCGTTCGCCGTGCGCGGGTGAATCGAGGAGTTCGTCAACCAGACGGTCGTAGGCATCGGGAGAGGTATCGGCGAGAAATTCCGCAACACGCTCGGGAGTTGGCGGTAACCCGATGAGATCGAAAGAGACCCGGCGGATCAACGTCGCGCGATCGGCCTCGGGCGAGTACGCGAGGTTCTGCTGTTCGAGCTTCGCCAGCAAAAACGCATCGATGGGATTGGCCAGCGACTCCGCGTGCTGCACGACGGGAACCGCGGATCTCTGCACCGGCTTGAAGGCCCAGTAGTTGCGTTCTTCTTCGGTCCAGGGGGACGTGTTGCTCAACGTTTCTGGCTCGGGGCGGACGGTCGTCGCTCCTTGATCGATCCACTGCAAGATCGTTTGCCGTTCCTTCTCGGATAGTTTTTTCTCACCCGGCGGCATCTCGTTGGCAATGATTCGTTGCGCGATGAGACTCTGTGCCGACTGCCCCGCGACGAAAGCGGCCCCGGTATCTCCCCCCTTGAGCATGAACCGCACGAGCCGCAGATCGAGGTTCCCCTTGGGGGCTTCTTCATCGCCATGACAGTGAAAGCAATGAGCCTTCAGGATGGGACGCACGTCGGTCTCGAACTGAATTTCCCCATCGGCCGCGATGGCTCCGCTGCCGGAGAGCAGAGACAGCCAGAGACCACACACATTGAGGATGAGAATTCGCTTCATGGCGAGGATTTTCAGGGGGGGAATGGGGGTTGGATTATCGACTCAATCATATCCCAAGAGGGGGGCTGAGACAATGTAAATACAGGATTGACGCGGATGATTTGCGCGGGCGATCATGTTAAAATCCTCGCAGAACGACGATGCAAGCGTCCTCAACACCGCTCCAGCGGCCAAACGACCACATCGAGCCGGCGGGCGAAGTGCAGCAGCGTAGGTGGGGCGGGAGGAAGATCGACGAATCCCCGGAACAGCTCGTTGACTTCGATCTCTCCTTCCGCGCGCTGCAAAGGCCAGGGATGGTGATGCACTTCGCAGCGATAGATCGCCCCCGACGGCGATTGCGAATACAGACAATAGCGCTCGGTCAGAAAATGCTCGAGCGTGCCGGGCTGCGATTCATGGGGGGATGAGACCGGTTGATACGTTGCCTGAAATCGGTTTCCTCCATAGCGCGGTGTTCGCACCGATCGGTAATGGACTTCGCGATCAGTGACGTCGACTCGCATGTCCGCGTGAAAGTAGGGCAGATGGAAAAACATCTTCGCTCCCCAGATGGCCAGACGATTGGTCGCATCGAGCGAGAGAAACCAGACTCCCGGCTTCCCTTGATGCGTGACATACAACCGCACGTTGAGTTCGGGGAACGCCGATAACCACGGCAGATCGGGGAGCGGTCGCGGAGAGACTCCTTCCATCCGAAACGGGACGATGCCGATCCACGACGTTCCATCGAATTCATCGATTTCGAGTTCGGGAGGAACGAGATGCCGAACCGCCGCGACGGAGATCGGCCAGTGCGCAAAGAGCAAATCGCACCACGACTGCCGCCACGTCCACCGCCGCTCTGGCACTTGCCAAGGCCGATGCTCGACCCTCGTCAACGCGGGATGCATTTATCGATACCTTACTGGAGACACTTTATTCGTCAAAGGTGCGTCCGATTACTATTTCGGCTCACTTTCCAAAAACCTCTCCACCATCTCGCCGCGGATGCGTTTGACTAAATCCGGCGTCAACAGATCGAAATGGGTTCGACCGGGGATCAGTTCCACGACCGCATCGCTTTCGAGTTGCGATAAACTCTCCTTGAGCAATTTCGTCGCCCCCTCCAGATAAAACGTATCGGTGTCTCCCATGAAGACGTGCAGTTTTCCTTTGAGTTTCGGTTCGAGGGTTCTCCAGTTCCGTTCGAGGATCAGCCGGATGTCGTATCGCTCCCAACTTCGTGCGACGTCGAGATCGATCTCGCCGGTTTCGCGGTTCCAGAGTAACTTCGGCTTGCCGTCTTCGCCGCGTTGGCTGAAGACCGCTTCGAAACTGTGAAGTTGCCCGCCGGGGCCGAGAACCCATTCCATGTCGGCGAAGCCGCGATACCACAGGAGCACACGTTCGCGATCGCGGGCCAGCGGTCGGCGGTTTCCCTGTTCGTCGACGTACATATTCTCGCCGGGGCGATAGAGATCGATTCGCTGAAAATCGCGGAAATCGACTGGATCGGGGGCAGTACTCCAGACGCCGCCGAATTGGTCAGGGTAAGTCACCTGCAACCACAAACTGCTCCATCCGCCCGACGAATGCCCCGTCAGAAAGCGAGCGGCCGGTTTCGCCACGCTGCGATATTGCCGATCGAATTCAGGGATGAACTCCTCGACGAGCGCGGTTCCCCACGGCCCGTTGTTTTCGGAATCGGCGAAGACGTGATGCCCCAGCGGACAACTCGGATCGAGCGACACGCGAATGAACTCGACGCCGTTCTTGTTCCGTTCATCGATCGGTTCGTCGCGCTGGAAGTCGTAATGCGTCCCGCCGAAGCCGGGGATCGTGAACATCACCGGATACCGCCGGTCAGGCTCGCGCTCGTAACTGGCGGGCAACAACACGGCGGCGTTGACCGTCACATCGTGCTTGTAGAATTCGCTCAACAACTTCGATTTCACCGCCAGCAGTTTGCACCACTTCGATTCGTGAAACGTAACGTTTGGAACGAGCTTCGCAACCTCGAACGCGATTGGTTCAGCGGGAGCTTTTTCCGGCAACTCGACGGTCGAACTAAAACCGTTGCCGGGGCCGACGCCGATTTCTCGTTCCCACGGATTAAAGCGGACGACCGCCTGAGCGCGATACCCCGCAAGCGGCATCTCGGCGAGCGGCTGCGGATAGGCGATCATTCCCTCAGTATCCGCACTGGAAAACGCCAGCGATTCCCCCGCTCGCCAATCGGTCACATCGCGGGCCACGAAGTATTCGGGATGAAACCAGCTCGGCCCTTGCCGTGGCTCGGCATTCAACTTGCTGAACAGCAGATAAACCCGACCCGTATACGGCTTGCCGTGGACCGTCTCCGAGAATTTCACGTCGAATTTCCAATCGTCCGCGCGAACCATCGACGATTGGCAGAATAGACATGCCGCGACAAAACAGAAAACGATGCCGTTCAATCGCTGCGGGATTTGACGGATGGATTTCATTCGATAATCATCTTTCATCAATTGACAACTCGACCTGGAAAGTTC
>JBJXGP010000067.1:0-18199 GCA_046160425.1 Planctomycetaceae bacterium
TTTCGGGCGGGACGGTGACGGTCGATGGGGCGGTGACGACGAGTGAAGATGCGTCGGTCGTGGGCAAGCAACTCGTCGCCGCCGTGAATGTCGCGGTCGAGTATCCCGCGACGATCGACTTCGGCAGTTCGTCGGCGCGCATTTTCCCGAAGCAGGCGTTACCGCTGCGATCCGATCGCGACACGATCTATCTCGGGCAAGGGGAACTCCCCGCTGAAGTCGTCATTCAACACGATTCAACGTCGCAGGCCGACGATGCGCAGCACATTCGCATCGTGGCCGAAGCGGCGAACGAAGAGAACAAGTTTCTCGCCCCGCTGTGGAAGCGGGCAATGGAACAGAACGGCATGAACGTCCCGTTCGCGGGGACCGATCTTTTGGAAATCGCCCGCAGCGACTTCAACCATCAGGTGCAGCAACTCGTTGCGCTCGGCGGCGAAGCGGTCGAAGCCCGCGACCTCAACGCGGCGGAAGAGATCGGCCTGGTTCTCAAAGCACTCGATCCGCAGAACAAGCGGTTCGAAAAGCTGCAATCCTCGACGAATCAATTGCGGTTGCGATTGGTGAAACAACAAGTCGCGCAGAACGATGCCGCGAATGAAGAGGCTCCGGAACCTGCCGCCGAGACTGAATCGGCGATTCCCGACGAAGTTCTGAATTCGGTCGAGAATCAGGATCTGATCCAGAAGCAGATGGAAATGATCGAGATCAAGAGCGAACGCCTGCGGGTGGAAGTCGGGAACACGATCGAAGAATCGCGGCGGATCACGCGCGACGATCCCGACGCGGCGTTGACGCTGGTCAAGCGCGCCCTGGGCGTCGTGACGACGTCGACCGACATCGATCCGGTCGTGCGCGATCAACTCGTCAAACGGTTGAACAACGTGCGGATCGACATCCAGAATCGTCAGCAGATTCTCGAAGATGAACATATCCGGCGCAACGAGCGGAAAGCGAAGAACGAAGCACAACAGAATCTGGTCAACGAACTGCTCCTGGAAGAAGAACGACTGGAGCAACTCGTCGACCGCGTGCGAGCGCTATTGGTGGAAGGTTATCACGGCAATCCGAGTGCGTTCGAAGAAGCCGAAGCGGTTTCTCGCGTCGCGCAGAACGATCGCCCGGCGGATGGGACCGCTGCGGCAGCCGTGTTCAATTCGGAAGCGGCGGGCCAGCTCGACAAGGCAGTCCGCATGCGTTCGTTGCGAGCCGACAAGTTTTTGGCGACGCTGTACCAGGTCGAGTTATCGCACGTGCCGTTCCCGGATGAGCCGCCGATTTTGTGGCCACCCGCCGAAGTCTGGCGTGCCCTGACCGAGACCCGGCGTCAGTGGAAGTCGGTCGACCTCAAGAAATTCAGCCCTGCGGAAGAGCGGATCTTTGAATCGCTCGACGATACGACCGAATTCGATTTCAATGAAATCCCGCTGAAGGACGCACTGACGTTCATCGCCGAGCAGCACAACATCACGATCATTCTCGACGACAAGGTTCTGGAAGAGGGGACGGTCTCGGCCGATGAGCCGATCACGCGATCGCTCAACGGGATCACGCTCCGCAGCGCCTTTCGCATTCTGCTCCGCCCGCTGGAATTGACCTACGTCATCAAGGACGAAGTGATGATCATCACCAGCGAGACGGAAGCGGACGCCATTCTCAGCACCCGCGTTTATCCGGTCGGTGATCTCGTCATTCCCATCCGTTCGCTGGGGGGCGGCTTCGGGGGCGGCGGCGGCTTCGGCGGCGGCATCGGCGGCGGCGGATCGATGGGTGGCATGGGCGGCGGTATGGGTGGTGGCATGGGCGGCGGCATGGGTGGTGGCGGCATGGGTGGCATGGGCGGCGGTGGAGGCTTCTTCAGCGTCGCCTCTCCGGCTGAACGCGCTCTTCAACATCAAAACGACCGCAAGGCCCGCAACGACCGTGCCGAAAAACAACAGCAGCAACCTGTCCGAGTTCACGATGATGAATTGAATCGATTACTCAAAGGAATCGAGAAGCGAGACCGCTAACGGCACGCTTGAATCGCTCAATACAACCGCATCGTGATTTGCAAATTTTGATATGCGGGTTGCGATCGCTCGACGGAGATCCCGGCGAGTTTTCGCTCCGCCGCGGCGAAACGCAAGTTCTGAAAGTGACGATACCATCGCGGCCACTGCACCGTGACGTTGCGATTCCATCCGGACCATGTTGACAACAGATGACTCCATGCGGTGCATCTCTTGCTCAACCGGATGTGTATCGGATCGAACCCGTACCAGGCGCCATCCGGCTGGATGACGGCCAGCCCTCGCTCGTCGCCAAGCCGCTGTATTCGCGCATCGAGTTCTGCGGCCCGCCGTTGCATGACGGGCCAGCTCACTCGCGATCCCGGGAAGAACACGGCCCGCGTGGCGTAATAGCGTGCCGATGACATTTTCATGACGCTGACGAGCGGTAATCTCGTCAAGACGCACTCGGCATGAAGACTTTGCAATCGATCGAGCGCTTCGACGAGCCAGTCGGCGATTGTGTCGACCGCGTGCCCGTACAACAGGTCATTTCCGATGTCGGTCAGCAAGGCAAATCGCCGCGCGGACGCGGATTTCTCGCCGACAATTTCCGACCAGAGCCGGCATTGCAGAATTCCCGGCAGTTCGCGGATCAGCACGCGGCTGGGGGCGCCATACGAGCGTCCGTGACCGATCGCCGCGAACAGGCTGACAGGCTCGCCGAACCCGCGGGGGAGGTTGTCGATCAACCAGGGAAGGCTGAGCGTCACGTTGCTGGCACCGAGGACGATGACCTGCGCACTCCCTGAAGCCGACTTCGATATCGGACCGTCGGCGTCATTTCCGAGAGAGATCATATCGCCCGTTCAAGATCGGTTGCACCTGATCGTTCTGCCAGAATCGTTTCAGCCCGATGAGCAGCCGCGTGAAGTTGTCGATATGTATCGGTTTGACCAGATACGCTTCCACTTCGAGACTCAGACTGCGAATGCGATCGGCTTCGTCGGTTGACGCCGTCATCACCACCACGGGGAGAGTTTTCAGTTCATCATCCCCCCGCAATTCGGCGAGTATCTCGCGGCCGTCTTTTCCCGGCAATCCCAGATCGAGCAGGACGAGATCGGGCCGGGGTGCTTTACCGTATTTGCCGCGCCGCCATAAGAAATCGCTCGCGTCATTGCCGTCGGTCAGCCAGGTGAGCCGATGCTGGAGTTTGAGGGGCTTGAGGACACCCATCAACAGACGTGCCGACGTCAAGCTGTCTTCGATGAGCAGGATTTCCATCGGCCGGCCAATGACATCCTTGAGGAACTCCGCTTCGCAGGTCGAATCGGTTTGGGACCAGGGTTGTTGCGGCATGACTCACCTCCTGGATCGAATTCACTGGCTGATGTTCGAGATGTGCCAACTCGGAACATCGTTCGAATCAGCCGATGACCGTCAACACTGGATATCGTAACAGCACTTCACATGCCTGACATGTCCTATTCCCGCAACATTCGAATATTTTCAGAAAGTGCGATTCGTGCGGAAAACCATCCACGGGTGATTCGGGAGAGAGGAGGGGGCGAGTGGGGGAGGGGGAGCCAAGCAGAGGCGGAAACGGTAAATTCTTTAACTCCCCGATCTCCCTGCAAGTAGCCCTCTGCGACAGATTCGGGTTTGACAGTATTTAAGGGGGCGATTAAGCTTCCGGTAGTTGAATGACGTACGGACTGGTGTCGGTCCGCACAATGCAGGTCACGTGTGCCTCACTTCGTCGATCACGACGGCGTGAGGTTTTTTTTGTAGGAGCAGTCCATGGTTGCCAGATGGTTGAATACAAAAACGCTCGTCGCATTTTTTGCCGTGGCCTGTCTCGCCGGTGGGATTTTTTACCACCAGGCGGCCGACGGTAAACCCAAAGACACCAAAGAGGATAAAGACCTCTCGGAATTCATGCGCGAAAAGCTGAAAGCTTCGGAGCAGATTCTCGAAGGGATGTGCGTCGAGGACTTCAAACTGATCCAGGAGGGAGCCGCTAAACTTCAGGAGCTGAGCAAAGCCGAGAAATGGCGCATTTCCAACGACGTCATGTACCGCCAGCACAGCTCGGAGTTCTCGCGCGTGGCGACGCAGTTGGAAAAACAGGCCAAGGAAGGGAACCTCGAAGGAGCCGCCCTCTCGTGGATCCAGGCGACGATGAGTTGCATCGAATGCCACAAGTTCGTCCGCTCGACGCTCATCGCCGATCAGAAGTGAATGACGGTGTCGAAACTTCAATCCGGCAATCAATCGGCGACGAGCTTCTTGATGAAATCGAATGCCACGGCGGCGGTGAAGATCAAATAGAACAACGAACATGTCAGGAGGCCGATTCGCTGCCACACGTTCGGTCGCAGTTCCGGAGGAAGCAATCGGGTATTGACGAAATAGACTTGAGCGGCGGCGAGCGCGAGGATCAACCCGGCAATGAAGCCAAGCACCTTGAAGAGTTCCATCGCCGATCCCCAGCGGACGACGATCACCGCCCAGATGGTACAGATCACGAGTAGCGTGTAATAGACCGTCTGGATGCGTCCCCCTTTCCAGTTGCGAATTCGCTTGCTCGAAACCCACAACGTATCGGTAATGGTTCGCACGAGAATATCGCTGTTTCCCAAATGGGTCGAAAACAGAATCCAGAACCCATTGAGCAGGCCGAGTATCCAGAAGCCGCTCCAATAATGGTCGGCGAGATACCGAGCCTGATAGGCGCCCGCGCCCATTCCTTCCATGTGTGTGCCGGGTTCGATGATTGCCGTTGCGAGGTTCACGTTCAGGTACATGCCGACAAAGCAGCCGAGAGCCCATAACCAGATCTGATCGGCAACGACATACTTCCACCACGTTTTCCAGCGGCGGAGATTCTTATCATTGATCGGGAAGACGTTTCCAATGTGCGAGAGCTGCACGTGCTCACCGCCGAATGCGCTGGGGATTGTCCCCACGGTTCCACCCATCCCGAAGCCTTTATCGCGGATCCAGTTGGAAATGGTGAGATTGCCGATCCCTCCCGAACCGGCAGTGGCGGCGAAAGTCCCTAACAGCAGCAGGTCGATTTTGTCGGGAATGTAACCGAAATGGAAAAACCCCGACAACGTCTTCACGCTGTGTTCCACCGGAATCATGAAGATATTGACGACGAACAGAAAAATAAAAATGTATGCGATCATGGCCCAGGAAGCGCGTTCGAGCATCCGTTCGATCGTTCCCCCGAACGACAGCAACGCGACCGTGCCGAGGATGATCGCCGTCGCGATCCAATGCAGCGTCGATTGATTGGCAGCTTCGGGAACTTTTCCCACCCACAGCGCGAAGATCGCCGCGGCCGATCCGGTGGCGAGGGCCGGCGCTCCGAGTTGGGCGATCGTGAGCAGGCTGTATAATCCACCCCAGAACTTCGACCCCGGTTTGAGTCGCATGATGCCGGTGACGATCGGTTCGCCGGTGTATAACGTGTAGCGGATCACTTCGAGATTGAAGATGAGCTGCAAGAAAATGCTGAGGGTGGCGATCCACAAAATGCTCAAACCGAATTTCACGGTGATGGCGGGACCGATGAGCCATTCCCCTCCGCCGATAGAGGCGGCCAGCAGAATCGCGCCCGGCCCGATCGTGCGCATCACGTTGCGAAAGGAATACGGCAACGGTTCCGGAAGATCGGCCTTCCCCCAATCGGGGAGTTGCCCCGGTTTCGCGTGCTCGCCGGCACCCGCGTGATTCACGGTTGAATTCATTCTCGTTTTTCCTCTGTCGGGCATTCACGCGATGCGTATCGGGGAATGGATCATCCTTATCCGAAGATCAATGAGAATAGCACATCGACGTCTTTTTGTAACCCTATGCCAAGCGGTCCCGATTGCGGGGTTAGTGTCCTAATTTGAAAATTCCCACTGCCACGCAATTTGTGCTCCCACGATTGAATCCAAGCATGACATACCCCATGATACTTGGATGCCGCGAGAAATTGCACCACGATTCGGAATCGCTGAATGGTACGGCCGTTCGTTCGCCACGCTCTCCGGTGACGAAAGACGTTCCTTTGCTATGCGGCAGTTATCGGACGCGGTAGAGACGGTTGCACCACCTTGCCCATTCCTTTCCACTGCCGCAAGAACCGCCCCGTGCTGGAAACCTGGGGGCGTGTGCTCCCTCCGACGCTACCGATCTACGGACGGACCTGCCATCGTTGATCCGGGGGATTTGTCGATTCGCACAACCTGTCCCAGCCGCTTCGAGCAAGATCAACTGATTTACCGTTGGATCGCAGAAGTCATCTTAAATACGACGTCCGCCGTGCCAATCGGGCAGGTTGGCTTTCTTGAGCGAATCCCCTTAGCTGGGCCTGAGAACGAATCAACATCCCAGCGCGAAGATGTCGGAAGGATCGATAACGTCCTGATTACACCCGGCACAAATCCGCTTCAGTGGTGCCCGGTGGAAATTCAAGCGGTGTATTTTTCTGGCGACAGCATGGACGGTGACTTCAAGGGAATTCTGGAACATAGCGGGGAAGGTATTCCGTTTCCACGTGGACGGAGACGTCCAGATTACCGCAGTAGCGGGCCGAAACGGCTTATGCCACAGTTGCAGACGAAAGTCCCCACGCTTCGGCGTTGGGGAAAGAAAATGGCGGTTGTGGTCGATGAAGATTTCTTCGAGAATATGGGCCGAATGGAGACGGTTCGCGACATCTCGAATTGTGATGTTGCGTGGTTCGTTGTGAAATTCAACGAAACGAGCGGTTCGCCGATGATTGCCGAAGGGTCGGTCCACTTCACGGAACTTGAGGCATCCGTCCAAGGGTTAATCGCGGGACGCCCAGTCACTCAAGGTAAGTTCGAAGAACGAATCTTGGCGAAACTCGCACGATTACCGTCTGGCCCAATCGAGATTCCGTCCGATGAGTAGCTCACTCATTACGGTGTGATGTGTATTCTTCATCGCCACTTGCTCCGTGTCAAATCCGTACTTTTTGGCAAGGTTTCTGACTGGCGTAACGTTATCGTACGTCATCAGAAAATCACCACGGATTTGAGAGGCAACATTGAAAAGTTCATCGTGATCAATTTCCGAATGAGCGTAAAGCCGTCTCCCGGCAACTGTATACGGCGGGTCGATGAAGAACACGATGTCCATTCGGTGCGAGTTCTCTTGGATGAACCGTACACCATTTCCATGCACGAAGCGGATGTGTTTCTTGACAGTTGCAATGTCGAGAATACGGCGAACGAGCGTTTCAGGATACCACCGAGAGAGAAGTCCCTTCCCGTTTTCTCCGGCCTTCATAAGGCTTGCGCCGGGAGCCATGATGCCACCGTGCTGCATGCGGTTACGGACAATGGTTGAGAAGGCTCTGTCAAGCACGGTGTGCGGTTCGTTATCGAGCACACTGCGGACGGCTTCATATGAGACTTTGAACGTCTGGATACGCTTTGCCAATTCCGATCCTTTGCCATTCAGGATCACGTGCCAGACCGCGCCCACATCTGCATCCAATTCCACCAACGTCAAATGCTCGACAAGCTGTTCGAAAATCACGGACAAACCCACAATACCACCGCCGGCGAACGGCTCGCCGAATTCAGCGGGACGAGCGGGAAGACTTGTCAGCCAACTGCGCACATGCGGGACGAGCCAAGTTTTTCCCCCAGGATAGCGGAACAAGCTGCGATGTGGGACGGATGCCACATTTACAACAGCGTTCATATCCGGTTGATGCTTTTTAATGCTCATGTGAGCGAATCTCCTGTGGAAGCCCGAGTGCATTCATGGGTAAACTACCAAGATTTTCGGAAACTTTGAAGTGGTCAAGTCATTACTCGGTCAAACAATTTCTCGAACGTCCACAAGTGATCGACAATCCCCGCTTGCATCGCCGCTGTCGGACGTCGTTTTCCGCTTTTGCCATCCTGACCCCATTGCGGAGGCTGAGCTCGCACGAAAAAGCCCGGCTGGCGAGTTGCCAGTCGGGCTGCGAAGTTCAGGAACATAATCGCATACCGGCGATTATTTCTGTCTTTGCTGAATGATCACCGTCGTCGGTTTAGGTGCCGATACGGTATCCTCCCCCTCAGTCGAACCGGTCGTTGTCTTATCTTCGCCTGGTACTGGCGGCGGTGGGGGTTCGGTGCTGTCGGGATTGGGAAGCTCTATATTCTTGGTTGTAACACCCGGAATGGTTTTCAAATCCCCTCCGAGATCCGTGAAGAGTCGTTGTGCAATCTCGTCTTCCGGAACGATTTTCAAGGCCTGTTCCATCTTGGCTCGGGCCGGCTCGTTATGGCCGATCACCTTATAGGTATAGCCGAGCAAGAATGTTCCGAACGGAGATTCGGGCTGTTCCTTCACGTGCTTCTCCAATGCGCGGAGATGCGGGGTGAAGGTTTCCGGTTTCCCATATAACGAGACGACTCGCTTCCAATCGGGCATGCCGCCAAAATGGACGACGGCATGGGCTTCGATCGCCGCGTTCTGGTAGTCCCCCATAGCCATCAGCGACAAGTACAACACTTCATGCACGCGCGGATCTTCGGGAAGTTCGATGGCGGCATGGCTACCCATCCGCACGGCTTCTTTGTATTCCGCAGCGCGAAACGCCGCTTCGGCATCACTGAGGAACTGCTCTCCCGCTTCGGTCATACTGGGATCGACTTGAGCGGCACTGGGCTCGACCTGCGCGACCTGATCGATTTGAACCCCATCCTGGGCGTTCGCGTACAATTGGTCATCGGGCACATACGAGGTATTGTACGAGGCGTAATCGACATACGGTGTGTAGTAACTGTAGTCGACATTGTTCAGACCTCCGCCGTAACCGTATCCGTAATAGTACGGAGAGAAGTTGCTATACGGCGAGTAACCGAAACCATTGTATCCGTAATATCGGGATCGATACGGCGACGCAAACGGGAAACCTAAGCTGAAGTAGAAGTTGTTGCGTCCCGACGAAAAGCCGAGCCCCGAACCATAACCGTACCACGGACGATAACCATAGTTGCGGAAGCCCCATCGATTGGGATAATTGTATCGGCCATAGCCCCAATCCCAATTGCCCCGGCGATACCCCGACCAACTGTTTCCACGGCCGTATCGCAGGTTGAACGAGTAGTTTCGATTGATGTTATTGCCGCTTCGGTTGCGGTACGAAAGGTTGAAGTTGCGGTTTCGGCCATCCCCGCTGCGGTTAAAGTTGCCGCCCCGGCTGAAATCTCTATCGCGATTGCCGTCGCGCGTGAAATCCCGGTTGCGGTTGAAATCTCCATCGCGTCCGCCCCTATCCGTGGAGCCAACTCGCGATCGGTAATCGGAATTACCGCCGTCAAATCGCCGGCCGCCATCCAACGGATTATTGCCGATGCGCGGCAGGTTATCCGATTGCCCGCGTGCCCGGAATTGACCATCGGGTCGATTTCCTGAACGACCGATATTCGAGCCGTCTATTTGTCGATTGCCGTCAATGCGAGGCAGGTTATTCGATTGCCCGCGTGTTCGGAATTGACCATCAGGTCGATTTCCTGAACGGCCGATATTCGAGCCGCCGTTTTGTCGATTGCCGTCGATCCGCGGAACGACGTTTGTCGGATTTTGATTCTGAATGTTCCCCGGAACGCGGCGAACTGTATTTCCTTGAGAATTTCTGGGAGTGACCGTCCGGTTACCCGAATTTCCGCGGTTGATGTTCCCGCCGTTATTGATGCGCGGGGTCGTCCCTCGTCCGACATTATTTTGCCCGCCACTGGGGGGACGGACCGTGCGGACCGAGCTCCCTCCATCCTGCGACCGGAAGCCTCCCCCGCCGGAACTACGGTTGCCGCTGGCACCCCGGCTGCCCCCTGGCGTTCCGGAGTTGCTACCGCCGGAACTGCGGTTGCTGCCACCCCCGCGGTTTCCCCCGCCGCCACCTTGAAAGCTGCCGCCGCGGTTTCCACCGCCCCCTTGAAAGCTACTGCCACCGCCGCCGCGGTTGCCTCCGCCTCCACCACCGCCCCGGCTACCGCCGCGATCTCCGCCGCCGCCACCACGGTCTCCGCGTTGAGCGAAGCCCGATGGTGCGGTGGAGAGGAACAATGTGGCTCCCACCAACCAGACCATGAACTTTTTCATATTGAAGCGTAACATGGATGTCTCCTCCCGGCCCAATTCCGTTTTTTACTGCCCCGCCATCATCCTGACGGCCTTTGGTCGCCTGTCCGTGCGTAGGTTGAATTATATACGTCCTCAGATATTTGCGCCCCGCATTCCTATTGGTGATAGACACGGGTCAAGACAAGGAGGCAAATCCCCGTCCATTTCTCTGAGTCGCCTACAATTCTGAATCGACAACGCGATTCAGTAAATAATTATCGCAAGTCGTATGCCGATGAGAACGCGGGTTTTGAATTGATTCCAGAAAGCCTTATTTTCAAGTTCATTACGAAGAATTACACACTCGGACCCCATTCCGAACGATCAGTCATACCTGAGATCACTCTGATATCTTTGCAGTCAAGTTGATGTCTGGACGGCAAATTGATCCCTATTCTCCCGTTATTGCATTTAATTTATTCCATTTATTTTGCCCAATGTGCTTGTGTCGCTTCATAAACGTGACTCTTGGGGAAACGTTGATCCAGCGAACCGGTGGACGCAAAACTAATCGGCGACCGGCATATAGACCCGAGGCAGCCGTAATGCTGACAACTGTTCGAGTTCGCGGTCGGCGGCCTGCAATCGACCGGCGGACGTGCGATGCGTCATCACGACCAGAGGTACGATCGACTCGGTGGGAGTCCGTTGCTCGTCCAGTTCCGGAGCTTCATGCTGAATCACCGATGCCAGACTGATGCCGTGCTTCCCCAGGATGTGCGTGATATCCGCGAAGACGTGCGGACGATCCTCGGCGTTGAATCGCAGGTAATACCGGCTGGCGATCTCTTCCGCCGATTGCACGGCGAGCGGTTCACTCCGATATTGCTGCGTGATCCGCTCGAACGTCAATTGCGCCCGGCCGACTGCCACGTCGATGACATCCGCCAGCACCGCCGAGGCGGTCGGCATCTGCCCGGCTCCCGGTCCCGCGTACAACGTCTGACCGACGACGTCGCCGATCAGTGAAATCATGTTGTAGGCTCCGTCGACGCGTGCCAGCGGACGATCCGAACGGACCAGGGTCGGCTGCACGTGCATTTCGAGTTTCTGGTTATTGAGCCGGGCGAGTGCGAGCAACTTGACGGTATATCCGAGTTCTCCCGCATAGTACAGATCGGCGAGTTCGAGCGAATCGATCCCCTGTCGCGTGAACTGAGAAAGTGTGACGCGAGTTCCAAATGCCAATTGCGCGAGCAGTACGAGTTTTTGAGCGGCATCGGTCCCGTCGATGTCCATCGTGGGATCGGCCTCGGCATATCCTAACGCTTGCGCCTGGCGGAGAACGTCGCTAAAAGATCTGCCGCACGCCAGCATTTCGGTCAGGATGAAGTTGCTCGTCCCGTTCAAGATCGCTTCGATGGCGGTGATTTGATTCGCTTGCAATGACTGCGAGAGGGTTGCAATGATGGGGATTCCCCCCGCGACGGCGGCTTCGAAGGCAATCGTCCGCTTCAATTCCCTCGCGCGCTGAAATAGCTCGGCGCTATACTCGCACAAGATCGCCTTGTTCGCCGTTACGACGTCTTTGCCGGCTTCCAGTAAGGCGAGCAGAATTTCTTTGGCGGGGTGCAGGCCGCCGACGAGATGCACGGCGAGATCGATTTCGGGATCGCGTATGACCTTGTCGATGTCGGTCGTGATCATTCCATCGGGGAGTGTGATATCGCGCGGCTTGCTCAAATCCCGCACGACGGCTCGACGGAGTTCGATCGGTCGTCCCGCGCGCTGACACATGCGCTCGGACTGTTCGCAGAGGACACGGGCGACCCCCGTTCCTACGGTTCCGAGACCGATGATCGCCACGCGAAGCGGAGATTCCGACATTTTTTCCTGTTATCCCGACGAAGTTCTTGCGGTTATTCTGCGGATACGATAAACACGCGGATTGCCGCATCGCATCAGATTTGCATCATGTATAACGCGAATATCAGATTCGCATCGTAATACTCTCGATGGGCCTACGCAACTGCTCGGTTTGCGCCGGGTCACGAGCCGATTATAATGCGAATCGACGCGCGGGGCATCTGGAGAAGTGCCAACTGCATTTTCAACTTGAAATTTCATCACTTGAACGCGATGGCGCATCATGCATTATTCCGATCAAAAAAACCTGCGAATCGGAGCGGTTTCGTACTTGAATTCGAAACCGCTCATCGAAGGTCTGTCGGAGTTGCTTCCCGATGCCGACCTGATTCTCGATTATCCGAGCCGGCTCGCCGACGACCTGTCTGCCGGGTTGCTCGATGTCGCATTAATTCCCTCCATTGAAGTCTTCCGCAATCGCTCGCTGGAGGTCATCTCGAATGCCTGCGTGGCGGCTCGCGGGCCGGTGTTGAGCGTCAAGCTCTATTCCCGAGTCCCCTGGGGTGAGATTGACACCCTGGCTTTAGATGAGGGTTCTCGCACCAGCGCAGCATTGGCCCGCATCATGCTCGCCGAGCGGTTCGGGGTTCATCCGCAATGCGTTTCGCTTCCGGTCGAGAGCGAAATTTCCAGCGCCCAGACCGACGCCGTGCTGCTCATCGGCGATCGGGCGATGCAAAAGGCTCCGCGTGAATTTCTGGCGACGTGGGATCTGGGTGAAGAATGGATGACATGGACCGGGCTTCCGTTCGTCTTTGCCTTGTGGGCCGCTCGCACGGGGGAAGACCTCACCCGCGTGGAAGATGGCTTGCAACTGGCCCGCGATCGGGGCGTCCAAAGCACCGACGAGATCGCGCAGCGCGAAGCGCCGCTGTTGGGGATCTCCGCAGAACTGGCGACCACCTATCTCAACGAGAATCTACATTTCCGGATGGGGGATGCCGAACGGAGCGGCTTGCGGCTGTTCCATTCCCTCGCCGTCAAACAGGGACT
The DNA here is from genome assembly GCA_046160425.1 of Planctomycetaceae bacterium. Classification (GTDB taxonomy): domain Bacteria; phylum Planctomycetota; class Planctomycetia; order Planctomycetales; family Planctomycetaceae; genus JAQCEJ01. The sequence goes on from JBJXGP010000067.1 coordinate 13,002, forward strand.
GGCTCCCGAAGGAATCGATCTTGTCTTCCGACATTACGCCTCTGCTCGATAAAGCGGTCGCCGGCGAGCGATTGACTCCCGACGAAGGGCTTGCGCTGCTCGAATCGCACGACCTCACGGCGATCGGCCAAGCCGCGAACGCCGTCACGAAGCGGATGCATCCCTCGCCGTATCGCACGTACAACATCGACCGGAACATCAATTATTCGAACGTCTGCACGGCGGTCTGCGACTTCTGTGCGTTTTATCGGCCGTTGAAACATACGGAAGCGTATGTGCTCACGCCCGAGGAACTGTATCAGAAAATCGAAGAGACCATCGCGCTGGGGGGCGATCAGATCCTGATGCAGGGGGGATTGCATCCGACGCTGACGCTGGAGTGGTACGAAGATCTGCTCCGCGATCTTCGCGCACGATTCCCACAGGTGAACATTCACGGCTTCAGTCCCCCCGAGATCTATCACTTCACCAAGATCAGCAAACTCCCTCTGCGAACGGTCCTCGAACGTCTTAAGGAAGCGGGGCTGGGGAGCCTTCCCGGCGGAGGCGGGGAAATTCTCGTCGATCGCGTCCGCAAGCTGATCACGCGGGGGAAAGTGCTCACCGACGACTGGCTCGACGTGCATCGCGTCTGGCACGAACTCGGCGGACGCTCGAGCGCCACGATGATGTTCGGTCACGTCGAAACGCTGGCGGAACGCATCGAGCATCTCGACCGCATCCGCGAATTGCAGGATGAGACCGGTGGGTTCACCGCTTACATCTGCTGGACGTTCCAGCCCCCCGACGTCGTTCCCTGGTTCGATAATCGCAGCGACGGCGTCGACATGACCCGCATTCCCCCCGCGGGAGCGTTCGAGTATCTCAAGACGCAGGCGGTCAGCCGGTTGTATCTCGACAACGTGCCTCACATCCAGTCGTCGTGGGTCACGCAGGGGGAAAAAATCGGCCAGCTCGCGCTCTGGTTCGGAGCCGACGACATGGGGAGCCTGATGATCGAAGAGAACGTCGTCTCGTCGGCAGGAACCGTCTATCATCTGACGCTCGAATCGATCCGCCGCTGCATCAGCGAAGCGGGTTATATCCCCCGTCAGCGGAACGTGTTTTACGAATTCATCGACGGCGATTCACCGACGGAAACCGAAGAGGCTGTTGTGCTTCCGGTGCTGAATTGAGTCGAATGCATTTGAATGCATCTCGTTCGCAGCGGGTAAATAATGATCTGACAGCCGAAGTATTCCGCGTCTATCGATTCCGCCGATTCTCTCTGTCCGGATGAACGTAACTCTGCTATGTTAACCCGCAGTGAAACTTGGGTCCAACTGTCATTTTTCAAGCGAATGCAGCCACCTTACCGCCAAGATTTCACTGCTGAAGTATTTAACTTACGTTCCCTGAGTATTCGCATTTAATTCCGCGGAGAGACGCGGATTCAGATGATAGGGTTTTCAAAGTGAATACCGTCGCATGACTGTCGCGGTTTTTCGCAGCGAGCACCCCCGAGCGTTCATCAAAATTGGAATCGGTCGATGATTTACGTTGAGGATCTGACAAAACGATTCCCCGATTTGCGTCAGGGATCCGTGCTGGCGCTCGATCACGTCAGCTTCGACGTGCAGCCGGGTGAGATCTTCGGTCTGCTCGGTCCGAACGGAGCGGGTAAAACGACATGCCTGCGCATTCTCAGCACCGTCCTGAAGCCGTCGGGAGGCAAAGCCATTATCGCCGGTCACAATGTCGCGACCGACCCCGCCGGCGTGCGAGGGGTGATCGGCTTCATGTCGGTCAACACCGGGTTGTACGACCGCATGACGGCGTGGGAGATGGTCGAATACTTCGGTCGACTATATGGCATCCCCGAAGACAAACTTCAGCCCCGGCTGGAAGAGGTCTTCACGATGTTGCAGATGAATGAAATCCGCGACATCCTCGGCGGGAAAATGTCGACCGGCATGAAACAAAAAGTCTCGATCGCACGCACGCTCGTTCACGATCCGCCGGTTTTGATCTTCGACGAGCCGACTTCGGGACTCGACGTGCTCGTGGCCCGGACCGTCCTCAAGACGATCCGCACGCTCCGCGATCAGGGGAAGTGCATCATCTTCTCGACGCACATCATGCGCGAAGTGGAAAAGCTGTGCGACCGCGTCGCCATCATCTATAAAGGCCGGATCCTGGCCAATGGCTCGGTAAGCGAACTCGAACAGATCTACCACGAACCCGACATGGAAGAACTCTTCTTTGAGCTGATCTCGCGGCATGAAGCTCAATTGGCGGCGGAGCGCGTATGACCTGGAAGAACGTCAAACTCGTATTTTTACGTGAAGTTCGCGATCAATTGCGCGATCGGCGGACATTGTTCATGATCGCCATTCTGCCGCTGCTCTTGTATCCCGCGCTGGGGATCGGCATGTTGCAGATGACGATGCTGTTTTCCGAACAGCCGCGGACCGTCGTGATTTTGGGAGCCGACGCGCTCCCCGATCCTCCGCTCGTCGAGGGGCAGCAATTCTCCGACCGCTGGTTTTCTGCAACGCAGATCGCCGGCAAATTGAACGTCATCACTGATCACGCGGGCAACGAATCCTCTCCCACAGGAAAACAGACTGCGGTGAAAGAGGGCGAACCCGACGTCGGCCGTCTTTTGGAAATCGCCAGAAAACTGCGGGCCAAATACGAAGAATTGCAGTCGCTCGAACAGGCGGAATATGCGGCAGTCTTGAAGTCGCAACGTCTCGGATCCGACGGCAATAGCGACGAACAGGCGAAAGCCCGCATGGCGACTCAGGCCGTTCCGAAAAATGTGATGCAAGCCCGGCAGGAATTCTCCGAACTCTTCGCGGAAAGTCAGATCCAGGTGCTGATTCTCGTACCGGAAGGGTTTCGCCAACAACTCGAAGAAATCAACCACCAACTGGCGGACGGCACGCTCAACATCGCAGAGACTCAGAAGCCCCGTCGGCCGATCATTCTGCAGAACAGTGCCGACGAAAAATCGTCGATTGCCTATCACCGCGTGCAAGACGTCATGAATTCGTGGGAGCGGGAACTTCTCGCCGAGCGATTATCCGAGGCGGGCCTGCCGTCGACATTACCGACACCGGTCAACGTGCAGACGGTCGACCTCGCTTTGGAAGAACAAATCGCCGCGAATTTATGGAGCAAATTGTTCCCCGCGCTCATGATCATCATGGCTGTGACCGGTGCGTTTTACCCAGCGATTGATCTCGGCGCCGGGGAAAAAGAGCGCGGCACGATGGAAACGTTGCTGATCTCTCCTGCGACGCGCACCGAAATCGTGCTCGGCAAGTTTTTCACGGTCTTCGTCTTCAGCATCTCGACCGCGCTCCTGAATCTCGGAAGTCTCGGTTTCACCGGCAAATACATGGTCTCAATGACCGGCGGAGGCGCATTCTCGCAGATCGGCGATGTCTCGTTTCCGTCAGGTTCTTCGCTGGTCTGGCTGCTGGTGCTGCTCATGCCTTTAGCGACATTGTTCAGCGCCCTTTGCCTGGCGCTGGCGACGTTCGCGCGCAGCAGCAAGGAAGGGCAGTACTATCTGACGCCGCTCTTGATGATCACGCTGGGGCTGACGATGTTCTGTCTTTCCCCCGCGGTCGAGATCACGCCGTTTTACAGCGTCATGCCGGTGATCGGCATCGCGCTGTTGCTCAAGGGACTGCTGCTCGACCCGACTTCCGTCGCCTTGACTTGGTATGCGATTCCCGTATTGGCGACCAGCATCGCCTACGGACTGATCGCGCTGTGGTGGGCGATCGAGCAGTTCAACAGCGAAGAAGTTCTGTTCCGCGAAGCCGAGCGGTTTGAACTACGGTTATGGTTCCGGCATCTGCTGCGCGATAAGGAAGCGACTCCGAATTTTTCGGAAGGCCTTTTCTGCTTCGTGCTGATCATGATGTTGCAGTTCGGCGCCTTCAAATTCTTCGGCGATGCGTTTAAGGACTCGACGCCCGAGACGCGCGACTGGCTGATGATGAGACTGCTTATCATTCAGCAACTCGTCATCATCGGTTCGCCGGCGGCGTTCATGGGGTTATTGTTGACTCGAAGTTTGCGGCAGACGTTCCGCTTGCGCATGCCGAGCGCCTGGATGCTGGCGGCGGGGGCAATTCTGCCGGTTGTTCTCAATCCGCTGGCGGTCGAGTTGTCGACGCAGTTGAGCTGGTTTTTTCCGCCTCTTCCGGAAGGAGCACAGCAGGCAATGATGGCGATGTCGGGCGCGTCGACTCCCGTCTGGCTGGCGCTGCTGGCGTTCGCCGTGATGCCGGCGCTTTGCGAAGAACTCGCTTTCCGCGGGTTTATCCTGAGCGGTTTTCATCGCACGGGACGGGCGGGACTCGCGATTCTGCTCTCCAGCATGACCTTCGGACTCATGCACATGATCCCGCAGCAAGTCTTCAATGCCCTGCTGCTCGGCCTGGTGCTCGGCCTGTTGGCGATTCGCAGCGGCAGCATCTGGCCCGGCATGTTATTCCACTTTTTATTTAACGGGCTGGAAGTGATCAAAGCCCGCTATCACGAGTCGATCCCCACTTCCGGCCCGGCGGCGTGGTTCGTCTCGGTGAGCGAAGAAGGGCTGTCGTACACGGGTTTGACGCTGTTCATCTCGGCGATTGTGACCACGCTGATCCTGAAAAAACTGATCTTCCTCAAAACTCCGGATTTCGACGAACAGGCCGGGCCTTCTTCGAGTCACACCCAACCGAACAGCGGGGACGGAACGAAACAAGGCTCGGTCGATCTGTTGTCGCACCCGGCGACTCGTTGATTGCGGGAGGGAGGCTGAAGTCATCCGATGTCCGAGCGGAAAAGATTTCAAGCCCGCTGGATCTTTCCGGTCGATCGCCCACCGCTGGCCGATGCCACTTTGGAGATTGAAGGCGACCGGATCACGGCCATCATCGAACGGCACGATTCGCAAGCCGTCGATCTGGGCAACGTCGCCCTCATTCCCGGATTGGTCAACGCTCACGCTCACCTCGAATTCAGCGATCTCGATGCGCCGACCGCGCCTCCCTCGCCGTTCACGGCATGGTTGCGCGCGGTGATTCACAACCGAATGGGTCGCACGACCTCGCGCGAAGCATCGTTGCGATGTGGAGTCGAGGAATTAATATCGCAAGGGACGGCGGTCGTCGGTGAAATCGCCACGCCCGGGTGGTCTGCGGCGGCAGTCG
>JBJXGP010000068.1:0-6402 GCA_046160425.1 Planctomycetaceae bacterium
CGCCGGCAGCGCGTATTTCTTTTTCAGTAGTTCGATAATCTCAATCGACGTCATGGTCTCGATCCCTACACTCGTTTTCCGCCGTGACGAAACCCCCGTGTTTTATTTTTTTCGAGCTTCTCACGCACGACGGCTTCGAAGTCGATTGTGACGCCCCCCATGCAATCCAGGACGCGGATCACCACGTCAGCCATCTCTTCCGCAAAGTTGATCGGATCATTCGCTCGAAACGCTTCCAGGGCCTCTGAGACTTCCGAATGGATGAGCGCGAGAATAGCCGGGACTTTGTAAGTGTCATCCCACTCGGGCGCTAGAAACACACTCCAGCCGTTCGCAGTATTGATGTCCCGGATTTCACTGGCCAATTCATTCAAGCTCTGCGGCTGTTTCTCAATTTCACTCGACATGATGCTCCGTGTTCCTCTGCGACGGCTTCCTCTGCGACGGCTTCGTTCCATCGAGCCTGACAATTCCTCCGCAAATGTTGCAGCGGTATTCCTTCCCGAGATCAACCGCACACTCGCCAAGAAAGCAATCCACCCAACAATGCCCGGCCAACGTCAAATCGATCCCAAGAACCCATTTCAGCGCATGAATCACGGCCTCATAGTCGATCGGATCATCTGTCACGGGGTCTCGACACTGCTGCTTTTGGATTGCTTCAATGGCTTCGAGAATGATGGCTGGATTTCGCATTGTCATTTCCCCATCCCCCAACTCCCCACCCCTCGTTCCCTCGTTCCCCCTCACCACTCCGCATGGACCTGATGCTTCAACAGATTCGCAATCGTCCGTTGCTCGGGGGGAATCCATGCCAGGCCGAGCGCGTGGAAATATTCTTCCTCCGTCGGCGTCTCGACCTTGCGAGGCGGGGCGTAACGTTGCAGAGTCCACAACGCACCGTCCCGCTGCACGATCCCCGACGGCATGAACCCGCCGTACTTGCGCGAGCCCATCAGCATCTTCACGAATTCCACCGGCCCGGTCCGAATCGTCAGGATCGCCCCCCATTGCGCCGGAGGGAGCACGATGAACAGGTCGACCGGCTCCCCCTTCCACCGCAGCCGCTTGTACCGCGGGCCGCGTCGTTTCAAGTCCTCATCCCAGGTCAACGGCGTATCGGGGTCGTCGATCGCCCCTTCGATAAACCGCTCGAGACTTTTCCCGGCATGCCCGCCGTCGCCATGCGGCTCGGCGACGATCTCGATATCGGAAGCCCGCGCTTCCAGCCGGCGAATCGAGCCGGCCAGTTGAATCCGGTCGACCGCCCCCGATTCGCTCAAGAGCAGCATCAGTTCCGTGCCGAGTTCCTTCCCCCGTGCCAGTTCCATCAGCGACTCTCCCGTTCGAGATCGGCTTCGCGCGCCGTCCGCAGCGCATGCGCAGCCCTGAGAGAAACTTCCCGCTCGTAGTCCCCCTGCAAACCGCCGGGCGCATCCCACTCCCACAGTTTCGTTTGCCCCTTGACGGCAATCGGACTCGGCAAGGCGATCACGTTCGAGAGCACCCACAAGAACGGACCTTCGGTGTGCTTATGCGCGAGCAGTTCGCACACGGTCCGCGGGCCGATCCGCTTCGAGGCATGACCGCTCGATTGCCAGAGCATCAGGTCGATCAATCGCACGCAATCGGTCAGCCGGGCGATCGCGACAACGACACCGGTGGGATAGTTCATTTCGCGGAGTTCTTGCCGGTCGAGATATTGCGTCCCGCTCCCGGCATGAATCGCCAGGATACCCCGGTACGATGTTTCCCACGTCCGGTTATCGACCCACATCTCGCCACTGGCGATCAATGATGCAGACGGTTGTGAGATTGTCAGCGCGTGCATGGTTCCGTCCATTCCTTTCGGCAATCAGCGATCCGACGCAATCCGGTATAAGCCCTTGTCGTAACTCAGGCGCTGACCTTCGACGAGCGCATCGAGATGGATATTGAGGACATCGAAATTGATGCCGATCCCCCGAGCGATGGCATGATCCTTCGAAGGCCCCGCCGCTTCGATGTATTCGATGATCGATTCGCGAAGGTCGCCGCTCTTGTCCTGATACGTGTCGATCTCGACCGCTTCAAACGATGCCCGATCGGCGGGAATCGCCTGCCCCCCCCCAGTTTCACCGCCGATCATCGCGCGGAGTCCCTTGAGACGTTTTCGCAATGCCAGAGATTCGGCGATCGAGGCTTCCACGACGGCCAGTTCCCCGTCGATCGCTTCGACCGAAAGTTTTTCGAGAAGCTTCAGGACGGATGTTTTTTTCTTCGGTAGAGTTACCGCGCCGTTGTGCGTAGCCGATGGATCGCTGGCCGCTTCCACAGATTCGTACAGCAACCCGCTCCGGATCACGCCGCCGAAACGGCGCTGATATTCTCTAACGCTCAGCCGCACGCCATCGACCGATTCGCAGTTGGCCGATTTCAGATGCTTGCCGTTGATCGCCTTAACCGTGGCTCCGCACACGCGACATTCCATACCGATCTCCATATCGTTGATTCAAAATCGCCGCGGCGAGTGAACGACGCTCGTTCCACAGAAGCGCAGCCCCCTCAGACATGAACTCCATCCCGCTCGCCGCGGCGGGGTAATCCCGCACTCCGTTACGATCCCCCCGCCAGATCGCGATTGCTCAAGTCGCTCAAACTGCTGAGCACGTCCCCATCGCTTTTCGCGTGCAGCAGATCGACCACGGCCTGGAGTTCGAGGCGGCTCGATACCATGCGTACCAGACGCATACCGAAGATGCGCGTCTCCGCACTCCAGAATTGCAGCGACAGCAGCCACGTCTGCCCATCACCGACGGCGAACGTCCCCGTGCCGCCGATCACCAGCAACAATTTCATCTGACCTTCCCGCCGCTGCGCGATCTCCAATTCCCATTCGGGCCATAGCCCGGCCACACGCGGCCGCCGCCGGAAATTCGCGTCGAGCCATCTTTCATCTAGCAGCGCATCGCCAAACACGCTCATCGCGTCTTCTAGCGGACGCAAATCGACGACCGGCTCGAACTCGGCGCGAGCTGACGGCGACCGCTCGCCGTCAATCGTGATTTTCGTCGTCTGCTCGATCGTAATCGTTTTCATCCCGTTCATGGAGTCCCCGTTTCAGCAGTGACCAGCGATTCCCGCTCGCAGGGTTTCAGTTCCGCATAATCATCTTGCAGTTCGGCAATTTCGATTTCGATGCGACGTATCTCCGCCAGCGACCGCGAGAGCGTCTCCCGCATCGTGAGGATCACCAGTCGCGCCGCCGCGGCATCCCCTTCAAGTTTCACCAGCCGGGCCGGTATCGATCGGGTCGCTGCCGACATCTCAGCCTCCCCTGCGCATCGTCACGTGATCCACCCCCGGTCGTATCCAGCCGGCATCGTCGATTTCAAATCGAGTCTCACACACGCCACAATCGGCGAGCAGATACACCGCCGGGCCGTAGCGCAAAGCCCCTTGGATCGCCAGCGATTGACCGCAGCGGGGGCAGAAATAATGCTCATCGTCGGCGTTGCCATGAAAGCAGGCGCGAGCGGGGAGCGGCTCATCATCGAATTGTCTGGGGGCACACGGGGCCGTCCAGAACGGGGCACGCGTGTCAAAGCGAGCGTGGTGCATTCTCCGCACGTGCAGGAGCATGACCCGGCTCGATAACGCCAACCCCCCGACCAGAAAAACCAGTCCGCCGACGATCAGCCATAACATCGACCAGGCCAGTGCCGCGAGCATCGCGAATCCTTTCTCGATCGTCAATCTTCAATCTCTAAAATGGGGGGAGAGGCGCGATCGACATAGGCGGGCCAACGCTTGTCAACCGCTGATCCTGCTCCCCCCTTCTCGCACGTGATTCCGTTCGTTTGTTTTCGTCGCCTAACGTCGGCTGTTCGGCGTTCGCCGAGGGGTTGGGGATGAGGGGTTGGGGCTTGAATCGCTCCCCCAACCCCCAACTCCCCGTCCCAGCGATCGTCGCGGGCAACACGGGCTGCGCTACCTGTCGCGGATAAATCCGTTGCATCCGCCGCCGGCCCCTCAGATCGAACAGCACGCAGCGGAGCATCTGCCAGGCGAGCGTTGCAAACAGGAGCACGCCGAGCGTCGCGAACAACTGCAACGCCTGCGCCAGCGGTTCCCACAACCACGACATGTTCCGGCTCCTTTCCGACTTTTTCGGCAGCACTCAAAAAACATCGCGGCCTCGGCAGTGAGTGAGTGAGTGAGTGAAGCGACCAGCCGCGATGCGTTAAACGGTTGACAGGATTTGCTAACCACAGAGACACAAAGGTCACAGAGAACAGCCGGCCGGAACGGGCCACGGAAAGTTTTTCAGGCAGTGTTCCCACGTAACGAAATGAGCCACTCCCGGCAGATGGTGGAAAATATTTTCGCGAGGGCCGATCAGAATGATCGGCTTGACCAAACCCAGTGCGACGCCGAATTCAATGTGCCGCCCGCCGCGCGAAAAGCGGTTCGGCGACGGGTCGGTGAAGGCGATCAGGCCATCGGCGTCGACCAAGTCGCTGAAATCTTGCGTGGCAAACCGCAGGCAGTGCAACTCAAAGGCACTCCGCCTGTTGTCCGGTTCTCCCTCAAGCGGCTCCTCGATCAGCCACCGGCTGGTGACCTCGTGACCCATCTCCTGGAGTTGACTGCGATACCGCAGGATTTCTTCCCGCCGGGGATATCTGGCCGACAAATAGATTTTCATGGTTCCCCCCTCGATACGTTTTCCGAAAAATCACCGTTGTCGGGAGTCGAACCCGCGCGGCGCTGGGGCCAGATCATCACATCAACCCCAGTCCGCTCCCCGCCGGGCACTCACGCCGACGGCAACGATGCCGGTTTCTTTGTTCCCCTGGGAAAGGATTCGGAAGCGGGAAAACAAAAAAACCCGCTGGCCACATCGTGAGATGCAACCAACGGGTGCGAATATTGGCGTATACGCCAACGACTGTCAAGCCGACTGTCGCGGGATTTTGAAAAATTCCTGAATATCTTTCCCGAGGGCGTGGGCGATGCGTTCAGCACGATCGACTGTAATCCGCTCTTTTCCCTTGATAATTCGATTCAAGTTCGAGACGGGGACACCGGTCAATTCGGCGACTCTGGCTTGCGTCAATTTTTGCTTTGACATGATCACCAGCAAATTTTCCACGAAACGACCCATTGCAGTTAACCCTTGATTCGCAACTGTTGCCATGTTAGCGTATCCGCCTATAAGTGTTTTTGCAAGTTACAATTTTCGTTCGAGATCGAAAGGGGAGGTTTCAACCATGCTGACTGGATTCAGGGGACCGTTTCGAGCAACCGTGCTGTCTCATTCCCTTACCCGTAATGGGGAAACGTTCGTCAAACGAAAATTCGCAAAAGGAGACTTCGCGTGTTTAATCACGGGCGAAGGCCCTCTGTTATTGATCACGAACCATGAAGATGGAAATGGCATGGTGACGTTCACGTCTTCGGATCATCCCGCTGACGACCGAGTCATCAATTCCCTGTTTTTGCTGCACGAGAGACGCCCACATTTTCTTGCTCCGGACGAGCTCATTGCCAGCGGCCAGTACGTCCCGGCGAATGTGTCAGACGAGCATCAACCGTCGGTCAGCGGTTCCAAGAACGACAACGGCAACTCGATCGATTGAATGATCCCTTTGTTGTCGCGGTACAGAATCGTCGCCATCTTCCCATCGACCGATTTGATCTTGCCGACTTTCGTGACCCCCTGAGCGAGTTTGGCAATAACTTCATCGCCCGTTTTGAATCGCTTCGTTCCGATTGACATGCAAACATCCTCCGTGACCTGGAAACCAAACATGCAAACAACACCGCCGGGGCGTCCTTGCCGTGATTCCCCCTTCGTCCGTGAAAGGAGCACGTTTCAAAGCGTTTTTCAAAAAGCTCCTCGACTAGGATTCGAACCTAGAACCTAGCGGTTAACAGCCGCTCGCTCTACCGTTGAGCTATCGAGGAATGGTTGTAAAGTATTGTCTTTAAGTGGGTTCTGTCGCGAGAGTTTGCTGCCGTTAGTTTACACGATCTTATTCCAATGACAAGGTTTCCCATCAAATGTTCGAAAATGTCTTGCACAATTTTGTTCGGATGGGCCTCAAAATCTGAAATTCCGGTGAAATCCCCTCATTTGGGTTTCTGGTCAACACCAAGGAACCAGTGAGGCAATTCATATCAAATAAAGTGGTGCAGTGTAAAGAGATCAAGTCACATTGGCATGATTACCATTTGGGCCGTGCAAGGCACAGAAATAGTGGATTCTGCCTGGTGACGCAAGCGCAGCTCGACAAAAAATAATTGGATGAAATTCGCGACATCAGGTCTGTACGCCAATCCGTTCGCACGGACGGGAAGCAATTGCCTCAATGGGGAATGTAGAGCGCGAGCGGGGCTGAACGCGTCGGAAGAGTCACA
>JBJXGP010000069.1:0-37730 GCA_046160425.1 Planctomycetaceae bacterium
TGGCGAATCCACCACGTGGCGTACGTGCTGAACTTGTAGCCGCGGCGATATTCGTACTTATCGACGGCGCGCATCAGGCCGGTGTTTCCTTCCTGAATGAGATCGAGGAAGCTGAGGCCGCGATTCCGATATTTCTTGGCGATCGAAACCACGAGTCGCAGGTTGCCTCCGGAGAGTTCGCGCATCGCGAGTTCGTAACTGGCGAACCGCGTTTCGATGCATTCCTGCCGGTGTTTGAGCGATTCGGGAGTTTCCATCGTGATCATCAGCAGGTCGGACAATTCGCGCTGGATATTCGCGCGGTCGTCTTTCGCCGACTTGAGATGCTTGAAGTTTTCGAGATTCCCCAGCAGTTCCTGAACGCGGTTGTGAATTTGTCCCAGCCGTTTCATGACCGGCTGCAAGCGCTGGGTTCGCAGGCTCAGCTCTTCGACGAGCGTCACCATTTTTCGCCGGCGGATTTGCAGATTCTTCCACAGTTGCTTCTTGTCTTTGGCGGAGATTCCGGGAAGCATCGTCTTCTCGAAGTCGGCGATATTCTTGTGCCGCAGGAATTCGAGCGTCTTGAGATTATGGGGCATGCGTCCCAGAATCTGATTCTTGTTAAGCCCTTCGGTCACCGAGATCTTGATCGTGCGGTCGAAGGGGAGTTCCCCTGTATGCACCTTCTTGAGGATGTCGATCGCCGCCTTCATGGTGAAATCGCATTCGAGCAGATGCCGGCGGAAGCGCTTGCGGGTCACTTCGATTTTCTTGGCGAGCGAAATTTCTTCGCGGCGGGTCAAGAGGGGGATTTCGCCCATCTGCGTCAGATACATGCGGACGGGGTCGTCGATCCGCTTGCTCTTGTCTTCGCCGATGGTCTCCTTTTTCCCTTTGGCCCCCTTGCCGCGCTTTTTCTCGATGGCACGGGTGATGACCACCTTGTCGGTGACCACTTCCATTCCCATTTCTTCGAGGCACATGAGGAGGGTATCGAGTTTCTCGGGATTGACCGCTTCGTCGGGGAGATACTCGTTGATCTGCGAGTACGTCAGAAAGCCCCCCTGGTCGCGACCAGTGGTAATCAATGTCAACAGACGTTCTTCCTGCATCTGCACTGCCAGTTCCTCCCCGCTTATTGACTGCGGTTATTCCGAGTTGCTCGTCGTTGGTGATATTCCATGGCCTGCTTCAGCAATGCCTGTGCCTGATCCCCGTCGGGCGTCGATCCCGTGTCGCGGGTATACTCCATTAACTTTAGCTCGTGTTCTTTGAGTTCGCGAAGTTTATGCCAACCTGCCAACACATGCCGCAAATATTCCGGAGTCTCCCGTTCGCCGTCGTCGTTGACTTCCACCGCTTGCATTCGCTGCGGTATTCCCTTGCGTCGAGCCGACTCATCCAGAAAGGCGGCCCAGCGTTTTAACTCCGGATCTTCGACAATTGTGGTAATGCGCTCGTAGGAGGGTGCCATTCCCGCCTCTGTACATTCGACGCAGACGCGAAAGAGTTCCCCCAGCGATGCATGTCGAAATTCACCAGGCTCGATCTCTCGCAGCAGATCCATCAGCGACAACGGCTGATCGGCTGCGAAGATGATTTCTAGCAGATCGCATTCCAACTGATACTGCGATCCCTCTTCGTCCCCCGTTTTAACCAGGGAGGGTTGAGGTTTGTCGACCCTCACAGTCGACTTGCGCGTCGCCGACGGCGACTTCTGCCGCAGGTTGTCGAGTTGCATCCTCAATCGAGCTTCAGGGATGCGCAATCGGTCGGCGAGTCGCGAGAGAATCAGATCCTCGCGAATTTCGCTCGCCATCCGCGGCACCGAAGCCAATAAGGCCATCATGTCTTGAGCGGCACGTTGCCGAGAGTCAACGTTTTCGGTCCCGTGCAGGGCCAATAGGCGACGTAATTTGAATTCCCACGCTTCGGGCGCGCTCTCGATCAGTTCGCGAAACGGCTCTGCCCCGTGTTGCGAGAGGTAATCCGCAGGGTCGAGCTGATCGGGTAAGGTCAGGATGCGTAAGTCGATATCCTGATCCAGGAACTTGCCGACCGACCGATCGGCGGCTTTGAGGCCGGGTTCGTCCCCGTCGTAAATCAGCACGACCTTGCGACAGAATCGCTTGAGCAATGTCACGTGTGTTTCGGTGAGGGCCGTCCCTAATGTAGCGACAGCGAGGGGAATGCCGAACTGATGCGTCATCATGCAGTCGGTGTAACCTTCCATGACCGCTGCGGTATGCCCCTGGCTGATACTGTGGCGAGCGATGTCCAAGCCATACAACGTCCGACTTTTCGTAAAAATCGGACTTTCGTCGCTGTTCAAATATTTTGACGGAGTGGTTTGCGCTCGGTCCGGAAGAACACGTCCCCCAAATGCAACAGTCCGCGAACGTTCGTCGCGAATCGGAAACATCACACGGTCATGGAAGACGCTGTAATGGCTTCTGTCATCGCGCCCCGGTTTCACAAGACGAACGGCCTTGAGTTGATCGAGCGTGAATTTCCCCTGTGCCCGGCCTATGATCCAGTCCCACTGTGGGGGATGATAACCGACGCGGAACTGCGAAATCGTTTCCTGCGTGAATCCTCGCGATTTGAGATAGTCGCGGGCCCGCTGGGAATCGGGTCCGCGTTCGAGAGCATTCACAAATTCCTGCTCGGCCCATTTGAGGACTTCGTAAAGCGAAGCGGTCGAAGAGCCGATTCCCGGTCCGGCACGCATGGTTTTAGGGATTTCAAGGTGAACCCGCTGGGCGAGGACTTCCATCGCTTCGGGGAAATTCAGCCCTTCCCGCTTCATGACCCACGAAAAGCAGTCGCCGCCGTCGTTGCAGACCCAGCAGCGCCACGATTGCCGTTCGGGATAAATGCAAAGCGAAGGGCTGCGGTCGTCATGCCAGGGGCAAAGCCCTTTGAAGACGCTGCCGCCGGATTGAGGAACGAGGGCCAGGCTCTCGGAAACCAACCCCACGAGGTCGGTCCGCGAGCGAACCTGTTCCTTGAATTCGGCGGAGATCGCTGACGACACGCTGACACACTCCAGCAGGGAAGACCTGCGTTTTTCGTTTTGCTGAACCGTTTCGCCGACGGAGACCCGCACATGATGCGGGAGTTACCGCAGACGAGTCGAGTGCTCCGAGAGAGGGACCATCGGAGCCGCACCCGCACTCCCACCGCTACAATCGCTGCATCCGCTCCAGACCATAATCAAGAATGAGCGTTTCAGTCGCGAAAGACAAGTGGACAAAAGATTCAGATGCCGAGCAGACTGACTCCGTCGTTCCGCCCAGGCAAGTCTACACCCTGGCGGAGTCCGGTCAAGAAATTCGGCAACGAGTTACAAGCGATGTCGTTGCGTTAAGAGGATATCAGTCAATACCTTAAAGGATCACCTGATCGCGCAACTCGCCGTTGATTGGTATATTTTCCCCAATCCGCAACCTCCCTCGGCACGCGAGTTTCAGGTACGGCGCAGGTGGTACAAGCGGTGTATTCGACAGTTGGGAGGTGAGACAGGGGGCGTTCACTGTTCTTGGGTAGTGTCCTGATTCAAAATGTACCACCCTGACCATATTAAAAAAGACCGTAACAATTTGTTACGGTCTTTTTTCCTGATAATTCAATTAAGCACCGACCTCGTTTTCCGTGCAGATCTTTTCAATGGATTCTAGTAATCGTTGCTTCCAATGATCCGGGTCACGTCGGATTTCATCGAGAAAACGACATGCCATATCGCTCGGCTCGACCTTCCCCTGTTCCCAAGAACGAACCGTCTTCACGGAGACACCAAGAAACTGCGCGAACAATGGCTGACTAAAATTTAGCGCCTGTCGCGTTTTTTTCACTAGCATTGGGTCGTAAGAAGTCGGCTTGAGGATCAAACGAATTTCGCGGCGCGTAAAAGTTTTTTGAGTTCCTGATTCCAAATCGATCTTGAAAGCTTCCAGCCGGCGAATCATTTCCGCAGCGCTCGGAGCATGTGTGGCGTCGGCTTTGGGGGACAATTCGTTCATGGCCAATTCTTGAACCTCCTTCGGGAGAGCGGATATACTAAATCTCGGACGATCGGGACCTTTTTTTAAGTAATTGATGGAGTTCCTGCTCTATGAGCTTTTGAAGTCGTTGCCTCTCCTCATTGTTACATTCCAGGATGCATGGTGATGCACACACGAGCAAAATTTGCTTGAACTCTTCATAAAAGGCATAGTAGACGAAAAAATTTTGAGGGGGCTTCTGCGGAGTATCGAATTCTTTTCTCATGTGGCAATATCGCAACCCGCCGGTTCCTATGATGGAATGTCCAGCAGCCGGATCAGCCATTAGACAAGCTTGCAAAATGCCGAGTTCATCAACAGGGTCTAGATCAAGTTCTTGCCAGTCGGTGTGAAATTCATTGAGCTCAACGAATTCGATGAACTCATTTGGCTTGAGACGATGCTTCGGATATCTGAGAAGAATCGCTTCATGCGCCGCGTCAGGGATATCATCCATATTGAGGCCCCCCTAAAAACCACGAAAGCCATTGATAATCGCCCGGTAAGGATCAAAAGGTACTATCAAATGGTACTTCAGTCAAGTGAAGCCCGAGCGAAATCGACAAATATTTTATGGCATTTCATATAAACCTACTCCTCCAAGTCACCCATTACCAAGAATTTCGCCTTAGATTTCCGCTCCTCCTCGCCACCAGTTGATACTGTTCAAGCCCTCCCGCGTTTTCGATTAATTCTCAATTATCCAGACGTGATTGTTAAAATCAGCCATCATGCATGGCGGGTACGCAACTTCCCGCTCTTATATTTTTCTCGGGGTTGCCAGCAGAAAATTTAGTTGGCGAGATGCGATTACACGGCCGCTTCTAAGTTCTCGATTTTCTTTGAGAATTCCAAGGTAAGCGAGGCGAACCCGCGTCATGGTTGGCGCAGCAGTCCGACCAACCATTTGCAGCGGCCTATCCGTGTGAATGCAACCGCTCCCCCCTCACCCCACCGACTGTCGGCTCATCCACATCGACTTCGGCAAACTCCCCGCCGCGATGATCAGCAATTGGCTGCCGATGAACACCAATAGCGCCAAGAGCACGCCATCCGTGAAACCGTAGGAGTGTAAGCCCACGCCGAGTTCATTCACGCCGAACCAGCTCCAACTGGTGGCGATGTTGCCGGCGACGGCGAGGACGGCGAGGCCGCGGTCTTTCACCATCGCGCCCCAGCGGGCGTGCAGGACGAGGGCGTTCCAGAGGACGATGATCAAGGCTCCGTTCTCTTTCGGATCCCAGCCCCAGAAGCGGCCCCACGAGTCGTCGTCCCATAATCCTCCGAGGACCGTTCCCACGAAGCTGAAGAAGATCGCGAAGCAGAGCGTGCCGTAAATCATGCGGGTCAGGTCTTTGCCGGTCTCGGTGGTCAGCGATTTCGTCGCCACTCCCTTGACGATGTAGACGATGCCGAGGATGCCTGCGACGAAGGTGGTCGCGTAACCGAGCGTGATGCAGACGACGTGCGTCGCCAGCCAGAACTGCGTGTCGAGGACCGCCTGCAAGACGACGAACGTATCGCCGTCCACGGCGAGCAGGTGGGCGATCACGAGCGTCGCGAACCCGGCGACGCCGGCGAGGATGTTGCCGACTCCCATTTTGAAGACGACTTCGAAGATCATCCCGAACACGACGGCTCCCCAGCCGATGAAGACCGCCGACGAGTACAGATTTGTGACCGGCGGCCGGCCGGAAATGTAGATGCGTGCGATGAGCGCCGCCGTGTGGATGGCGAAGGTGAAGACCGTCAGCCAGAACGCGGCCCGATTGAGCGGCCTGTTCCAGCCGAGCCATGCCAATGCCGCGAGGATGAAGACGACGACATACAACACCGACGCGTGGTAGAACGGCTCGGCCTGGTTGAAGTGCGTTTCGAAGTCGACTTTCTTCTGATCGATGGAGACCGGGGCATCGGTTTTCAGGAAGGCTTTGTATTCACCTACCGCCGTGTTGAAGGCTTTGACGTCGGCTTTGCCATAGGCGGCGAGCATTTTATTCCAGTGCAGCGTCTGCTCAGCGGGAGGCTGACCCATCAACTGCGATTGCAAGAACCCTTTGCTCCAGGCGATGGAATACGGTTCCCAGACTTCTTTATCGCTCGTGGAGGACTTCCCTTCGGCGGGTTCCTCTTTGCCGACGGGGACGGCGAGTGGGGGAGACATCCCCGACAACTGCTTCGAGAATTGCATCAACGCCTCACCGATCGCCATGAACCGCTGGCGTGCTTCAGTAGGATCCTTCTGGAAGTCTTCGTCAGTGGGCAATTCGGGGATCGGTGGAGGACTGAACGCCGCCACCAGCATCGTGTAGGTGCGAATCCGCTCATCGAGTTCGACAAATCGCCGTTCGAGTACGCTCAAGGTCTTCGCCGATTTCTTTTGGATCTCTTCGACCTTGCGGTGGAAATCGCTCGATTTCTTACGCAGTTCGGCAAGCGAATATCGATGATTCTTGTCCCGTTCGACTTCGAAGAAGCTTTCGACCTCGGGATGATCGATGCGGAAGATTTTGTATTTTTCCGCCGAGTCCGATTGCGTCACCACATCGAGAAACCAGCGAATTGCCGGCTGCTTTTTGCCGTTGGCGTCGCGGTACGTCTGGCGATCGGAAATCGCGCGCAGCGAATTGCGGGCCAGCGAATCGATCGGTTGCAGCCGTCCGCCGGAAACGATCGGCAATTGTCCGAAGGCGTAAAGTTGATAGTCTTCCGCAGGGTATTTCGGCATGCGGGCGTGGCTGAGTAGCCATCCGCCGAAGACGAGCACGACGGCGAGCGGGACCAATTTCTCCAGCCAACCGGTTTGCGGATGATGCTGCATCGGGGCTTCAGAATGCTTCTCGCGCCGGTCGCGTTTCCGCCCGGCGGAGTTTTTCGAAACCGATTCTTCGTCGCTGGCCTCTTCGATTGTGGCCGATCCGACAACCTCTTCGCGACGCCGACGGTCGAGGAAGCGGAGCAGAATGATCGAGAAGTGGGCGAGCAACCCGACGGCAACGATCATGCACGACACATAGGGGATCATCCAGCCGGTATTCGTCACGACGGAGAGCGTAGTGCTCTCGACGCCGGTCCCCCCATCTTTTTGATACCCGCTCTGGTAGAACGTCTCCCCGGCGAAACGCAGCGGGTTGTTCATCCAGATATGCACCTGCTGGTCGACGCTGCGCGTCGGGTCGGTGAGGTGAATATCGGATGAATAGTCCCGCGGCGTTGTGGTGCCGAGATAATCTTCCTTGCGGACATCGATCAGCTTGACCGAATACGGCTTGTAATCGCGGGCGAACCGCAGCGAGACACCAAACTTTTTCTCGCCGACGGTCAATGTTTCGGGTTCACCGACTTCCGATTGCAGGATGCCGACGAGGTACGTGCCGAGAGTTTTATCGGTCCCCTTCTCGAAGAATCGTACATACGCGGCGGTCATATCGACGCCGGCCCCCATGTCGGTCCCGGTCGAGGCTTCGGCGGGTTCGGCGAGCCATTCGATGCCGGCGCCGTTGGTGGCAGGGTTGGTCTCCCCTTTCTTGACCTTGCGCAAGTTCGAGTTCTGCATGAATCTGACAATTTCGACATCGCAGGGGAGTTGATCGTCGGAGATGCGGACTCCTTCTTTCAGTCGCGATTTGGGGATCACCGTCATCACATCGACGCCCGCTTTCGACGTATTGACGAAGGCGAGTTCGACCGTGCGGATGTCGCGGACGTAGTTGAGCGTCTCCCCTTCGTTGAGGGTCATCTGGGCTTCCTTCGCCGAGACCCCGACGAGGACTTCGCTGATCATCATCAGCGCGATCCCGCCGTGCAGCAGGACGACGCCGGCCCGCTTGCGGAACAGGACGCCGCATCCCGCGAGCAAAATGAGGCCCGCGACGGTCGCCTTGATCAACTGCCACAAAATGCGCATCGACGAGTCGCCCAACTGGATCGTCTCACCTTGGGCGAACGTCCACGCCAGAAATATGCCGAACATAGCGATCGTGACCGTCCCTCTCCACCATCTGAACCATCGCATTTGTTTCGTATGCGGTATCAACTGGATCTGCAGATAGACCGCTCCGGCCCACAAGCCGACGATCAAAAACTGCATGATGGTCCTCAATGTGTTCCAGGCGAAAATCGGTTCGTGCTGGATGCCGTCGGGGTTCGAGCCGCTTTCGATGACCATCCAGGTGGCCAGCGCACCGACGGCGATGATTCCTGCACCGAGCAGCCGTCGCGTCCCGGTCGCCTGGACTTTGAAACGGATCAGGTGAGCCGAGAGGAGATTGACGGCGAGAACCGCGCCGATCAACCAGCCGCCGGGGAACCAGATCGCTCCGGGGACGAGCGGTTTGCTCGGGAAGAACGATTGGGGGAAGAAGATCTGCAGCGGGATCTTCACGATCGCCGAGCGGAAATATTGATCGACGACTTCCCAGATGTCTTTGTCGACCTGGGCCAGCGTCCCCGCGAAGATCAGAAAGATCGCCAGCGCAAAAAACGTGACGGTCAATTTGAGCGACGCCAACGGGGACAGGCAGTACGCCAGCCACTGCGCGAGCGAGAACTCTCTCGCATCGTCGTTGGGGAGCGAAGAGAGGACATCAGTATTTCGAGGAATCGAGGGAGAAGACATGACCGTCTCCTGCTTGGCGAGTTGAGTTAAGGTTGATCGTGCTTCTGATTGACCGCATGTTGGCGATAAGGTTGCCGCATTTTATACCGCGAAAGCCGCAAAGGTCGCGAAGGATTTTCATAACCCCGGAGGGGTGATCGTCAATAGCCAGGGGCGGAAGCCCTCGTTGTTCTACACATCTTTGTCTTGACACGGAGGATCCATTTTGCAGGGGAGTGCTTTCACAACAAAATGTGTACCTTGGGGGGGACCAAGAGAGTTTGAGCGACGATTACCCCTGACGATATTGCTTTTTATTCTAATAACTTACGACTTGTGTAGAACAACGAGGGCGGAAGCCCCTGGAATCAATGTCATCGTATGATGCAAAACCCCAGAGGGGTGACAGAGAAATTCTCCCAAATCCGTGATATGTCGAATTTTATTTTCAATAACGTTCCTGTATCAAGTGTTTCGTTTTCCGCGAGAGTCGTCTGTCGCCCCTCCGGGGCTGTGTGATCTGTCGGCAACGTTCACCAGGGGCTTCCGCCCCTGGCTATTCACTGCCGCCTCTCCGAGACTGAAGGCATCCTGCCTCCCGGTCTTGTTGTCTTTAACTCTTCCGGTCTCCCACTCTTCTTTATCTCTGTGACTCTGTGGTGAGAACTGGTTTTCCAGTTCATTCAAATCGGATCGACTTCACGAAATCTTCGAAGCGGGGTTGTTCTTCTTTTGCCAGATCGAGATCTCCCTGGAGCTTGATGAACCAGGTCTGGCCGGCGTGTTCGAGGATGGCGGACCAGATCGCCTGTTGCGGTTGTTCGGTCTCTGGCCCTATGAGTTCGATATACTGAGCGGTCAGATCGCCGACGGTCAATTGCTTGAACGCGGCGTTCATTTCGGGTTCTTCGATCGGGGGGAGCTTGATCTGCCCGCGCCAGCGGTTGACGTTGGCGAGCAACCCGCCCCCTCCGCCGCCGATCGGCGTGATCGAGATTTCGACCCGCTGATCGTCCTTGCGAGCACGAAACGCGGCGACCTGGAAGGTTTTCAACTGGGCCTGTTCCCAATTCTTAGGGAGATCGTATTTCACGCCGGGGTCTGCATTATTGGGGGAGGGTCCGGGTTTGTCGCCGACGGGACCGGGTGGCGCTGGACCAGAGAACGGTCCCGATCGCGAGGCGAAGGGGGGCATCCCACCCTGATCGGAGAGCATGCCGAAGAGATTGACCAGCACGAGTTCATCTCCCGCGTTAGTCTTGTCGCGGATCACTTCGACTTTTTTCGAAGTCTCTTCGAACAACTTGTCGGCGGTCGTGGGGGGGAGTTGGAGTTGACCGCGCCAGCGATTGATGTTCGCCAGCAGGTAATCGTCGTCGGAGTCGTCTCCCTTCGGCAGCACGATCACGCTGGTTTCGAGCGGAGGCTTGGCATCATCGACCTTCAGCGTGGCGAACCGCATTTCGCTTCCCGGTTTTTCGCTCCAACCGTCGGGCAATGTCCAGGTCGGTTTGCCTTGTTGAAAGCGGATCGACTTGCACAAGGCGAGGAATTCTTCCATCTGGTCCTGCACCTGGGCATCGGGACCGGACATCTTGAAGAACCACGCCTGCGGACCCTGAATGATGATACCGCCGAGCATGCGCCCCGGAACCGATTGAGCCGGCTGCGCAGGAGTCGCTTTCACGACTTTGGGGACTTCATACGTGCGAATTTCTTCTTCCTTCTGGCACCCGGCGGCGATCAAAAGCGATCCGCACAGGAAGAGCGCCAACTCGCGAACGCGATATTCAGTACCGGGATGTGAATGCATGATTTCGACCAGCGCGGGTATAGGTTTTCAGAGTTGGGCGTATGCAAGCCGGCATGAATTCTCATCAGCCGGCAGGGAAGGTCAGGCAGGTCAGCATCGGGCGGGCAAGGGCCTGTGAGGCCGGGGTTCGGTGACAGTTTCTACCATCAGGATTATACCCGTTTTCGTTCCTGAAAGTACACTCGATTCGCTTTACTTCCTGATTCCTGGCAATGCCAACTCGCGGAGATCCTCACGTCTCAAAGAGTCGAATACGCCGCGATAAATATCTGTATATATATATATGGTATTAAGTTACAGAAATATCATCTGCCGTGATTGGTGAGGACACAATCCATTTTGCTGAACCAAAAATGTCCGAAGCCCAAGCCTGCGCGCAACCGCTCCCGTATGGGTAGAGACCGTATCGAATTCTCAACTGTAATGAACGCGGTACGAAACATGCAATATCGCAGACCGGCTTCCATGCATCGCATCGGGAGCCGGCTCGAATATCCCGGTGTTTCGGGACGAATCACGTGTTTTCGAGCGAATTCACACCAGTCGTCAAGCAATTCGCAAACCGCTTCGCCAGGGAAGGCGATCCGGAACATTGTAAATGTTTCTACCGGTTCTGGTAGGAATTACAAATGCAGGCAGGGAGGCCTTGAATGTCGCTTATCACTTCGACGATGGTCGGCTTGTTGCTGTTGGCGGATCCCCAGGCGTCAGCCACGCCGGAGACATCTCCCGCATCGCGTTACCAGCTCCTCGAATTCACCGCCACATGGTGCGGCCCCTGTCAGGAAATGAGCGGCCTCATTCACCGCATGCAGCGACAGGGTTACCCCATCCGTCAGATCGACGTCGAAAAACGTCGCGACGTCGCCAATCGCTTCAAAGTCAACTCCATGCCGACGTTCATCCTGCTGGCGGACGGCAAGGAAGTGACTCGCTTCGTCGGGAAGCAATCCGAACAGGATCTGCTCGCGCTCTTTCAGCAAATGGCAAAAAAATATCCGACGGAGAAAGTTGAAACTGACATCGTCGATCTGAAATCGCAGCCCGACGCCAATGTTCCCGTCGAAACGCCGAAGCCGAAAAAGTCGTTCTTCAATGTGCCGTTTCTTACGAAAAAGGATGAGCCGCAGGATGCCTTGACGAACGAAGAGTTGGAAATCCGCGGCAACAACGATTCGCTCGACCCCGCCGAACAGGCCGAGGATCGTGCGGACGCTGTGCCGGTGGAGATCGCATCCGACCCGATCGGTGCCAGCGTTCGCCTGCGCATCAAGGACGCCAAAGGACTCAATCTCGGTTCGGGTACGGTCATCTTCAGCGAAGCGGGTCGAACCATCATTCTGACGTGCGGACATATCTTCCGTAACCTCGAAGAGGGTTCCCGCATCGAGGTCGATCTGTTCGTCGACGGCGAAGTTCGTTCGTATCTCGGCGAAGCACTGAAGTACAACCTCGAAGCCGACGTCGGCTTGATCTCGATCGAGACCGAAGCCGAGTTGAAAGCGGCGCTGTTGCACGATCCCGCGGTCAACATCGAAGTCGGGCACGAAGTCTTCAGCATCGGTTGCGGCGGCGGAGAAAAACCGACGTTGCAGAAACTGAGTGTCACCGCCCTCAATCGTTACCTCGGTCCCGATAACGTCGAATGCACCGGAGTCCCCGTGCAAGGCCGTTCCGGCGGCGGACTCTTCAACGCCGAAGGGAAACTCGTCGGCGTCTGCATCGCCGCCGACCCGAAAGAACAACGCGGCTTGTACGCCGGCCTGAAGCCGGTGTTCGACATCCTCATCGAAGCTCAACTGATCGCCGATCCCCTTCAGACGAAAGCCACCGAATCGCGCGAACTGGTCACGACCTCGCAAGAAACATTGACCGGCGATCACGATGCCTCGGCTGAGATCAAGGCGCTCGCCGCATCCACCGCGACAATGCAGCAAACGCAGCTTGAGATTCCCGCCGATGCCGACGCCGCGGCGATGATCGAGGCGCAACTCGGTTCGCTCGCCGAGGGGAACCCGCTGGAGGGGGCCGAAGTGGTTTGCATCATCCGCCCGGTGAAAGAATCGCGCGCGGCAAGCCGGGTCGTGATCATCCACCGGGCCAGTCCGAAGTTCGTCAACTACCTGACGGAAGAACTGACCGAACAACCACGCCCGACTTCTGCCCGCGTTTCGTTCGGCGAGAGCAAGGCAACCGCTTCCGCTGGTGCTCCGCATGTGACGGCCTTGTCCGCAACACAAACGCGCGACACCGCGACGACGTCGCAGTACAAGCGGTATCGCCGGTCAGCTCGTTAAGGGACCGCTTTCTCTTTCAACTTCAGGGCCTCCGGAAAATCGTATCCCACGCGCTCGAGCAGCAGGTCGGGGTCGTTGGGCATGATGTAGATTTTCACGCGCCAGCGCTGCTCTTCGGGGGGAGCATCTGCCGGGCTCCACTTCGGGTTGTTGTGCAGACATTCCTGCCACGCCTGCGTCATCAGGTCCGAAGTATCGTTGGCAATCGCCGTCAGATATTTCTTGTCGCGCGAGACGATCCCCATCACCGGAACCGTAAATCGCGACGTGCTGCGGTTGTACCACGTCATGCCTGTTGATTCCTCCGGCAGCGGCTGCCAGACGGGGTAATACTGCTGCACCCACGGCGGATTGTTCCGCAGGTCATCCGCAGCCGCCCGCGGCAAGGGGAATCGCGGCGCATCGAGCAGAAACGTCTGACCGGCCTCCGTGAAGATGAAACAGCGGCCGATGAATTCGGGGAACGGATGCGGGTGACTCGAAAAACAATCCTCCGCCCGCTTCACGCGAAAGCAGAGATTCGGCGAAGGCAACTCGTTCGGCAGTTTTCCATTCGCATCGATCGCGCGATCCACTTCCGCCCGCATCAAAAACTCGACCGCCCCCGGTTGCGGCGTGACCGTCGTGATCAGCAGCACGTGCGGATGATCGTTGGACCGATGCCGCAGCTCAAACGCCCCGTTCTCGACGGCCCGCGAATCGACGAGCGTCACCTGGCTATGTTCGTAACAGAGCAGATCCAGAAAGCACCCGGGTATTTTCGATTCGCGGACCCAGACGAAATGAAACTTCCCATAGATCGGCGCGAGATCTTCCGTCCGCACCCCGATGTCGGGGACGGGATAGTCGCTCCACGGTTTCTTCTCATCGTCGGCGAATGTGATCACGCCAGAGAGCGACAACACAATCGTCATTAAGAGCAACGCCCGCCGAGTGGGATGATGCATGGTTTGAGTTTCCTGATGCTGAATGGAGATGCCGACTTGCGGCTTGAAAGCGTACCAGATTTTCCAGGGGATGTGTAATCAATTGATTGCTTGAAACACTTTGAAAAAACCGTACAATATCGGTTCATGCGGACAGTAATCTAATCGACAGTGATCGAGTTTCCGTCCCCTTGATCGATCAGCGGCATTGTGACGATGCCGTATTTCCCGACAGAATTTCTTCTGTTGACAAGTGTCAACAGTCGATCTATGATAAGGAAGCAGCATGTCACGACCACGCCATCCAAACAAGCACATTGAGTGGGCAATTCGTTATGCAGAGTTGCATGGCTGGCGAGTCGCGATCTCCGGAGGCCATGCTTGGGGGCGGTTGTATTGTCCGCAGAGCAATCAGGAGGGATGCATCATCAGCGTCTGGTCGACTCCGCGAAATCCGGAAAACCATGCGCGCCATATCCGGCGGGAAATTGATTTGTGCCCTCATTGCGGCGATGTCGACGACGACGAGGTCGACACCCCAGAACGTGGAGACGACGATGTCCAAACCTGACAAAGAATTCGACTTCACTTTATTATTGGATGGCGTCGCCGAGATCACACCCGAAGTCGAGAATGCCTTATTCGCGGCGGGGTGCGATGATGCCACGATCAGTCTCCGCTTCGGTCGCATGTATCTGACGTTTACCCGCACGGCGGCTTCGCTGAAAGATGCGATCCTGAGTGCGATCAAGAATGTCCGCGCGTCGGGAATTGGCGCGTCGGTGCTGCGCGTCGATCATTGTGATCTGGTGACCCAATCCGAAATTGCCCGTCGCATCGCGCGCAGTCGTCAACTCGTCAGTCAATACATCGCCGGTGGACGAGGCCCCGGAGGATTTCCCCCCCCGGCGTGCAATATCACCGACGGCGCACCGCTGTGGTACTGGTGCGAAGTCGCCCACTGGTTGTGGGAGAATGACTTGATCAAGGAAGAAGAACTGCGCGAGGCTCAGGATTTGACGGTGATCAACAGCGTGCTGGAACTCGAACGCCAGCGTCAGGTCTCACCCGATTTGACGAAAGAAATCGAGATCGCTCTTTCGTTGTGATGAATTGAGAGACAGCCGTGGCGCGCAAGAATTGGGATCAACGACGAGTTCATATCCCAACCGGGATACCCGGCACCCGGCATCAAGACAACTCCTTTTTCAGCGCTCGATATGCCTGCAAAAGTCGTGCGCGATTGCCCCAGTCCTCCACTTCATCCCCCACCTTTGGATGAATGAAAGTGGCGTCCTCACCAATAACCGGATAATCCTCTAAGTGACCATCAACTCGGAACGCCGTGAGCATCTCTTTTGAATAAGCCCAATCTCTGTCAAAAACTTCCTCGAATGCATCAAGGAACTCTCGAACTGTTTCGGGTTTGGGTGTGGTGTTCATAACTGGTGATGCCGAACTTGCATTTATTCAGAATCATTCCAAATAACGTACGCCAGTTATTCGGAACTCAAAACCTCAAAATCAGCCGGGCTGTGGACGTCACAACCTCTCTGATTAGATGCTCGCAGGTAACATTCGTCAAGCCTGTTGTTGGCTCGTGCAATGGATTCAATAGCCGGGTCTGCTCCATTGAAAAAACGATCGAAGCAGTGTTGACTCAAAGCCGTCGGCAGCGCCCGCCGCCCGCGTGCTTGGCAACCTTACGGGTTGACTTTGCAATTCGGCAACGCTTTTTCCAGCAGCGTGATGCCCGCAGGGGTGATTTCTTTCCCCCGTGTGTAGAGCATGCGAAGCGATTTCAGGCCGGTCAGGTTCTTGAGTCCGGCATCCGTGACCTTTGCATTTTGGATAGTCAGCACCTCCAGGTTTTTCATCTTGGCGATTTCCTTCATCCCGGCGTCCGTGACCTTGCGGCAATTCTGCAGGAGGAGCGTTTTCAGCCCCTCGATGCGGGCTAGCTCCTTCAGTACGGCGTCGGTCACCTCCATGTTCTCAACCAGGCTCAGATGCTGCAAATTCTTGGCCGCGGCCAGTTCTTTCAGCCCCGCCTCGGTGGTCTTGCGCTGGTACAGCACCAGGACGTGCAGGTTCTCCATCCCGGCGACCTCTTTCAAGAGGAAATCGGGTAAGGTTTCCTTCGAGTCATTCGTCGAGCTCATGTCGATTCCAAACGGCACCTCGGGTGCCGGCAGCTTGGCCAGCGTGTCCTCGCGCACTTCATCCGCGATGATGTGAAACGCCGGAACGTAGCCAGCCTTCGGCGTCTCGAGGCGATCGGCTTCTTTGAGTCTTCCGTACTCGTCCTGGTACATCCAGCAGTCGAAACTCATATTCAGTTCTTTCTTCCAGGCCGCGACCAGATCCGCGGGCAATGGCTTGGGCGGGTTGTCCTCGGCGGAGACTCGATCGACGAAACTGCAGAGTCCTGCGATCGTCAGGCCGAGCGCAGAAAACCAGCACACCAGTCCGTCCCTCATTGCGCATCGCGTTTGCATAAGGCACCTCCGTAGATTGGATCGGGGCAACATCGACAGTGCTTCCTTGGTTCCAGCTCGACGTCTCGACCGGGCCGCCGCCGATCAGCTCACCATGCAATTCCGACTGGATCGGCGGCTCCGGTCCAGCGTTTAGTTCGGCGATCACTTCGGGGCGACGACGTAGCGCTCTATCACGATCATTTGCCCGGACACGTCGTCCGAGAACTGCACGCATCGGAAGTCCCGCAACGCAACATACCGCCTACCATCGTGTGTCTCCTCCGCAACTTTAGTCTTTGACTCAACTTCCTTGGCAAGTTCAGTTACCGTTATGGTTCGGAGAGACTCGACCATGAAAACGCCGCGAAGTACTTCGGGCGCCTCTCGCTCCTGTTCCTCCGTGAGCTTCCCAGAAAACGTATTGGCGATCCCGAAGGACTTGGTTTGATTTTCGTGAGGGATTGGTTCGTCGCGAACGGTCGTTGGTGACTCTGCAGATGGATTCGTTCCCACGCGCATCGAGTCACGCGGAGGCTCAGCTAGGCATCCCGGCCCGAAAATCACTACAGCGAGCACCTGCAAGTATCGCACCGCCAACTCCCCGAAAACTAAGGACACAATCAGCTCGCCGAACTACTGTTTATCCAGAGTCAATCCGAATAACGTGCGAACGTTATTCGGAACTCAAAACATCAAAATCAGCCGGGCTACGGACGCCTCGGCCTCCCTGATTAGAAGCTCGCAGGTGACATTCGTCAAGCCCGTTGTTTGCTCGAGCAATAGATTCAATAGCCGGGTGTGCTCTATTGAAAAAACGATCGAAACATTGCTGACTCAATGACGTCAGCAGTGCCGCCCGCCGGCCACGACAAAACTAAAGAACATTGGCTGAGTGAGTAAGGTGGGCTTCGCCAACCATCTTGGTGATACGTCCTTGCGGAGTCATCACGGGGCAGTTATGGGGGTGCATCGTCAAACAGAACCGACGGAAGCAAGTCCACCTGCTCCCTCGCTGGCGCGTCGGGTTACGATAAGAGAGGAATCTCCAGGCATCGCTTGTCTCAGTAGCACTTACAATCGGCAACAATTCGGACTGCACGGCGGGGCATCGCTTGGCGGACAGCCGGATGCGATGGGCAACGACTGATCGCCGCGAATGTGGCCGGCGGGGGCGCTGAGGAGTTTTTCGAGACGGGTGGAATGGCACTGCGGACACGCCGGTTTTTCCGAGGAACGGACCAGCAGTTCGAACGAATCCTGGCACTTCTCGCAGCGGAATTCAAAAATGGGCATCGGTGGGCTTTCTGATGGAGATCCTCAACTCGCGCGACGGTCGGCGAGGTCGCGACTCCATCTTAACGCAGGGAGTGCGTTGAGCCAAGTTCGAGTCGACTCAACATTAGTCCCCCCCGGAGTGTCCAAGTTTCCGGGTGGCACGCTCTGAGTCTTCGAAGGGCGGGTTTCTCGCAGGGGAAATCCACGCCCTTCCCAAAGCGTCAGGGCGTGCCACCCACGAGCGAGAAGACTCTTCGACACACACGCTTATCGGTCATCCAGCGATTTGAACTGGCGAAAGAAGGGGTGGTCGATCGGCTTGGAACTCTTGGCGTGATCCTTGCCGGGTTGATTCTTGCTTCCGGAGAGCGGCTGATCGAAGTCAGTGAAGAACTGGCCGGCACCGGGGATCGGGTTCGTCCCCGACATGCCACCTTGAATGCCGCCCCCCTGCAAACCACTTTGTCCCCAACCGGCGGGAGACGGAGCGATCGTCGGGGACGACGGCGTGTTGCTCGTGTTGGTGTAAGGAGAGATGAGAATCGCCAACGCAGCGGCCAGCACCGCCGCCGCGGGGATCCAGCCGTTGAATCGCTGCTTCCGTTTGCGGGCTTCCAGAGCACGCAAACCACGTGCGACATTCGGCCAAACGCTGTCGGCAGAAGCGCTCGCCGGCACGGTCTCGCTTTTCGCCAGCCGGAGCGGCTCGGCATGGCCGGCGTGGACCAGCACCTGCTGCGACGCTTTCAGCCGTCGCCCCGTCGCCCGGCACGTCGAGCATAAGGCGAGATGTTCTTCGAGTTCGCGCCCCGACGCTTCGTCCAGGTCGCCACCCACCCACAACGCCAGAAGTTGTTCAGCCTGTTTACAGTTCATGATCGTCTTTGCTTTGCTTTAATGCAGGACCGTTCTGCATCGCTTCGCGAGCGGTCCATAGTTCCTGGAATTTCTTACGAGCTTCGGCGAGTCGCCAGCGGATGGTCGCTTCGCGGCGCCGAAGGATGACCGCGATTTCCGACGTGGAAAAATTTTCAAGATCACGTAAACATAACACGGTCCGGTATTTCTCCGGAATCATCTGTAAAACCGCATGGACCTCCTGCTGGAGATCCAGATGAGTACGAGGATCAGCCGACTCCGGGTCGATCTGTTGTTCCGCCCGGCGGTCGCTGAACAACGGCCACCAGCCGCGACGTTTTTTCTTGCGCAGATAATCGAGCGCGAGGTTCACGCCGATCTGGAATAACCACGGCCCGAACCGGCGGGCGGGATCGAACATATCGAGCCGTTCGTAGACTCGCAAGAATGTATCCTGAACCAAATCTTCGGCGAGATCGGGATCGTGTACAAAACGGTGCAGCACTCTGCCGAGGCGACGTTCGTAACGCTGGACGAGTTCGCGAAACGCCGGTTGCGAGCCTTGCCGCGCTTCTTCCACGAGGCGCGCATCGCTGGCACCGGAGTCTTCTCCGTCCCACATCTGATCCTGTTTGATCGTCTGGAAGGTTTTAATCATTGTCGTACCTTGGCCAACATCATCGTTCATTTCTCTTTACGTCGCATCGGGACAATGTGTTGGAGAGGTTCTCGCGACTGCGAAGAAATCCAGGTTGAGTCTACCAACAGGAGTGCCGATTTGGCCACCTGATTTTGGATTTTCGATGACTTTGCAGGTTGAGTGCTCATGATTCTTTCGCCGTAACTTGATTATTGGCATCGGTTTTCGGATGATGTGGCGTGTTCGGTTCGTCAGCCGCGGAGAGGCGATTAGCGGTCATCCCTTCGGGGTTAAGAAATTCTCGTTGAGCGTTGCCGTTGGAAAAATTCCGGGTGGATAAACCACCCCGGCTCATAACCTGGTTCTCTTGATGAAAAAACTGCGAGGTTTGCCCATGACCATTCAGCCGCGGTTCATGATCCGAATCCTTAGAACTTCGATGCTGTGCGGTTTATTGTCAGTCATCGTGGGTTGCACGGCTGAAAAGCCACCCCGGTCGGCACCTACTCCCGGCGTCACTTCATCCTCCGATGTGAAACCGAGCGAGCACCCCGCCGGCATTCAAACCGAACCGGTCGGTGAGATGCCGATAGGAGGGGGTGACGTCCACCAATACATCATGACCAATGCCAACGGCGTCAAAGTCACGCTGATCGACATCGGAGCCAGCATCACCGCCGTGGAAGTCCCCGACAAAGACGGCAACTTCAGCAACGTGATCGTGGGCTTCGACGACTGGCAAAAGTTCCTCGTCAACAAGCCATACTTCGGAGGGATCTGCGGACAGTACGCCGGTCGCATCGCCAAAGGGAAGTTTACTCTCGACGGGACCGAATACACCCTCGACATCAACAACGACTCGAATCACCTGCACGGCGGCGCAAGCGGGTTCAACCGCATGCTCTGGAAAGGGACCGTCCTCCCCGCGACCGAACCGCTGGCCGTTCAGTTCGAATTGATTACCCCCGAGTCCGATCCCTATCCCGGTCATATGCACGTCACCGTCACCTATTCGCTCAATCAAAATGACGAACTCAAAATCGAATACTCGGCGACATCCGACGCGGCGACGGTGCTGAATCTGACCAATCATGCATATTGGAATCTCGGAGGTCCGGAGGCGAAAGACGTTCTCGATCACGAACTCGAATTGAAATGTTCGCGTTACCTTCCCACCGATGATTCGATGATCCCGACCGGCGAAGTGGCGGAGGTCGCGGGGACGCCGGTGGATTTCACCAAGCCGCTGCCGATCGGTGCCCGCATTGCCGACGTCCCCGGCGGTTACGATCTGTGTTACGTGATCGACGCCCCCGAAAACGAGCGTGCCTCTCAACCGCGATTGACCGCTCGCGTTCGTCATCCCGCTTCTGGCCGCATCATGGAGATCGAAACGACCGAACCCGGCGTGCAACTCTATACGGGCAATTTCCTCGACGGATCCGAAGATACCGGCGGCTACTCGAAGCACCAGGGCTTCTGTCTTGAATGCCAGCATTTTCCCGATGCGCCGAACCATCCCGACTTCCCCACCACGACGCTCAAGCCGGGCGAAGTCTACACGCAAACCACGATCCATCGCTTTTCCGTCGAGAAATAATGGATTCGTCTGTGCAGAGAAAAACGAATCTCTCGCAAAGACACAAAGTCACGAAGGAAAAAACAAGATCAACTGAATGATCCATAGGCTTGAATTTTGACTCGGTATTCTTTGTGCCTCCGTGGCTTTGTGAGAGATCATTCTGAAAAATAGTTTGTCGTTATGGAGCGTTACATGTTGAATCTGCGAATGTCATATATCGGACTTGGCGTGCTGATTTGCACGATTGCCGGTTGCGGCAAACCTCAGCAGGTCGAGGTCAAAGAGGTCTCGGTCTCGAACTCGGCATCGCAACCGGAAGTCGCCGCCCCCGCCGTTAAAGCGTCCGACTGGGCCGGGTGGCGGGGTCCGCACGGCGACGGGACGGCCCCCGATCAATCGATCCCGCTGGCGTGGGACGACCCGAAAAATATCGTCTGGAAGGTCGCGGTTCCCGGTCGCGGACATGCCGATCCGACGGTCGTCGAAAACATGGTGGTGCTCGCCACCGCCGACGAACAGGCGCAGGTGCAATCGGTCGTCGCGCTCAATCGTCAGGATGGCAGCCAACTCTGGAAGGTCGATCTCCATCAGGGAAATCTCGAAGCTCAGGTCCACAACAAGAACACGCAGGCGACTTCTACAATCGCCTACGACGGCGAGCGTCTGTTCGCGACGTTCCTCAACGATAAGAAAATCTGGATCACCGCGCTCAATCTCAAGGGGGAAAAACTCTGGTCGACCAACGTCGGTGGGTTCACGTCGAAGTTCGGTTACTCGGCTTCCCCCACGATTTACAAATCGCTGGTCATCATCGCCGCCGACAATCATGGGGGCGGATACCTCGCCGCCCTCAATCGCGAAACCGGCGACGTTGTGTGGCTCAAGGAACGTCCCGCCAAAGCAACGTATGCCTCGCCGATCGTCTTTCAGATCGGCGGCAAAGATCAACTCGTGATCGCCGGTTGCGACCAGATCGTGAGTTTCGACCCGAACACCGGCGAACAGTTCTGGGCCGTCGACGGCACGACTGAAGCCTGCGTGGGGACCGTCGTGCGTCACGGCGAACTGGTGTATGCCAGCGGCGGATATCCCGGCAGCGAAACCGTCTGCATCGATGCATCGGGAAAAGTCGTCTGGAGAAACACCGAGAAATCGTACGTCCCTTCGCTGCTGCAATACAACGGATATCTGTACGTCGTCGAAGACGGCGGCGTGGCGACCTGCCTCGACGCCAAGACCGGCGACAAAAAATGGCAACAGCGAATCGGCGGGAATTTCAGCGCTTCCCCCATCCTCGTCGGTTCGAATCTCATCGCCATCGATGAAGCGGGAAAGGCGACCGTCTTCGAAGCGAACCCAGAGAAATTCGTCCGCGTCGCCGAGCATCAAATGGGAGACGAAGCCTTCGCCACCCCGGTCGCCTGCGGCAATCGCTTGTACCTTCGCGTCGCCCAGCAAGTGGAAGGCGTCCGTCAAGAATACCTGTATTGCATCGGCGCTCCCGAAGTCGCCGCGAATGAATCGACCGCCGAAACCACCGCAAAATAGTTTATGACGTGTGGCACGCCGGGTGGCATTGGCGGATTGTCCGCCAGTGGAAGGTGTCACGCGAGAGCGTTGCATTCATCGCAGCCCGAAACGTCACGGCGTGTTGTTTGAGTTTCTGGAATTCGACAACAATCACAGAGAATCCCCCATTCCCCCGCTGGCGGGCTTGCGCACAACCTGCCGATCAATGGATGTATTGAGGAAAGAGAAAGACACCGGGTGGATAAACCACCCGGCTCGCTACCACGCTAATACCTGAGCGTCGTCTGCACGTAAAACTGCTTGGCATCATCGCGGTCGAGGGCTGAATTCTGCACGGCAGAGCCGTACCAGAACCAGAAGTAGGCGACTTGCACGCTGACGTTCGTGTTGACGTCGTAGTTGGCGAGCAGGTCGAGTTCGTCGCCGACTTTGTTGCCGACGTTGGTCGTTCCTGCGGGGGAGCCGGTGACGGTGTAGATGAAGTCGTTGTCGGTCGCCAGATCGATGAAGTGATACGCCCCCTGCAATTGCAGTTTCTTCGTCGGCTTCAATTGCACGCGGGCGTTGATGTCGCTGATGTTCTGCCGGGCCACATTGTCGATTAGCCCCATGTAGGCGTGCGCCAGTGGAAAGAGGTGCTGAAACGTGTTCGATTCATCATCCGCCGGGTCGTGATCGCCGGAGGCCCAGTCGTAGAACATCCAGACTTCGGGACTCCACGGCAATTGATTCCACGTGTGGCCTCCTCCCAGCGTGATGAATCCTGCTTCGACGCGCTGGCCGCTGTCGGTTCCGAACTGATATCCCCCCTCGGCCTCGGTGTGCCAGGTGCGGCTGACGTCTCCCGATTCATCCTTGATCGGCTTGTGCTTGAGCCAGCGACCGCCGACGGTATGCCGATTGCGATGCAGATGCGTCGTCGGCAAATCGACGTCGCGGTCGAACAGCCAATACATGTCATACGTGGATTGCGGATCGCCGTGATGCGTGGCGTATACGCCGCTGAACGTGCGGCTGGCGTCGTTGGTGTCGTAGGAATTGTCGAGACGGGCCAGCGTCGTGTTGCCGGCGGCGGTGTTCACCGGACGGGTCGACCATGCATCGATATCCCAAACGTCCCCTTTCGTGAAGAGCTTGAAGCCTTCGAAGTTGCGGCGGGTATTGGCCCAGTCGAGCGGCGAGACGAGACGCTGCGAACCGTACAGCAGTTCCTGCCGACCGAAGCGAAATTGCACCGCCTGATCGCCGAGGTCGGCGACGTGCAGATCGAAAAACGCATTGAGCAGATCCCAGCGATTGACGTCGATGCCGGCTTCGGGAAGCTCTTCGCCGAACGACGAGGCGTCGATCCCTTCGACATAGCCTCGAAACAGATCGGAGACATGCACGTCGAAATATTGACGCCAGCGCCATAGGTCGTAGGTGTCGCGGGTCGTGAGACCGAACGGCGGGCGGAGGCGATTGACTTCATCCATGTAACGATAGCGCACTTCGCCCCCGGTCGAGATGGTCGTCTCTTCGATCGGAAAAGCATCGAAGGGGATGTCTTTCAATTCTTCGCCGAACAGATGCTTGTGATCGGGATCCTGCTTGTAGCTGAAGTTGTTATCGAAGAACAACCCCTTCCACGGTTGCGGGGGGGGAGCGGGAGGGGGCGGAGAGGGAGCTTCTTCCGCCGGTTCTTCGGCTGTCTCTTCGATGGATGGGGGAACGACGTCGCTCGCAGGTTGATCCTGAGCGAACGCGATTCCCGCGCCTCCGAAATAGAGACCGGCGATGAGCAACACGGTTTTGTGGCCCGGCAACATCGTTGAACTCCCTGTGAGCTGATGCAATTGGTTTTCGGCGGACGATCGCCCCGCTGCCGGGCCGTGACAGAATGGGAGCCTCGATCATCAAGGTTCCCTGGCAGGGTGATCGCAATCAGGGGGGTCCGTGCGTGGAACGGGTCAACATTGACGACACGATCCCGCGACGGATACTCTCCGCCACATTCCCATCGGCAAAATCGAAACGCCCGCTACAATCGCCCCAACCGTTATGACGCGCGAAAACCAAACCGGTGCCGATTTGGCAGATTGGGGAAAGCTTGCGGGGAGGGGAAGCGCCGAGTTACTGATACTTGCGGGTCGCCGGTCCTTCATGAAAACACGAAGGACTTGACATTCGGCAACATGGATAGAGAAAATCGATCGGTTAGACAGGCAGAATCCCGATTTTCGATCGTCGGAATTTCATTTTTGCTCTACCTGAGTTCGTCTCCTTATTTCCAGTGGGGTCTGAAAAATGTACCGATGGATTCCCCTTTCGCTGGCTGCCATCCCGCTTCTCGCCGCGGCACAAATGAGCTTCGCGCAAGAGGTTTTGTTTGAGGACGCCTTCGATGGCACTTTGTCGCCGAAATGGAGCGTCGTCGGTCTGAAAGAGGACGATTACCGGATCAAGAACGGCTGCCTGGAAATGCGCGTCCAACCGGGAAACGCGACCAAGGATACGCCCATGCTCATCGTCCTGCTTCCGTTTGAGACATCGGAGACCGTGACGGCCTCCGTCGACTTGACGCTCATCGACCGCTTTACCGAGCCGTCGGAATCAGCCGGGCTGTTCCTGACCGATGAGGATAGCCGCGAGTTTGGCGCCGAGAAAATGAACTTGAACGGGCATCTGGTTTTTTCACCGGG
Source organism: Planctomycetaceae bacterium (assembly GCA_046160425.1). GTDB lineage: Bacteria > Planctomycetota > Planctomycetia > Planctomycetales > Planctomycetaceae > JAQCEJ01. Next base: position 24,705 of record JBJXGP010000069.1, read on the forward strand.
CGACGTTGAGTTTATCGGCAAGGAGGGAACCGAAGGAGATCCCCAGCAGTACGCGTTAAAATTCTGGCTGGCCAACGACGATTTTGGATCGCTGCGGATCATCGTTCGCGGGAACTACGGATTTTTTCAGGTCGGTCCCTCGACGGAGGGAAACTACTTGAACTTCTTCCATTCAGCGATTCGCCCCAAAGAACCCAAGCGCGGGTTTTGTCTCAGCGCTTCCGGCGGCCCTTCCGACAAGGATCACTGGGTGCGCTTCGATAACTTCCGCGTTGTCCGGGACTGAAAGAAGAGACGTAGCGACGTAGTTCAGGCTATGACTGACGATGACACTTCAATGACCAATTGAGTCAGGCACAGCCTGAACTATCGGAACCACCCGCTCACAACATGCGATACACATACACATATTTCAATTTCACGCCAAAACCCGAATACGTACAGCCTGACTATGAGAGATGGGCGGCGGTTGAACTGGGTATGTCGCGCGATGATGTCGTGGCACGCCTTGGGCCGCCACTCGACGATAAGTATCGTGGTGGCAAGTCGCGGACCAATGATTCGTATTACTCTTACGGCTATTTGCAAATGCCAATGGTGCCGCATCCACGGACCTACGCCTTTTTGATTGGCTTCGACAAAGATGGTAACGTGGTCACAAAGATCGATCCGTTCAACGGCCGATTCTCGCCTGATGGTTTACCGACGACTCCCGAAATAATTATCCCCGTGGATGACACCGTATTCTCACACTATCCTCGCATCCTCGATTGTCGTTGGTTTCCAAGTTCTGGCGTCTATCCGATGACTTATATCATTGAACTTGGCGCGGGACAGCCGTTTGGCCTTAATCCGATCTACGATGAAGAGATCGTATCCGATGTGCCGATTCCGTTCTACATGACGACATTCGTTGGAGGATCCCCCGGCCGGTTACGAATCAAAGCCAAGAATGAGATTGGCGAGAGTGACTGGTCAGAGTATCGTTACTTCAGATTCACTGTATAGCGAAGGATGCCACGTCGCTGAACCGAAACGTTAGACTCATTCGAGATATTATGACTGACGCGACACCAGAGCCGAGAGTCCGCCGATGGGGTTGGCTGATTGTCGGATGCATCGTCTTCGGAGTTTTGATGAGCCTCCGAGAAGAGTTTCAGTCCACTTGGATTCGCGCTGCTGTCGCGGGCTGTGCGTTTGCTGTTTTCGGAGTTTCACTTTCATTTTTCCTGAGAGTGAAAACATAAAGACGCGGCTTAACGGCTGCAAACGGGGCGACGTAAAACCTTACGCCCCGTCACCCGTTGCAGCACGATTCTCCCCCGTCAACACATACGCCCAGACGAACAGTCCGCACCAGACGAGATCGACTACGCCGAAGAACAGGACGATTCCCGGTAGACGCTGCTGCATGAACAGCACGATGGCGGCGAGGCCGAAGCTGAGTTTTTCGAGCAGGGCGGGGATCATGATGGGGCGCAGGCGGACCGGATCGCGGGCGATGATCAGGAATGCGACCTGCCAGGCGAGGGCGACGCCGACGAATCCGTAAAAATTGTGGACGTGTGTGATCGGCGGCGGATAGTCCTCTCCCAGTCGCTGCTCCATGAAATACTGCGGCAGGAGGACGATGATCCCGACAATCCCCGCTGACTTAAAGATGATGCGCGCCGTGTTCATACGAAGATTCTTTCGAGTGATCGCAGAGATGTTGTAGGGTGGTGTCGAGCAGCGTCCCCGCTGCGCTGACCCACCATCCTAAGGCGCAATCGATGACGTTGCGCGTTCGCTTCTTTCTCCCTCGCCAGCTTGCGGGAGAGGGTGGGGTGAGGGTGCTTTTCTTCCGCGTTCTATTCGACTTCGAAAAGCACCCTCACCCGGCCTGCGGCCGACCTCTCCCGGTGGGAGAGGTGGAAAGACACACTCAGAAATTCGGTCTGGTACCCGACCCGCCCGGTGTCGGCGGCGCGATGGGGGCGGCTTCGGGGGCGGAGAACGTCGTGACTCCGCTGGCGATCACCTGCCGACGGTAGGCGTACCGGATGGGGAATGAGGGCCAGGTATTATTCGTCTGCCCGGGGAGCGCGTACTTCGGTCCGTCAAAAATGTTCGACTCCCCTTTGCGCAGCGACGTTTCGGAGACGTATTGCACGAACCCCAGCCATTGCCGATCGGGGGCGCTGAAGTTGAGGAAGTTTTTTCGCTCAGGCTTGAAGCCGATGAACTCTCTCGGGAACGGCGACGTGTGCAGCGCCGTCAGCACGATGGCCATCGATAAATAGCCGGTCATGACGCCAAAGCCCCAGCGCCCGATATGGTGCATCAGGTTGGGGACTTGAATATACGTCGGCGAATAATACTCGGTCGCCGCGCGCAGCCCGAACGCCAGGAGGCCGAACAGCCCTAATAACGCCGTGATGTCGCAAAGCGCGACCCATGACGAGTTGGAAGAGATCGATTCGAGCAAAGCGGCGACCGGCTCGAAAAAATTCATCGCCAGGAGACCCGCGAACAGCACCGAAAAGAATATGAGGGCGGCGCCGACTGCACCTTCGCCGGCGACACACCAGGTGACGACTCCCAGAACGATCAGCAACAGGATATCGATCATTTCAACTCTCGACTGAGCGCATTGGAGGAAAAGTGCATTGCGATTTTCGCATATTGATATCCGCAGGTCATTTCACGACGCGGAGTAATTCGTCGATCGACGTCACGCCGCGCACGACCAGCCGCAGCCCTTCTTCTTTCATGTATAACATCCCGTTCTTTCTCGCTTCGGCCTTGAGCGTCGAGAGCGAGGCCTTATCGCGGATCATATCGCGAATAGGGTCGGTGATATTGAGCAGTTCGACGATGCTGATGCGTCCCTTGTAGCCGAGTCCGCCACAAGCCGGGCAAGGGCTTTCGCGATTCGTGGGGGGACGATAGAAGACGTCGATCTTATCCGCCGGCAGATTCGCCTGCTTGAGGAATTCGGGTTTCGGTTTGTAGGCTTCTTTGCAGTCGTTGCACAAGCGGCGTGCCAGCCGCTGCGCGAGGATCGCGGTCAGCGAACTGGAGATCATGAACGGTTCGACGCCGAGGTCGATGAGCCGATAGAGGGCGGTAATGGCGTCGTTGGCATGCAGCGTCGAGAAGACCATGTGTCCGGTGTTGGCCGCCTGGCAGGCGACGACGGCGGTTTCGGCATCGCGAATTTCGCCGACCATCACCACGTCGGGGTCTTGACGCAGCACGCTGCGGAGCGATCCGCCGAACGCCTGTCCCGACTTGGTGTTGATTTCGATCTGCGTGACGTTCTCCATCTTGTATTCGATGGGGTCTTCGATCGTGATGATATTTTTCTGATAGGCGTCGATGGTGTTGAGGGCGGCGTACAGCGTCGTCGACTTACCGGCGCCGGTGGGGCCGACGACGAGCAGCAACCCGTGTGGATTGTTGATGATTTCGATGAGGTTTTCCTGCAACTGCTTTCTCAAGCCCAACTGTTCGAGATTGCTGACCGAGTTGGCCTGATCGAGAATACGCAAGCTCAGCTTTTCGCCCTGGCGGGTTCCCTGGGTGGCAACGCGGAAGTCGATCTCGCGCCCTTCGGTGATCGCACGAAAACTCCCGTCCTGTGGACGGCGTTTTTCGGTGATGTCCATCGCACCGAGCACTTTGCAGATGTTGATCACCGCATCCCCGACGACGCGATCGAAAGGCTCGGTGGGGTACATCACGCCGTCGATGCGCAGGCGGACCGAAAGCTCCTCTTCTTTCGGCTCGAGGTGGATATCGGTGCAACGGCGGAGAATGGCGTCGTAGACCAGTTCCTTGGCGGCGAGATAGCCTTTCGAGTTCTCGACCTGCTTCGATCGCGAATGCCCGTCGTCGGTCGCCGTCGATCGGCCGATGAACACGATGTCGGGACCGGTGGCAGCCGCTTGCGTCGCGCGCGAGCCGATGTGAATGCCGATGCGGGCCAGTTGCCGGATGGTGAATTCACGAATGTGCTTGGGAGTCAGCACGCGCGCATTGGGAGGAACCTTCATGTTCCGCTCGTACACGTAACACCCGAGCGGAACGCCGTAGCAGATCAGCAGCACCAGAAAGCCGAAGCGAAAATCGCGAATCGCGACGACCGAGACGAGTCCCAGGGCGCCGATGAGCAGCATGTTCCCGCACCAGAACTCCGAGCGGACTTTGAGCGACCGGCTGTCGTCGGAGACCCAGCGGGAACTCCACGTCCACGTCCCGAACATCCCCAGCATGAAGATGAGCTTCCAGAGGCTCATGTAATATCCGGGATTCCCTATGCCGTTCCCCCGGAAAAACAGACGCTTGGGCGGAGGCGGGTACATGCCGGGCGCGGGCGCCCCTCCTCCCGGAACCGGAGCATTCGCAGCGGCGTTCGACGAGGCATCGCCGGGAGCGCCGTTGTTCGAACCGGCGTTGTTCGTATTCATGTTGTTGGGATCGAGATTATTCGGGTCCGAATTCCTGGGGGCCGTGTCGTCGGGAGACCGGGGATTGTCGTTCGCTGACGGTGCGACATTGCCGCGCGGCGGTCCCTGCGGACGCCCCGGCGGGGGCTGCTGGGCCAACAGGCGATCGACCTGGCATTGCAGAAATATTGTCCCGATTAACAGCAGCGTGAAAATTCTCACGTCGGTCATGCTTTCATCAATTGCCGGCTTCTCGGCCCATCCAATCGTGTGGCGATCCCATAGACGTTTTACGGGGGCGATTCTATCCGAAAATTCGTTATAGATTGTACTCTAAAAACAAAATTGTTCCAAATCCGGATCGTCCGGAGTCCTGCGGCGTGGAAGAGGCCTTCCCTCGCTATCCCATTCGCGGGTGAATTTGCCGGTCGAATTCTGACGTTTGAGCCTGTTGTTCGGGTTGATGATCCCTCATTTACCGGCGTTTTCTAAACCGGTTTTCGTCATCGGTTTTCGTAATAACCGCTTACCGGCACGGACGATAATTTCAGAGGTCATCGAAGCCAGTTTGACGGCAAGGGAGCCGGTTGAAATCGTCTTATCGTAACCCGAAACGTCAGCGGATCGCGTCTTTTCATCTCTCCCACCGGGAGAGGTCGGCCGCAGGCCGGGGGAGGGGTGGCTTTCGAAGTCGAATAGAACGCGGGAGTAAAGAGCCCTCACCCCGCCCTCTCCCGCAAGCGGGCGAGGGTGAAAGAAGCGAAAGGGCAACTTCAAAGCTCACGCTTCGGTGATGATGAAATGCATTATTCAGTGGGCAGATAGGGGTTGGCATGCAACGTTCGTCCTGGAAACAGCTTCGCGATATCGGCAGAAAGCAGGAAGAACGCTTCCTGATGCTCAGCGAATCGCTTCCGTTGGGAGTGTTCGTCACCGATCTTTCAGGAGCCTGCCAATACACCAACAAATGCTGGGAAGGAATCACCGGGATCGACTTCGAACAATCGAGTTCGCTCTGCTGGGACGAAGCCTTGCACGAAAGCGATCGCAAGTCCGCATACGCGAACTGGCTCGATGCCGTCGAAAGCCTCAATGGCTTCGAAGGGACGTACCGCCTGCAAGACGGCCCGCGGCAAGACCACCCGCGGTGGGGACACCTGCGCTTAAGCCCTACGATTTCCGATTGGGGGGTCAATTACGTCGGCGTGCTCGAAGAAATCACCGAGCGCATTCAATCGAATGAGAAACAGGAACAATACGCGAGAGACCTTCTCCTCGCGAAGGAAAAGCTGGAAGCGAACTCCGAGCAGCTCAGCCGCCTCGTCGAGGATCTGACCGCCGCCAAATTCAAAGCCGAAGAGGGGGCGCAGGCCAAGAGCGAATTCCTCGCCAACATGAGCCATGAAATCCGCACGCCGATGACCGCGATTCTCGGTTATACCGAACTGCTCATCGAACAGACGCAGCACGACCCGCAGATCAGCGAGCAACTCGATACGATCCAGCGCAACGGCCGGTTTCTGCTCGAAATCATCAACGATATTCTCGATCTCTCGAAGATCGAAGCGGGTAAGGTGATCGTTGAATCGATCCCCTGCTCGCTGACGGAGATCGTTCGCGACGTGATGGAACTGATGGAACTCCGGGCACGCGACCGTTTGCTTCCGCTGCTCGTCAAATATCGAGGGCCCATTCCCGAAACGATCACGACCGACCCGACCCGCTTGCGGCAGATCCTGATCAATCTGCTCAACAATGCCATCAAGTTCACGAGTGCCGGTTCGATCCAACTCGTCGTGTGCGCGACCGATGACCCGCAGGCTCATCAGCTTCTTCCCGGGCAATGGCCCGAGACGCCGACACGTTCGGTGTCCGGCGGCAGATCGGTCTGCTTGCTGTTCGAGGTCATCGATACGGGGATCGGCATCAGCAACGAACAGCAGTCCCATCTGTTTCAGCCGTTCACGCAGGCCGATTCGTCGACGTCTAGAAAATACGGGGGAACGGGACTCGGCTTGACGATCAGCCGCCGGCTGGCACTGGTGCTGGACGGCGACATCACCGTCAAGAGCCGAATCGGGGAAGGCTCGAATTTCAGGCTCCGCATTTCGGCCGGAGTCGCCGAAAACGTCCCCTGGATCGATCCCTGCACCCTGCACACGATGGATTTCGCCCCGCTTCAGGAAGTGGTGCCGCATGTCAGGCCGTCAGAGACCGCTCTCGCCGAACGTAAAATATTGCTGGTGGAAGATGGCCAGGACAACCAACGGCTGATGACGTTCCTCTTGAAGAAGGCGGGGGCCGAGGTCGTCGCCGTCGAAAACGGCCAACTGGCCCTCGACGCCATCGCATCTTCGCAGCGGCTAGGCTCCCCGTTTGATCTGATCCTGATGGACATGCAGATGCCGGTCATGGATGGTTACACCGCCGTGCGGCTGCTGCGGGAGCAAGGTTGCGAGACACCGATCATTGCCCTCACCGCTCATGCGATGGAAGACGATCGACAGCGCTGCCTGTCGGCTGGCTGTACCGACTACTCCCCGAAACCGTTCAACCGCGACGCATTGATTCGCATGGCCGTCCGCTGCATCGGCGAGAGCGTTCGCGCGTGATTTCGGTCCCTTCCCATTCCACTGGCGGGCAAGCCGCCAGTGCCACCCGATTTCAATGGGTACATAAGCGGAGGCGGATCACAGAAACACGGCGGGTGAGACGTGAAACCGCTTGGCCAGCGCGCGAATCTGCCGCACGTTCAGTTCCCGCTTGCCGCTCAGAATTTCTGAGACGACGCCCTGCGTGCCGATCTCCGGCAAGTCGGACTGACCGAGGCCGTGTTCTTCCATCAGGTAACGCAACGTCTCTTTACCGCTGCACTCGCGGATGGGATGATGCTGTTCTTCATAGGCATGAATGACTGTTCCGAGCGTATCGAGCAGTTCGTAGAGCGGATGTCGCTCGTTGGTGCCAATCTCATCCAGCAGGGTATTCAACCGCTTGATCGCCCGATCGTAGTCGCGTTCGTTGCGGATCGTGAGTATCGGCCGAATCGTCGCCCAATGACTGCCGACATTTTCGGGTAGATTGATCATGACTTCCAGTCTCCGGAATCGTATTCACGGTGAGTGAGAATATGTCGAATATAGAGCCTGCCGCAGTTGAAATGAATCGATGCAATCAGTCTGTACTTGTTGCCGCCAATGTTGAATATCGTCCAGCTACCGACCTTGTCGGCTGAAGGAAATACCGCACGCAATTCATTAAAATTACAGAACGTTATTTTTCGCACGATCTTGAACCAACGCGTTAAAGGCTCCCTGCTATCGGGATGCTTGTCCCAGAAAACCTGCAATGCCTTTCGCGAGATGACGTGCATTGAGTTATGATATCTCACATTGAGATATCATGCAAGCCGCGATTCAATCGAAATAGCAGACCACGTTTGATCTGGACATCATCCGGTCGTGTGCTATGGTTCGTGCCGTGTAGGCGATAACACCCGCAATCTTGTTGAATTCAACGAACATGCCGCAGCCTCTCAAAGTCGTGTTGGTGGCGAAACCCTGGCGCGGGGGGTTGGCGCACTATGTCTTCGCGGCGCTCGAGCAGATGTTTCCTCACGCGGTCGAATGGTGGCCGACGTATCCCGATTCTTGGAGAGAACACATCGCCTACCTGCGCGACAAGAATGGCTGGCGCGGGCGGCTGCTCGACCGCATCAACCGTGCCGACTGCGAGCACGTTCTGTTCATCAATGCGTTCGGTCCGCCGGGGGGACTCTTGCATCCCCAGCGCAATCGTCTGTGGCTGACCGACTCGGCTCAACTCGATCCCCTTGCCGCCCCGTCCTACGGACGGATATTTCTTTCCGACCCCGGCTATCGCGATGAACTCGAACAGCGGATCGGGAAAGACCGCGTCACCGGCGTCATCCCATTCGCGTTCGATCCGCAAATTCACGCCCCCGCCCCCGCCCGGCGGATGCGTTACGACATCTGCTTCATCGGCAACCGCGACCCGAAACGCGATGACTATCTCCCCGCGCTGTTTCGCGAAAGGTTTGACTCGTTGATCGTCGGGAACTACTGGTTGAAGCATCGGTTGGCATGGCGGCATCCGCTGTCGTTTCGCCGTTCGGTCTCGCGCGAGGGGATGGGCGAAATCTATGCCCGCTCGCGCATTTCGCTCAATCTGCATGCAAAAGTTGTCCGGGCCGGCACCAACATGCGCACATTCGAATGCGCCGGATACGGCATCGCTCAATTGGTCGAACATCGGCCGGGGATTTCTGAACTGTTCGAACCGGAGCGGGAAATTGTTCTCTTCCACGATGCCCCGGAGATGGTCAGCCAGGCCGCGCGTCTGCTGGCGGACATCGACCTGAGGCGCGAGCTGGCAGAAAATGCCCGCCGAAGGGCTTTGGCAGAACACACTTACCAGCATCGGTTGCAGGCGATCTTTCGGGATTGACCTAAATGCTGTGATTTCATATGGTTCGCTGCTTTTTCAGGGGCGAGTATCCGTCGTCGCGTGCATCGCCGCGCAACCATACTGGGGATATATAGAGGCACATGGGTTAGCCGCCCGTAGAAAAAGTGTGGCACTGCTGGCTTGCCCAGCAGTGGATTTCATAACCGTATAAAAAAGATCGGGATAAAAAAGACCGGGTGGATAAACCACCCGGCTCATGAATCTCATATTCGCGAAGCAGGAGCTTCGAAGACGTGTGTTCCCAAGCGGAGCTTGGGAACGAGATGAAATGTGATGAAAAAATCGAAATGGACAAAGCAGGGATGCTGACCACCAGACCGATGACCGTCGTGCAAGTCTTGCCGTCACTCGATGGGGGCGGAGTCGAGCGGGGGACTTTGGAAGTCGCCGCCGAACTCGTCCACGCGGGTCATCGTTCGTGCGTCATTTCCGGTCCCGGCCGCATGGTCGCAGCGCTCAAGTCCGCCGGTAGCGAGCACATCCCGTGGGAGATCGGCCGCAAGTCGCTGCTGACGTTGAAATACATCCGTCCGCTCCGCAATCTGCTGCACGAACTCGATGCCGATATTCTGCATGTCCGCTCGCGATTGCCCGCCTGGATTTGTTATCTGGCGTGGCGAGGCATGCCGAAGACAAGTCGACCGCGACTGGTGACGACGGTCCACGGATTGTATTCCGTCAATCGATACAGCCGAATCATGGTCGAGAGCGAGGCAGTGATCGCCGTCTCGAAAACGATCGAGAACTACATCGAGCAGAATTATCCGGGAGTCATCTCGCCCGATCGCATCCATCTCATTTCACGCGGCATCGATGAGCGGGAATTCCCGCGCGGCTTTCGACCCGCAAGCGACTGGCTCGAAAACTGGAATCGGGAATACCCGCATTTGCACGGACAGAAAATCCTCACGCTCCCCGGTCGAATCACACGACGAAAAGGTCATGCCGACTTTCTGCGACTGCTTGCCCGGCTCAAGTCGGAGGGCTTCTCGGTGCATGGCTTGATCGTGGGGGGAGACGACCCCCAGCGCATGGGATACGCCCGCGAATTACGAAAAACGGTCGCAGAACTCGGCCTCGAACGCGATGTCACTTTCACGGGGCAGCGCAACGATATCCGCGAGATTTACGCCGTCTCCGATCTGGTTTTTTCATTGTCGACGCAGCCGGAATCATTCGGCCGCACCGTCCTCGAAGCGCTGGCGATCGGCCGGCCCGTGATCGGTTATGCTCATGGCGGAGTCGGGGAAATCCTCGAACAACTGTTTCCATACGGGGCGATTCCGCTCGGCGATGAGTCGCAGTTATTCAAAACCACGCAACGTCTGCTCGAACGATCGATCGATCCGGAATCCATCACCCCTGAATTCCGCCTGCAATCGATGCTCGACCGCACGTTGCAATTGTATCGCAACCTCGCCGATTCCCGTTTGCCCGCCGATGATCGCGGACACGAACATGTGCTGACTTTCCCGCCGCATTCAACTCCTGAGGAGCTTGCCGCATGAACGATCGCTCCTCCATTCTCCCCTTCGGTCAACCGTCGGCGACATCGCGGATGACGATCTGCCAGGTGCTCGCGAGTCCTCCGGGATTAGGGGGCCTCGAAAAGCACGTCATCGAAGTCAGCAAACGCTTGGCCGATCGTCATCGCGTGATTGTGATCGCTCCGGAATTCATCGGTTCGCATCTCGATCCGCGCGTGATCTTCGAACCGGTTCCGCTCGATTCTGCCCGATGTCATCCGGGTGTGCTATGGAATCTACGGCAGGTGTTTCAGAAACATCACCCCGACGTGATTCATGCCCACGCCAACAAAGCGGCGGCGATGACGGGCTGGGCCGCCTGGGGACTCAGTTGCCGAAAGATCGCGACGGTCCACGGACTCAAACGCAACGCGAGTATGTATCGGCAATTCGACCGCGTGATCGCCGTCAGCCGAGGGGTCGGCGAGCGAATCGCCCATCCGCAGATCGAAGTGATTTACAACGGCATTTCACGCGATGAAATCGAACGCCATGATGAGACGGCCTCGCGGGATCTGAGACAATCAACGACGCGAAAAGTGGTGATCGCCGTCGGTCGAATGGTTCCGGTCAAAGGGTTCGATGTGCTGCTCGATGCGTGGAAAACCGTCTGCGACAACAATACTCAAGCCGAGTTATGGCTTGTCGGCGACGGCCCCGAACGAGCGGCACTCGAAGCTCAAACCGCTCGATGGGGAATCGCCGACCGCGTGCGGTTTCTCGGTTTTCGGGGGGATGTCCCCGCGCTGCTGAAGCAGGCCGACTTGCTGGTGATCTCGTCTCGGCGGGAAGGATTTCCCTACGTGATGGTCGAGGGGCTGCATCAGCGCTGCGCGATCCTTTCGACGCGCGTGCCCGGTGCGGAAGAATGGCTCCCCGATGATCTGCTCGTCCCCCCCGAAGATGCCCCCGCCTTGAGCCGCGGCCTCTGCCGAGCTTTGAGTGAGCTTCACCACCTTCAGCAACAATACGAGCCGATCTGGAACAAAGCCGAGCGTGAATTGACATTGGATTACATGGTCGAGCGGATCGAAGAGACGTATCGATCGACACTGCGAGCAGCGTGAGAAAGCCTGATCAGAGAAAACGAGGACATCGACAATGACAGAATTCATTACGCTCCGCGACAAAATTCGCTTCGCGCTATTGCCGAAGCGGCAGTATCTCGCCTATCAGGCGCGGCGCGCGAGCCGGCGCGGCGAATCCGAACTCGAGATGCTCCAGTTTCTGGTTCCGCGCGGAAGAAACGCCATCGACGGCGGCGCCCACAAAGGGATTTACTCGTGGTATCTCTCGAAATTCTGTCGGGAAATCTACGCGTTCGAACCGAACCCGGCGATGTTCGACTACCTTTCGCACGCCGTGCCGGGGAACGTCCGTTGTTTTTATGCGGCCCTCTCCCGCACCACGGGCAAGGCGACGTTTCACATCCCGACCAGCAAGGGGCGCTTTCATCATACGCGCGGAAGCCTGCTCGACGTCGAAGGTGAAACGGGTTGTGCCTCGATCGAAACCGAAGTGCATACCATCGATCAGCACCATTTTCCCGATGTCGGATTCATCAAGCTCGATCTCGAAGGGGCCGAACTCGATGCGCTGCGTGGCGGAGTCGAACTCATCCGCCGCGATCGCCCCGTGATCCTCGCCGAGGCGACGGGAGTCGGCGGGTCGTCCCCCGGAGAGCTGACGAAATATCTGCTGGAGCTGGGTTATCTCCCGCTGGTCTATCGCGAGGGGCGTTTGATGCATCTCGGCAAGCAGACCGCCCAATCCATATCGCACAATTGTTTTTTTCTTCCCGAGGAGTCGATGAACATCGCCTGCCAGAAAGCGGCGTGAACGGAATTTACCAATGGGTAGCGGGTGTAGCCGGGACAGCCCTGTGTCCCGGTCGCGCAGCGACAAGAGGTCTTTTGTAGCCGAGGTCTGTGACCTCGGACCGGCCTCATAGAGGCCAGCCACAATAAAGACGAAGTGGAAGCTCTCGAGACGTGCGTTCCCAAGCGGAGCTTGGGAACGAGATCAAACGATTTATGACAAGATCAAAAAGGACGTTGATCGCGTTATGGTCTTTAATTCCTTCGAATTCGTGTGGTTTCTGATTTTCGTGCTGGTGGTTTATTCCCAGCTCAAACATCGCGCGCAGAACGTGTTTCTGCTCGTCGCCAGTTACTGGTTCTACGGCCGGTGGGACGAGAAATTCCTGCTGCTGATTCTCGGCACGACACTCGTCGACTACTTCGTGGCGCTCCGCATCGAAGATGCCGCGTCCGAGCGAGGGCGCAAAACCTGGCTGTGGTTCAGCATGGTCAGCAATCTCGGCGTGCTGTTCATCTTCAAATACTACGGCTTCTTCGCCGAGAGTCTGGTGCTGATGATGCAGTCGGTCGGAGTCGACCTCTCGCAGGACTGGGTGTTCCTGAAGATCACGCTCCCCGTGGGGATCTCGTTCTACACGTTTCAATCGATGAGTTACACGATCGACGTGTACCGCCGCGATCTGAAAGCCTCGCGATCGGTGATCGACTTCTCGCTGTACGTGGCGTTCTTTCCGCAACTCGTCGCCGGTCCGATCGAACGGG
>JBJXGP010000070.1:0-5231 GCA_046160425.1 Planctomycetaceae bacterium
GTCGACCGGCATGGAGACCTGAGCCGCGACAGCAGAGTCGAACGTCGGAATCGCAACGGGAACAAGCGGCTGAAATGCCCAATGCGATTTCACAGCCAGATCGGATTTCTCATCGGCCGTGGAATCGGCCGGCCACGGAAGCCCTTGCTTGATCCACGAGGCGAGGGAAGCGATCTGCCGTTCCGTGAGCATTTCGTCCGGAGGCATCTGCAAGCGACCCGACTTCTGCACCGCTTCGATGAGAGGACTCTCAGCAGGCTTTCCCGACACGACGACAGGGCCGGAGTCTCCCCCCTTCAGGATCGATTTGTGGGAATCGAGCCGCAGGCCCGACTCCTGTTTCTTCTCGCCGTGGCACGACCAGCATTTCTCGGCGAGTAACGGACGAATCTGCTTTTCAAAAAACGAGACCTGCTCGGCGGTCGCCATCGGTGGTTGTTCGTTGAGCGAGGCTTCCTCTTGAGCGAGTGCCGACGGAATGGCCACCCCCAGTAATGCGCCGAAACCGACAGCAACGATTGCGACGCGGCAGTCGAGGGAAGAATTACGCGGGTTTGAATGCCGTTGAAACCAGCGGATTGACACGGTATTACCTATGCGACGCAATAGTACACTTGATGTTTGGTGTTCGGCCGATACATGGTGGTCGACCGCCATGTATCATAACAAATCCTCTCAGTCCATGCATCCGGGCGGGTGGAGTTATGGGTCCATAATCGAATCGGTGTTGAGCGTTGGAACATCAGAGAGTACACTTCATTTCAAGTCGCGTTACACTCAGTTGGTGACGGGTCATGAGGAAAAACATCATGCAGCGAATGTATCTCAAGTGTTTATGCACGATTTTGGCGCTGTTGATTTTGAATTTGTTCATAGCCTCATCTCTCCACGCGCAGACCGAAGAAGAGATCAATGCGGCCCGGTTAAAGGGGCTGGACTACATCAAGTCGAAGCAAAAAAAAGAGGGAAACTGGGTCTACGAAGGACACGACGTCGGGATCACGGCGCTCTGTACGATGGCCCTCCTTGAAAACGGCGTGCCCATTAACGACCCTCTCATCGAGCGCGGACAGGCGTTCGTCCGCAAGAACATCGAAGAATTGACGTCGACTTACGATCTTTCGCTCGCCATCCTGCTCCTCTCCCGCATCGGCGATCGGCAAGACCGGGCACACATTCGAACCCTCGCGGCGAGACTGATCGCCGGGCAGACCAAGACGGGAGGTTGGTCGTATTCGTGTCCGAAAGTTTCGGCGGTGGTGCTGTCGAATCCAGCGGACTTGCCCGAGCCGGCGGATGGAACCGGCGACAACAGCAATACGCAGTTCGCCGTACTCGGCTTGTGGACCGCCTCGCGCTCGCGGATCGATATCGACATCCCGCTGAATCATGTCGCGCGGAGGTTCGTGCAATATCAACTCGCCGATGGAGGCTGGAATTACAGCCTCGCCGACGATCAGGGGGCCGGCAACTCGATGACGTTTGCGGGGTTGTTCAGTCTGACGGTCGCGCGGGCCAACAAGTTACGCAAGATCAAACGCGAGGCGACCGACAACAACGCCGCCGCAAAGGACGATGCCAAATCCGATGATGCACAGGCGGCGGCGCCTGACAAACCGGAATCGACCGATAAACCGGAGACTCCTGAAGTTCGCGATTTAGGGGCGGAATCGACGACGCTGCTCTCCGACCCGATCTTCGCCAAGGGACTCGAAAAGGCCGGAGAATTCGCAAGAGGAATCGGCCCCGGTTCGGCGCGTTACTTCTTGTGGTCGGTCGAGCGCATCGGCGTTCTGCTCGGTCTGGAACAGATCGGCGGCGAAGACTGGTTCAAGAAAGGGGCCGCCGCGCTGCTGGCCACACAACAGCCGGACGGCTCATGGCCCGACGGCAAAGGGAATCTCGCCGATACCGCGTTCGCCGTTTTATTCTTGCGCAAGGCCAATCTGGGAAGCGACATTTCCCGCCTCCTTGAAGGAGAACCCGACAAGCGGTTCCAAATTATCAATCGAACCGAGAAACCGACCTTCGATACGCTCGCGGATGCCGTCGCGGGAGCGGCCAGCGGCGATATCATCCGCATCAATTCCGACGGACCGATCGAAGTCCCGCATATTCCGATCGAAAAAGACGTGACAATCATGGCCGGGAACGGATATTTGCCCGTGCTCAATTATGCCATCGGCAGAAACAAAAGCGGTAATCGTTCCCGTCCCGAACGCGACGCCGATGCGCGGCACATGTTTCTCGTGAAGAGCGGCGAACTGACGCTGGAAGGACTGCGGCTGGAGATGGATCCCCCCCCCGTCGGCAAAGAGGTCTCGTGGGCCGCAATCACGATCGACGGTGGAAGCCTCCGCATGCTCAACTGTTCGATCTCCGAAGCCAATAAGCGCGGGATGGCCGCCCTGGTATTCAAACAACCGGGAAACATCTTCGTGCGAAATTCTCTGTTTGTAGGGGGCAGAGCGGCCATCGAAATTGCCGCTGCGGGAGAGCAGAAGATCACTCTCGACAACTGCATTCTGTTCAGCCCCAACGGGATCGACATCATGCGCGGGACGCCAAAACCGACACCCAAGCTCTCGTTGATGCTGGTCGATACCACGGTGCAATGCGCGAACGCATTTCGCGTTTCCGAACCATTGGCACAGGTCGACGTGCAAAGTTATCGCTGCCTGTACCAAAGCGATTGGCTGGCGGCATCGTTCCTGGCGGCTCAAGGAAAGAAAGAAGGGCGGTCGTGGGTCGGGGAGCGAAACCGATATTACGTTTCGAACTGGCTCGGTGCCGGCAAAGGGCGCGAGCCGAGCGTCAAGGATGCCAAAACCTGGAACGAGTTCTGGTCCAAGAAGGACGTCGCCGCGACCGAAGGGGCATTCGCATTCGTGGCTCCGCGACAGATGAACGCCTTCAGCCACTCGGCTTCCTCGCAGGACTGGGAGCCGACGGATCAGTCGAATCTCTCGTCGCGTTTCAGCCGCGCGGGGGCCATAACAACGCTGGTCGAACCGGGGCCGGGGTATCTTCGCTATCGTGAAAGCATCGTCTACAACCAATGGATCAAAGGGGAAGAAGTCGTCGATCTCACCAATCCCGGCACGAAACCGCCCAAGAGCGGTACCACCACAAAACCGAAGCCGAAAAAGTGAAATCCCGCTGACGGGTTGATATGATGGTGATAATAGTGTCCCCCATTCGAACGACCCCGCGCACCCCGTCGATCGACTTGCGGGAACTGAATCGCTCGATCACCACGGACTCGAAACTGATTTCACTCGATGACGACAAACCGCTTCACAATCCACCGGACGCCGAAATTCGCACATGAAGGCGCACGATCATGAGCGGATCCCCAGCGCTCCGCGGCCACCTCCGCAAGCGGCGGCCGTTTCACTGGCCGATCACGCTCAGCGCCGTGCTGATGTCGCTCAACATCGCGCTGATGGTTGTCTGGATTCTGCTGCTCGCACAGCAGAGTTTGTGGAGCATCCTCACCGTCGGCACGGTCGTATTCGTGCTGATTCTCGTGGGGCTGGCGTTTTATCTCGTGCTGACCGTCAAGGAAGTAAGGCTCAATCAACGGCAGGCGAATTTCATCGACAGCGTGACCCACGAATTGAAGACGCCGATTTCGTCGCTCAGGTTGTATCTCGAGACGCTTCAGCTCCGCACGCTCGATGAGAAGCAGCGCATCGAGTTCTACCAGGTCATGGATACCGAACTCACCCGGCTCGATCATCTCATCAATCAACTGCTCGAAGTCGGTCGGCTCGACGCCGTGGGACATATGACCGACCCCGAAGAGATCTCGATGGATCAACTCCTCCGGCAATGTGCGGCGACGGCCTGCGCGCATCACAAGCAGGATCTCGCCGAGGCGTTTTCGTTCGACATCCAGCCGACGACCGTCCGTGCGCGGCGGATCGTCATGGAAATGATTTTCGGCAACATCCTCGATAACGCGGTCAAATACGGCAATGCCGACCCGCGCGTCGACGTGCAGGTCCGCAATACCGCCGAAGGGAAAGTCGTCACCCGCATCATGGACAACGGCGAAGGGATCCCCCACGACGACCACAAGAAAATCTTCCAGATCTTTTATCGCCGCGGCAGCGAACTCGAACGGAAGAAAAAAGGGACGGGCCTGGGGCTGTACATCGCCCGCACGCTGGTCCACATGCTGTCGGGGAAAATTACCGTGCAAAGCCGGATCGACCGCTCGGGAACGATTTTCGAAGTTGAACTCCCAGGAGACCCCAAACCCGTCGACACTTGAGTCAATGTTTGCCGACCGATTTGCAACGTCAATTTCCCCCTGCTTCTAGCGCACGACTTTGGAATATTCTCACACAAAGACACGAAGACACAAAGAAGAGCAGGGCAAATTGTACATCCACTTGTGAAGCAGAGTGAGAAACTCGTTTTTTTACTTCGTGCCTTCGTGTCTTTGTGTGAGATTAATTTTTTTCTGCCCCAATGCGACTACTTCTGAAGTACGATTTAACCATGTTTATGTCCAAAAGAGCAAACTTCTAATCACCTTGAATCCGATCATTCATGAATTCCAGCCAACGCATCAATCGAATATTGATCGTCGAAGACGAAGAGGCCTTAGCCAAAGGGCTGCAATTCAACTTCGAACAGGAAGGGTACGACGTCATCGTCGCCGGCGACGGGCCGACGGCTTTGGCGTATTTCAACGACCCACGCGGTGAAATCGATCTCATCATATTGGATTTGATGCTCCCCGGCATGAGCGGCTTCGAGATCCTCACCGCGGTTCGCGAGATCGACTCGCTGGTTCCCGTGCTGATTCTCAGTGCGAAACGTTTGAGCGAAGACCGTACGCATGCGTTCGATCTGGGGACCGACCAATATCTCACCAAACCGTTCGCGCTGCCGGAGTTATTGTCGCGCGTCCGCAACCTGTTGCGCAAGCGTGCCTTTCAGCCCACGATTGCCGCCGATGCAGGCGGTATGGTGCGGAGTATCGAGAAGCGCAGTCCGGGAAAATTCAGCTTCGGTGACGTCGAGGTCGACTTCGACGCCTACCAGCTCAATGTCAGAGATAAAGTTCACGGCCTGACGACGATGGAAATGAAACTGCTGCGTTACTTGATCGAGAACGAAGGGCGAGTTCTCTCGCGCAGCGAGTTACTCGAGAACGTCTGGAAGGATTCGTCCGAAATCAGCACGCGGTCGATCGACAACTTTGTCCTCCGGCTGCG
>JBJXGP010000071.1:0-3258 GCA_046160425.1 Planctomycetaceae bacterium
GAATCCAATTGACAATCATGCATGGGCGGTGTATTCCTGAAGTTGCATCGATTCGAGCGGCAGGCGAGAGGCTACAATTTAGCCGCGTACATGAGATTGATTGATGCTTCAAAACTCTTTTTAGAGATCACCAATCGTGAAGACAAACGGACTAATAAAATACATAACGAATACATGGGAATCCACGATTCAGAAGGTCTACCCGAATCAGCTCATCAACTCCGAACGTGATTTGCAGTTTCACTTCTGCCACCAACTTCACGCTCAGTTCATCAAGCACGATTGGCGCATCTTTATTGAGCCTAGCTTTAATGGTAAAAAAAACTCAAACCAGACATCATTGTCTGTGATAGTTGCAACATCATCGGCGTGATTGAGTTGAAGTACATGCCTCGTTTCCCACTGGTTGACAAGAACGACTTGAACAAGCATGTGAAGAAGGACTTGGAGACGCTCGAATGGTTCAGTTCAAGTTCTGAGGTATCGCTCTCCAACAAACGGTATCTCGGGGTGGAGAAAGAGTTGGAGAAGAAGTATGAGTTAGCTCCAAATGCCGTTCTGTGCTGGGCGGGGGTCTATTGCGGGCCAAAGTTTGACTTCGAGAAACAGTGCAAGGGCCTTGAAAACCGCTTACTATTCATGCATGCTGTCACCGCCGCTGGCAAAGAGCCGTCGCTCCATTTCTCTCCCTATGGTGAAGAGTGACCTCTATGGGAATCGACATACATATCCTCCCCGCTGATCGGTTCGTCCATCATCGCAGCCGTTCGTTCAAGGACGAACTCGTGGCGATGTTGCGAAAAGCGGGTATCGATTATGATCCGCAGTATCTCGATTGACGGCCGCAGTTGATGTCTAACGATGCAGGGCTGCGACCCCTCCGGGGTCGATTCGACAGGCGATCGCATACCGGTGGTTTCGCTGCGCTCAACCGACCGGCTAATGGCTCCGATCCCTGCGGGATCGGAACTCTCGATCTCTGTAGAATCAGAAACACTCGCTCACTTCGGGATCGGACATTCTTCCTCTCTGCGGCATCGGAAACACTTGCTCTATGCGGGATCGGAAACTCTCTCCCAGTGGGGAACAAAATCAAAGACGAAACAAAAGCGACACGGGTTGTTATTCCTGTGCCGCTTTTGTTAATCAGTTATCGATCGAACCTAATCATCCGTTACCGGAGTTCTCGACCCCTTCGGTCGGTGTGCTGCCGGAACCGACTCCGGCGAGTTCGGGTTCGGCTTCGCTGAACGTGCCGACGAAGTCGAGACGTTTTTCGCTGCCGACTTCCTTGACGCCGACGGTGATGAGATTCTGTCCTTCGAAGGCTCCGCGAAGGATTTCTTCGGAGAGCGGGTCTTCGATGTAGTTCTCGACCGAGCGTCGCAGCGGCCGGGCGCCGTAATCGAGATCGCTTCCCTTGCTGATGATGAACTCTTTCGCTTCGTCGGTGAGTTCGAGTTTCAGTCCTCGTTCGCCCAATCGCTCGCGAACCTTCGCAAGTTCGATGTCGATGATCTGCTTCAGGTCGATGCGCGTCAGTGAACGGAAGACGACGACTTCATCGAGTCGACCCAGGAACTCGGGCTTGAATTCGCGTTCGATGGCGTGCATCAAGCGTTCCTTCATGCCGGTGTAGCTGGAATCGGCATCCTGCTTGCTGAAACCGAAGACGTTTCCTTGGTGAATGACCTCGGCACCGGAGTTCGTCGTCATGATGAGCACGACGTTCTTGAAGTCAACCTTGCGGCCGAAACTGTCGGTGAGGTGTCCTTCTTCCATGATCTGCAAAAGCATGTTGAAAACGTCGGGATGCGCCTTTTCAATTTCGTCGAGCAGCACGACGGCATAAGGACGCCGACGAATCTTTTCGGTGAGCTGGCCCCCTTCTTCGTAACCGACGTATCCCGGAGGAGCGCCGATCAGACGGCTGACGTTGTGCTTCTCCATGTATTCGCTCATGTCGATCTGAATGAGGGCATCCTCATCGCCGAACATGAATTCCGCGAGCGTTTTGGCGAGCAGCGTTTTACCGACGCCGGTCGGGCCGGCAAACAGGAACACGCCGGTGGGTCGCTTGGGATCTTTCAATCCGCTGCGGCTGCGGCGAACGGCTTTACAAACCTGCTTGATCGCCTCATCCTGGCTGATGACGCGCTTGTGCAGTTCCTGCTCCATGTGCAGCAATCGGACTGTATCTTCGCTCGACAGCCGCGTGAGCGGAATGCCGGTCATCTTGGCGACCACTTCGGCGATCACTTCGGCATCGACGATACCGTCGGTTTCGCGGGCCTTGTCGCGCCATTCGCGGGTCAGCGATTCCTTCTTTTTCTTGAGCTTGTCGGCCTGATCGCGAAGGCTCGCCGCCTTCTCGAAATCCTGATTGGCGACCGCTTCTTCCTTGGCCTGATTCAGGCGTTCGATCTCGTCGTCGAGTTCTTTCAGATCGGGGGGACGGACCATCGATTTGAGGCGGATGCGGGCACCCGCTTCGTCGATGACGTCGATCGCCTTATCGGGCAGGCAGCGTCCCGTGATATAACGGTTGGAGAGTTCGACTGCCTTGGCGAGCGCATCGTCGGTAATCTGCACCCGGTGGTGCTGTTCGTATCGGTCCCGCAGTCCCTTGAGAATCGAAACCGTTTCTTCGGCGCTGGGGGGCTCGACCATCACCGTCTGGAAGCGGCGTTCGAGAGCGCCGTCCTTCTCGATGTACTTGCGGTATTCGTCGAGCGTCGTGGCGCCGATGCACTGCAGTTCGCCGCGGCTGAGCGCGGGTTTGAGCACGTTCGAGGCATCGATGGCCCCTTCGGCTCCACCGGCACCGACGAGTGTATGCAATTCGTCGATGAACAGGATCGTGTTCTTGGCGCGGCGGACTTCGTTCATCACCGCCTTGATGCGTTCTTCAAACTGTCCGCGATACTTGGTGCCGGCGACCATCATGGCCAGGTCGAGCACCACGATACGGCGATCACGCAGCAGTTCCGGGACGTTGTTATCGACGACCATCTGGGCAAAGCCCTCGACGATGGCGGTCTTGCCGACGCCCGCTTCGCCGAGCAGCACGGGGTTGTTCTTCTGTCGTCGGCTGAGGATCTGAATCACGCGTTCGATTTCGTTCTCGCGACCGATGACCGGATCGAGCTTCCCTTGCCGAGCCAATTCGGTCAGGTCGCGGCCGAAGCTATCGAGGGCCGGCGTCTTGCTCTTGCCTTGTTTTTGCCCCTGTCCGCCGCCTCCCCCGCCGGAGGACCG
>JBJXGP010000072.1:0-8500 GCA_046160425.1 Planctomycetaceae bacterium
AACTCAATTTCAGTGAGCGAAATCTATGATTCGGCATGTTTGTGCTCTCCATGATAAGACGATTGAAATGTGGCTCACCCAACGAGTGCGGGAATCGGTTCGACGGCTTGGATGTCGGCATTGGTGAGACTCTCATCGCGCCCCTGAAACGGGTACGACAGCCGTGTGTGATCCAGGCCGAATTGTCCAAGCAGAGTGGCATGCAGTTGGCCGATCGAGACCGGGTTTTCGGCGATTTTATAGCCGAATTCGTCGGTCGTGCCGTACACCGTTCCTCCCTTGAAGCCTCCACCGGCGATCAGCGCGGTAAAGGCGTGACGGTTGTGATCGCGGCCGTTCTTTCCTTGAGCGACCGGCAATCGACCGAATTCACCGATCCACATCACGACCGTGTCGTGCAGCATTCCGCGATGTTTGAGGTCCTGAATCAACGCGGCACACGGCTGGTCGGCGTTGGCGGCGATTTTCTGGATCCGCTGATTGTGTTCGGAATGCGTATCCCACGGATCGCCGTTGATGTTGTCGTTGAAAATGGCAACGTAGCGGACGCCCCGTTCGATCAAGCGGCGAGCCATCAGGCAGCGCCGGCTGTAGGTGCCAGTCGCTTCGTTGTCCATGCCATACAGCGACTGCGTCTGAGGAGTTTCCTGCGCGAGATCCATCGCGGATATCACTTCATCGCGGATATCTCCGGCAAGGGTGTTGGCGGCGATGCGGGCATCGAGTTCGTTCAATTGCGAAAATCGCCGTTTGTGTTCGCGGTTCAGATCGGCAAGAAATGACAACTGATTTCGCTGCATGTCGGCGGTGACGCCGCTGGGGAGATCGAGATCGAACAGAGCGGGACCGTTCGTTCTGAGGGGAGTCCCTTGATAAATCGCCGGGAGAAATCCCGACGTCCAGTTGCGAATGCCGTCGACTTGATCGTAATTGGGATCGGACAGCACCACGTAAGGAGGCAATTTCTGATTCGGCGATCCGAGGGCAAACGTCAGCCACGAACCGATCGTCGGCCGGCCGGCTCGCGGCTTCCCCGATTGAAAATGCCGCAGCGCTCCTTCGTGATCGTTCACGAGAGTATTGAGCGAGCGGATCATGCAGAAATCGTCGGCACATCGGGCCATGTTCGGCAGCAGTTCGCTGAAGACCAGCCCCGATTCGCCGTGCTGCGAAAACTTGAACGGACTGGGCATGCACAAGCTGCTGTCCTGTTGATCGAAAAACGCCTCGACTCCGCCGGGCATCGGTTTGCCTTCGTATTCTGCCAGCGCCGGCTTGGGATCGAAGAGATCAACCTGACTCGGACCGCCGTGCTGAAACAGCAGGATCATCCGTTTCGCAGGAGCTTCAAAATGCGGCGAGCGAACTTTAACGTCACGCCCCGGTGCTGATTCGTCGTCGCCGCTCACCGATTGTCCGCAGATCATCTCGGCCATCGATAACCAGCCGCAACTAAGAGCCGCCCGATTGAGCAGCATGCGCCGGGTGAGATCCCATTGGTCGTGCATCGGTTCGTGCCTTTCGACAGCTTACGGTACGTACAAGAATTCGTTACTCGCCAGCAACATGCGGCAGAAATCGGATAACGCCAACTGCTCAGACTGCAC
Organism: Planctomycetaceae bacterium; assembly: GCA_046160425.1. Taxonomy (GTDB): domain Bacteria; phylum Planctomycetota; class Planctomycetia; order Planctomycetales; family Planctomycetaceae; genus JAQCEJ01. Next base: position 1,608 of record JBJXGP010000072.1, read on the forward strand.
TTTTTCGGTCGATTCCCGCTGCCGGAGCGCGGTCTGCGATTCGAGAAACTTCAGACTGCGTTCGAGTTCGGTGGCCGAAGGCTTTCGGGCAAACGTCAATTGAAAGGCGAGGCGAACTCGATCGGAAAGTTCCGCACCCGCTTCGCGCGTCAGGCGAACTGCGAACGCCTGCCCCATCCGGACCGAGAACTCGCTGTTCAGCAAAGCAAGCGATTGCGAGACGACGGTCGTCGACGATCGCGCCAGACAATTCGGCTCCGGGACGGCAAGATCGAATGCTTCCAGAAACGACATCGGCTGCGTTCGGCGATGGCGGATGTAAATACTGCGGCGATCGACTTCCTGTTTCTCATCCACCGCACCGCTGGGTGGGGATAAAACGATCTGTCGATTGCCGTTATCGATGAACTCGATCGATGGCCCGCCCATCTTCGGGTTGAGTAATCCCGACACCGCCAACATGCTGTCGCGGACCGATTCGGCATCCAGGCGATGCGTTGGAAACCGATGGTACTCGGCAAGGGGCGGAATGGGAGCCGTTTCATCGATTTGGCTCGCCTGTCGGTATGTGCGGGAGAGCAGAATCAATCGATGGAGGTGTTTCTGTTTCCATCCGCCAGCAACAAATTCCGCCGCGAGCCACTCGAGCAATTCTGGATCGTTCGGAGGCACGCCGCTGATGCCGAAGTTTTCGGGAGTCGGGACGAGTCCTTTGCCGAAGTGTCCACGCCAGATGCGATCGGCATGCACGCGGGCCAGTAACGCCGACGATCGCGAATCAGGACGCGTGACCCATTTGGCAAAGGCAAGCCGGCGTCCGGTTGTCGGCGAACCCGAGGTCGGCAGTTCGATCTGCATCGGATGATCTAAGTCGGTGAGCATCGACAGCGGTCCCGGTTCGACATTCGGGCCGTGCTGAAAGTATTCGCCCCGCGTCAGCAATGGCACCGGCGGCGGAGTCGGCGTCAGATCAGTCACCCACGCCAGCTTGTCCGGTTCGGGAAGCCTCGAGCGATCCACGGCGGCAATCGACTCGGTCATGGCAGCCGTGCGTTTCGTCAACTCCTCGGCGAAGCGTTTCTGTTCGTCGTCGTTCTGCTGAACCTCCGAGGCGTTATGCGAAGATTCGATGACGACATTATCGACGGTGAAGCTACGCGCGCAGCAGAGTTCGAAGCCGAAACCGCCATCGGGAAGCCGGATTGCGGGAATGGTCATCGACTTCTCTTCGAGACTGCCGTCGTAAAGATGTTGCAGCAGGAACTCATCGTCTGCGGTGCGCGTCACGCGGACGCCGTAATTGTGACCCGATTGATAGATCGCCGAGCCGAGTGCGCCGGTCCCTTGCTGGTCTCCACCGGGATAATCGAGATAGATATTCGCCCCTCCCGCCGGGTTGCCGTCGAGCAGAATGTTTCCCTTGGGGACATCGAAATTATTGTCGCCGGGAAGCCGGTCGGAACTATCGTCGTAATCGTGCGCGGCAATGTAATACCCGATGCGGTCCGCCGTCGTTCCATCCGGAGCGCGGCCGTCGACCAGATCGAACGTCACCTGAATCCAGCCGCCGATTTGCTCGGGGGTCCAGTCGAACGATTGTCGCGTGACGAGCCAGGTGCTCTGACTCGGTGCCGCGGCAAGCAACGTCAGTTTGCCGTCGCGAAATTGTGCGCCGGGAGCGGTTTCGGAATTGAACGAAACAGGAGGAGTTCCCGCAGTCGTATTATCTCCGGGAGCAGTGTGATCCCAAGCCGTCTTCCCATCGCTGGATGCGAAATCGTCGCTGAAGGCAATCGCTCCCTTCGGGCGATTGGCCGTCAACCACGCTTGATACTCCTGCTTCACCGCTGCGATCTGCGCGTCGGCCTGGGCGTTCGATTCGCGCCATGCGGCGGCGGCAGTCTGACCGACGGCATAAATCCAGCGGTCTTTCGGCTGCACCCATTCCTTGACGTTGAATGCCGGATAGAATATCGCCTGCAGTCCGTAATAGTCGCGCTGCGGGATTGGATCGAATTTATGGCTGTGACAGCGGGCACAATCGATCGTCAGCCCGAACATCGCCGACATCGTGATTTGCAAGTGCGATTCGAGGACGGCGTATCGTTCCATCACGCGGGTGATCTCATTTCCTTCGGTGTTGTCGGTCCCGTCGGGGGCATTTCGCAGATAATGCGTGGCCGTCAAGCGGTCGAGATCTTCCGCCGATAATTCCTGTGCCGCGGGATAGTTTACGAGTTCATCGCCGGCAAGCTGTTCGATCCAGAACTGATCGTAGGGCTTGTCGTCGTTCAGGCTGCGGATCACGTAATCGCGATACCGATACGCGAGCGGACGGGGGGAATCATGGCGGATGTAGCCGTTGCTCTCCGAAAAGCCGACGACGTCGAGCCACAGCCGTCCCCAGCGTTCTCCGTAATGCGGCGAGGCGAGCAACCGCTCGACGAGTTCTTCGTATGCGGTGGGAGACGTATCGTTGACAAACTTTTCAATCTCTTCCGGCGTGGGAGGCAAGCCGAGCAGATCGAGAGACAACCGTCGTATCAACGTGCGACGGTCGGCTTTGGGAGCGAACGAAAGTCCCTGGCGTTCTAATCGAGACAGCAGGAACCGGTCGAGCGTCGTGATGTCGCCATCGGTACTTGTTATGGCCGGAGGCTCAGGATGCTGCAACGCGCGAAACGACCAGAAGTTTTTTTCCTTCTCAGTGAGATCGCTGGGGGCGACTTTTGGATCGCGCGAGTTGGCTCCCGCATCCAGCCACGTTTTGATGATCTGCTTCTCATCATCGGATAACGGCTCGCTCCCCTCCGGCGGCATTTCACCGTCGGCGATTTTCTGCCAGAGCAGACTCTTTTCAGGTTGATCGACGGTCATCGCCGGTCCCGATTCACCGCCTCGCAGGATGGCACCGACACTTCGCAAATCGAGTTCCGCCTTGCGGCGGGCCCGATCGGCCCCATGACACGCCGCACATTTCGCAGCGAAGATCGCCTGCACGCGATCTTCGAATAGTGGTTTTTCGTCGGCGAAAAGTGGGCAACCTCCGAGAGACATCATGAAGATGCAACCGGCAAGTGAAGCGACAATCGACTTGAAGGCCACGTGACTGATTATCGACCGACGAGACGACACCAGGACGACGATGATGCGTGTCGCGGATAACAGAGACGATTTTCGCATCATCGGGATGGGCTTTCGGGGATGGCCAATGGACGACGGCCTGTGGGAATTCGTTTTTTATGAGGGACTGCGACACGTTTCGCGCACACTAATTATGCGGATTCTCCCCTGACAAAACCAGAGCAAACGGGAATGTCCGGCTATCTCATTTCGGAGGAATGACCTTCACGTTAATCATCTGCGCGAGGAGATCAACCAGCAGGCGGGATTCCGATTCCTGCGCACCGGTGATGTCGAAGGTATAGTCGGCCCAGAAGAACCAGTCGGGCAATACGCTTTCATTGACGAACGAACCTTCTCCCACGAAGTTGAAGAGATGAACTTCCGACTCATCGTTCAACCGCAAGCCCACCTTGAACCAGTCATACGTATTGTATGTGCTGGAGAACCAAGAATCCGCTGAGACGTCTTCGTAACCGTAAGTGATGGCGAGGATGCTGGTAAATGGAATTTTCCGCCGTCGACGAATGAACCACAGATATCGCGAATTGACGGCGATCCATTGCCCCGACGGATCGACGAGCACAATGCGGTACAGGGAACCGAGAAACAGCAGCCACACAAAAATCGACGTCGAAATGACAAGCCGCTCTCCCTGCTTGCGAATTCGGGGGCAGATCGAGAGGAATCGCATGTATTACCCGCATGAGTCCCAAAACAATGGGGCCGCTCGGACTTGAACCGAGAACCAACAGATTATGAGTCTGCTGCTCTAACCGATTGAGCTACGGCCCCTGCGAACATTGTAAGGAGTTGTTGTCGGGGATGCGACAAATACCGTGGTGGAAGTTTTTCGCTTGACGATTTCAATCGCGAAAAAGCCGGTCGCCTGCGATCAACCGATCGGAAGGGGGGAGCTTCCGCTTTCAGCAGGACTCAAAAGTGGTGGCAGGGGTTCGCTTTGATTTCCTCCCGGTAGCGGATTTGTGCGGCGATGGAGAAACCAGCGATCGAGCACAACCTGACGCGTGAACCACTGCGTCGAAAGTAATTTCCCCGCGATTCCCCGCAGCCAGCTTTGCGGGAGCCAACGGTTCGAGTCCGTCCACCGAGGCGTTCCCAGTCGGTCCACCAGTCGATCGCGATAGGGGGCAAGCCGTTCTTTTCGATAATCGCCTTGTGAAGCGATGATCGTTTCGGCGGCCAACACGGCCGATTCGACGGCGGGTCTGATCCCTTCTCCGCTTTGGGGATAGGCCAGCCCGGCGGCATCCCCTATCAGCAGCACCCCATCATCGAACAGTTTCGGAACGTGGTGTTCGTACAAACGGTAGGCATGACCGTGAAATTTTCCGGGATATGTTCCTTCATAACGGCGAGTGGTTCGCAGAAACTCCTTGAACTCATCGACGTGATGCGAGACGTGATCTGAGTTGGTCCGCCCCAGACCGATGTTCAAGAAATTCCCTTTTCGAAAACACCAGCCGTATCCCGCGAGGTCGGTGCAGAAGTAGAATTCCGGCTGATGCGGCAGGACATCGCACCGCCTGGCATTGTCGTCGGACATTTCGAATTCGATTTCCTGAGCGGCGACGACGGTCGCAGTTTCTTCGCTTTTCGAGCCGATTTTGCGGGCGACGGGGCAAAAATGTCCTCCCGCTCCGACCAGCATGGGTGTGCGAATTTCCCCGTTGATATCCCACTCGGGGGCATTCCATGCGAGCGATTTGACCGGCTGGCCCAACTGCACCGGGACGCCCGAGCGCTTCAGCAGGTAATGATCGAATTCGCAGCGCCGAATTCCATAGCTGACAACCTGGTAGTATTTCGTTTCAACCGGCTGACCGCCGATCATTCCGGTTCGAAACGACGTGATCGGCTGGCAGACAGCGTGTTGCGAGTATTCCTCAATGTCGAGTTTCAATGTCTCGACGATCTGCGGGGTGATCCATCCTGCGCACGTCTTATCGCGCGGGAACTGGCGCTGATCGATCAACAGCACGTTCAAGCCCGCCGCGTTGAGATGTGCGGCACAGGTCGAACCGGCGGGGCCGCCTCCGATAATGACGGCATCGTAGGTCGGCATACCTATTCTCCCGAGGGAATCGGTGAGGGAACGAACAAGGGATCTCGCCCCGCATTCGTTTCGTCGGAGTCGATTGTTAGCAGACCGTCGCGAGTCCAGGGTATGTGATTGCTTCGACCGGGGGCGAATACCAACTGGAACAGTTGCAGATTTCCCGCCTCAAACGTGGCCGATGATGCCGCCAGATACATCCGCCACATTCTGACAAAACGTTCGTCGAACATCGTTCGAATTTTTTCGGCGTTTTGCTCGAAACGCCGCAGCCAGTGGTCGAGAGTCAGCGTGTAATGTCGGCGGAGGTTCTCGACGTCGAGCAGCGAAAACGGGCTGTTTTCGAGGATATCGGTCATCTCGCTGATCGCGGGAGTATACGCTCCCGGAAAAATATAACGTTCGGTCCAGGTATCGAGCGGCGCCGGTCGATTGCGGCCGATCGAATGGATCAGCCCTCGTCCGTGGGGAGAAAGGCAGCGCTCGATGACTCTGCCGAGTTCGATGTAATTCTCCTTGCCGACATGTTCGAGCATGCCGACGGAGACGAACGCATCGCACGACCCCGAAATATTTCGCCAATCGTCCTGTATGTAGGTGACGAGATGATCGAGACGCTCTTCTCGGACGCGTTCTCTAGCCCAGTGGATCTGCTCTTTGGAGATGTTGTACGCCGTCACTTTGACTCCGAAATGCTGCGCCATGTGCAGGGCGAGCGCGCCCCAACCGCAGCCCGCTTCCACAACGTGTTCGCCCGGCTTGAGCCAGAGTTTGCGGCAGACGCGATTCATTTTTGCAATCTGCGCCTCTTCGAGACTTACCGAAGGATCCGGAAAATAGGCGCAGGTGTAGAGCAATTGCTGATCGAGCCACAATCGATAGAAGTCGTTGCCCAGATCGTAATGATGATGGATGTTATCTTGCGAGCGTTTGAGCGTATTTCGTCGGCGATCGGTGAGCCACGAAAACCAGCTTCGAGTTCTTGTCGCATGGCCATTCGGTGCGGACTGAAAAAGGGCGAGCAGGATCTGCTTCAAGTCCCCTTCAACGACGATCTTGCCGTCGCAGTAACCTTCCGCGAAATGAAGCTGCGGATTGATCAGCAAAGGCCAGAGCGAAGATCGCTCGAGAAAGCGGACCTTGCCGACGGCTTTCGGACCTGCGTCGTAGAGCGACTCACCTTTCCATGAGATGAGCGAGACGGGTGGATTCCCCAACTTGCCCATGAGCCGGTTGAATCGTCGGGCCACCCATCCCGACGATTGAGCCAATGATTCGGGCGTGATGTTGGGGAGACGCTGATCCTGACGTTCCGTTGAGGAAGGCGGGATGGCTCGGTTCTTTTCGACGGCGGCTTTCTCTGACCGTTGTCCAACTGTCACTGCCATAGATTAACTCCAGTGGAAGTGCAATGTTATGAGAAAACTTCATACGATTCAGAACTGACTCACTTGACTGAAATGTTTCATCGGGCAATTTACGCGTTTGAATGAAGCATACATTATTTTTAGCAGGTTTGAACAGTTAGGCAATGAGTCAGCCGAACAATTCATTTCGACGAACTCGATTGATGACCGCCCTACCGGATCTGTCCTCGTTCCGGTCTGAAGCGGGCTTCAGATTCCCTCTTGTGAAAAATGACGGATTCGGGTATCAAAAGTCCCCATCTCTGGACAAGATTTCATATCCGTCG
>JBJXGP010000073.1:0-4773 GCA_046160425.1 Planctomycetaceae bacterium
CGGCCAAGTTGCGAATAGCGAACGGTTTCGGAGAGCGGAACGCTTTGAGACGAATTAACTGCGCTGTGGTCGATGGTTAATTGGATGTTCAGCGCGATGTCATCATCGTCGGCCACGACCAATGCGGGGCGTTGCTCATTGGCCAAGACCGTTACGTAGCGTTCGTTATCCAATTGCAGCGGATCGCGCTGATCGAGCCGCACCGTAAAATTATGGCAACCGGCTTTCAACTCTTTTGCAGTTAACTTGACGTTGGCGATCCGATCCGACGCAAGGTCTACGACTTGCCGATCAACGACTCGAGTTGCAGGCGTTTTCAGGATGCCGTTGCTAATCACAGGTAGCTTAGGATCGATGTCTTCTTGAATCAGTTCAATCGTGGCAGACTTATTGCTTGCCGTTGCGGGCCGTTCAACGGCAACTTCGATCGTAATCTCTCCGTTTTCAGGAATCGTCTGAAAGTCAGGCTTCGCATCACCAAGTCGCCAGTTGGCAGTGTCCACGTCACCGACGTCGATGATCTGAATCAACACATCTTCCGAATATTCTTTGAGCAGTTTTTGCAAGTCATCGGTAGCCCCCGACCACGAGCTGCTGACCAAGTCGGTGATGACGTAGACCTCCTTGCGCTGCAAGTCAGTCGCCAGCACCAGATCGATGGCCGTTCGTATACGACCGGCTAAGTCGATATGTGACCCGCGTTGTTCGATCTGTTTGACTTGCGCTTTGGCGGTGGCCGGATCAAGCGACAGTGAGGCCACGGGAACGCCCGCAAGAACGCCTACGCGGCTATCGAGCGGCAACTTATCGAGAATCCAAATCGCAGCCTCACGCGCCGTCTCAAGGCGCAGTGCGTTATTAGCGCGGTACGCCAGACTGGGTCCGTTATCCACAATCATCACAGCCGCCACGGGCGCCGATTGATCCGAACTCGGAACGACGGGACCGTCCATAAGCGATTTGTAGCCCCACATGGCGGCGGAGAGCCACAGTGCAATAGCGATGGTCAGCGCAGTCCATGAGATCACTGCTGGCCTTCGCGAAACAAACGCAACAGCAGCTATCAGACTGGCTAAAGACGCACCAAGCGCAACGCCCGTTATGCCCAGTGCGCTGCCAAGCATGGCGCTGTGTATTCGCGGTCGAGCCAAAGCCAGCGCGAGCAGCGCGAGCAGCAATACGCGTAGCATCAACAAGAGAAAATGTCGCAATTGCCAACTGCTGCTCTGCTCGCGCGTCGTTTGCCGCACGAATCTGAGAGCCGGAAAGTCGATCAATTGCGGTTGCCGCTGCCCGAACAGATGCAGCAGGATCGGGACCGTGACTACGGCCAAACCTGCGATCAGCGACATGTGAAGAAAAGTCATGATTAGTCTAAAAACGGTTGCGGCGGCGCAAGAGGTATTCCATCAACGCCTTGTCATACGGCAGGCTGGTGTCGAGCGGCACGTAATCGATGCGACTCTCCGTGAGTTGTTTTTCAAGTCGCCCGCGAAAAAGAGCGATGTTTTTGCGATATTCTGTAGCCGCATCGTTGGATTGAACGTGTTCGACGTCACCGGTCTCAGGGTCGCGAAGCTGCAACATACCTTGAAACGGAAACGAAACTTCGGCTTCATCGAGAATGTGAAAGACGATGATGTCATGTCCAGAGTGACGCAGACTTCGCAAAGCTCGCAGCATCGGTTCTTCGTCCGTAAGCAGATCGCTCATCAGCATGATCAAACTTCGGTGACGCAGCATCGCGGCGAGCTGCACGAGCGACGCGGCGAGGTCTGTTTGCCCAGCGACCTTTAACTTCGTTAGAGCACTAAGAATGGTTGGCAATTGCCCACGTCGGCTGCGCGGTGGAACGTTGGCTCGCATTTTGGTATCGAATGTGATTAAGCCGACTGGGTCTTGCTGCTGAATCATCAGGTAGCAAAGCGCCGCAGAGAGACAAATCGAGTAATCGAGCTTCGTCAAGTGTTGACGGTATGTGTAACCCATCGACTGGCTCAGGTCGAGCACCAAGTAGCCGGTCAAATTCGTTTCGGATTCGTACTTCTTGACGTAGTACTTGCCGGTCTTGGCATACACGACCCAATCAATACCTTTCGGGTCATCGCCCGGCGTGTAGCGTCGATGTTCGCTGAATTCGACGCTGAAGCCATGAAACGGGCTCGCGTGCAAGCCGCTCAAGAATCCTTCCACAATGAATCGAGCCCGCAAATCGAGACGCGAAACCGTGCGGATGACTTCGGGCTTGAGATATTTTTCGGCAGTTGACATCAGCGAACCGTTTCTGAGTATTACCGCAAGCGGCACTCATTCGTATTTCGAAATCTTGGGTTCGGGGATTTCCTGAATCAATCGATTGATCAGGTCGTCGCTCGAAAAACCTTCCGCCTGGGCCTGGAAATTCGTCGATAAACGGTGCCTTAACACGGGAATGGCCACCTTTCGAATATCGCTGATCGTCACCGAGGGCCTGCCGTCCATCGCCGCCATTGCTTTGCCCCCGGCGAGCAGGAACTGCCCGGCTCGCGGACCGGCTCCCCAATCGACCATCTCTTTGATGAATTTAGGTGCGGAACCGTCGACCGGGCGCGTGGCGCGCACCAGCCGGGCGACGTAATTGATCGTCAGTGGCCCCGCTTCGATCATGTTGATCTGCCGTTGCAGGTACAAAATCGACTTGCTGGAGAGGACTTTGCGAATCTCCGGCTTGTCGACGGCCGACGTCGAAGTGAGTATCTGCTCTTCCTCCGTCAGCGTCGGATAATTCACTTTCACGTTGAACATGAAACGGTCTAGTTGGGCTTCGGGGAGAGGATAGGTTCCCTCCTGTTCGATCGGGTTCTGCGTGGCGATGACAAAAAAGGGTTCCGGAAGGGTGTAGGTCGTCTGTCCCACCGTGACTTCCCGTTCTTGCATCGCCTGCAACAACGCCGCTTGAGTTTTGGGTGGCGTACGATTGATTTCGTCCGCCAGCAAAATATTCGTGAACACAGGGCCTTGCACGAAGCGAAACTCCCGGCGGCCCGTGTCCAGTTCTTCGAGGACGTTGGTGCCGGTGATGTCCGACGGCATCAGGTCGGGTGTGAATTGAATGCGCTTGAACGACGAATCGAGAATGCGGGCGATCGTGCTGACGATCAACGTTTTGGCGAGCCCCGGAACGCCGACCAGCAAACAATGCCCTGACGTGAAAATCGCCGCCAGGATCTGTTCGATGACTTCATGCTGCCCGATGATGACTTTGTGCAGTTCATCGAGCGTCAAATCGTGGTGTTTTTTGAATTTCTCAAGAAATTCATCGAAGTCACGTTTCTCTGTCGCCACAGGTACCGCCGATCTCCATGTTGACCCCACAGTAAAATTGGAGCCTTTTGTGAGTTTTTCTGTAATTTACGCTCATCGAAGGCCCGCCAGGATTTTTCTGCGGGACTGCTTAGCGCTCTGTCAATATTCTGATGTCTGAAGGTCGCTCGACGGGGAATGATATCTCTTATGCGGAAGAATTCCCAAGGTCTAAGACCGACTCCATACCGTCATACGTTTTTTCGCCGAGGGTATTGACGAAATTTTGCCAATCTTTTTTCCATTTCGTCCGCCTGGAAATCGTCCACCACGCTTTGAATTTCGTGAGATGCCGATCCAGATCCGCGGAGATATCCTTTTTCAACCGTGCAATTTCGTCGGCTTCTCCGGCGCATATATCATCGTCGTTCTTCCACTTGCGGAGCTTCTCCACGATGATCGCTTCGTCATTCATGTCTCCCAAACGGCTTTGTAGCGATTTCAGCCGAGAATGGACGTCGGCATAACGATCTGCGGACAAGTAAGGCTCGAACAGTTCCAGCGCGTATCGCAGTCGTTTGATTTCAATACGGCGCTCGTGGAGGGTTTCCTGTCCTTTCCAACTGAGTCGCCGCGCAAAAATTTCCCGGCCCAATGTCGACAACGAGTTCTTGATCCGCTTCAACACCTGGCGCTCGCCGTCGATTGGGTCTCGATCGCACGCATCGGTTTGTGACTTCCTGTCGAGTTTTTGCAGCAGGGACGATTGATGTTCCGCAGCCTGATCGGGACAAAGCCATTTTCTGCACGCCGACAGGACCGCAGAAAACGACGCCTGTTGGGCGATGTGGGCTTTCTCCTTGAGACCGTTGTACGGGCCTGATGCATGGTGCTTTTCGATGCGTTCCAACAAGATGTCGGCGTCGCGGAGCGGATTAGAGACCTTCCGCAGTCGCGTCAAATGCTTTTCGAACCACCGGTACTTTTGCTGAGGTATCAAGTCGCCGAACTGGAAAAAGACCGTTTCGGTGCGGCGCAGCGAGATCCTCAGTTGATGAATCGTCTCGGTATCGGCGTTACCTTCGCGGACAACCATTGTCGCGTAACGTTCGACCTGACTCAGATGCTCACTCAGCAATTGCTTCAAGATAGATATAGGATCCCTGACGCACGAAACCGCGACCGGACCGGACGGCGTCAGTAGTGATTGGTTCTGAGACATGTTGTTCGACTCCCTGAAGCGGACATCATCCATCGTTTGGATGCGGAATCCATTCGTATCGCTTGGGGATGCCAGTCCCCGACCGATACGACGATCAAAATAATGACAGTGAAACCTTGAAGTGAGCAGGTATGGGGAAGGAATTCGTGCCGTAAGGATCCACGGCATTTCAATACGAAAACCTGCACCACGTTACCAAAGAAGCAGCCCCGGAGGCCACCACGGGGGGTGTCCGTATGTGCCGTATTTCAGCTTGTTTCAATTGAGTC
>JBJXGP010000074.1:0-8300 GCA_046160425.1 Planctomycetaceae bacterium
ACGCCAATCCGGAACGGGTCCGGCACGTTTTTCTCAAAAATGAGGATTTCAGATTCGCGGTTCTGGAACTACAAACCGCTGTCGTTTCACGGCTTGCAACCGTATCATCCATCGCATACCATGCCGACGTCAAGGCGGGTTCAACCGCCGGATTGCGTTGGTTTGCCTTCGATCGTTACGACTATATCATATGAAGGATCGACGACAGAATGGACGGTCATTTATCGACCTTTCAGCCCGTATTGATCTACATCGTCGTGCTGATCGGTTTCGTGATCACGAACCTGATTTTGGCGCATACGATTGGCCCTCGACGGAAGACTCCCGTCAAGCAGATGCCGTACGAATCGGGCATGGATCCGGTCGGAGATGCCCGGCAGCCGTGTGATGTGAAGTTTTATCTGGTCGCAGTGTTGTTTCTGGTGTTCGACGTCGAATTGCTGTTCTTGTATCCGTGGGCCGTCAGCGCGTACGCCGGTGAAAACGGGATCGATCCCGTCTTGAGCGACCTGGTGTTCGGCGTGATGCTGGTCTTCATGGCGACGCTCATCATCGCCTATGTTTACGCATGGCGGAAGGGAGTTTTCCGATGGCGGTAAATCTGCCGGAAAATGTCTTTCTCACTCAACTCGATGAGGCCGCCAACTGGGCACGTTCCCACAGTCTGTGGCCGATGCCGTTCGCGACGGCGTGCTGCGGGATCGAACTGATGGCGACCGGCGCTTCGCGTCACGACATCGCTCGTTTCGGTGCCGAAGTGATGCGGTTCAGTCCGCGACAATGTGACCTTTTAATCGTTGCCGGTCGCGTGGTGATGAAGATGCTGCCGGTTCTGCAACGCATCTGGCTGCAGATGCCCGAACCGAAATGGTGCATCTCGATGGGAGCCTGTGCCTGTACGGGGGGTGTCTTTGATACCTATGCCGTCGTGCAGGGGGTCGATCGGTTCATACCGGTCGATCTGTATGTTCCGGGATGTCCGCCGCGACCCGAGCAGTTGCTTCGCGGGTTGATCGAATTGCAGGACAAGATCATGAAAACGGGGACGCTGAACGGTACCGAGTTCGCTCAACGAACCACAGCGGAAGGTCCGCCGACGATGGAGTTCGAAGAAATCCGCCGCAGTCAGGAATCGCAATTGCTCTCGCAATCGGACGGGAAGTAGGAACAGGGATGGCCGAGATGAATATCGAAGATCGAATCACACAGCAATTCGGAGCCGGGCAGGTCACGTTCAGCCGGTATCGCGACAATCATCGCGCGGTGGTCGCCGCGGATCGCCTGTTCGCTCTTCTTTCATATCTGAAGCAGGGCGCCGGCTTCGATCAGCTCAGCGATATCACGGCGGTCGATTATCTCGAATTCCCCGATGCCGTCGATCGGTTTGGCGTGGTGTACGTGCTGCTCAATACGCTCTCAGGCGAGCGATTGATCGTCAAGACGTTCGTCAATGAACCCGACTTGAAGCTGCCGAGCGCGGTTTCGCTCTGGCAAGGGGCCAACTGGCTGGAGCGGGAAGTCTACGACATGTTCGGCATCGTGTTCGCGGGGCATCCCGATTTGCGCCGCATCCTGATGCCCGAAGAATTTACCGCGTTTCCTCTGCGAAAAGATTATCCTTTGCGGGGACGAGGCGAACGACATAATTTCCCCGTCATCACCCGTGCCGAAAGTTGACGCTTTACGCGACGTCGATTGCCAATTTTTCATTCATTCGTTTTTAGCAAGCAGTTGAAGGCGACCCGCGATGCCTTTCACCATATCGGAACTGGCGACCGCGAACTCCGCGGATCAAGAGTTTTTGTGGACATTGAACTTCGGTCCGCAACACCCCGCCACGCACACCACGCTGCGCCTGATCCTGACGCTCGATGGCGAACGGGTCGTGCATGCCATTCCCGACATCGGCTATCTGCATAGCGGTTTCGAAAAGCTTGCCGAGGATCTCAGCTACAATCAGTACGTGACCATCGTTGACCGCATGAATTACATCTCGCCGCTGGCGAACGAAATCGCCTGGCATCATACGGTCGAAAAATTGATGGGGATCGAACTGACGCCGCGCTGCAAGTATGTGCGCACGATCCTCGCCGAATTGATGCGCATGCACGACCACCTGCTCAACGTGGGGACGACGGGACTGGACCTGGGGGCGTTTACCGTCTTTCTGTATGCATTTCAGCAGCGCGAGATGATTTACGACATCTGCGAGTATGCGTCGGGGCAGCGCTTTCATTCGAGTTACACCCGCGTCGGCGGGATGTTGTACGACGTCAATCTCGATTGGGTCAATCGGGTCCGCGATTTCGTCAGGCAGTTCCCCAAGACGCACGCCGAAATCCATCAGTTGTTGACACGCAACCGCATCTTCATCGACCGCACCAAGGGGATCGGCATCCTCACCAAAGAAGACGCCATCAACTACAGTTGCACCGGACCTTTGGCCCGGGCGAGCGGCGTCGTCCGCGACCTGCGAAAAGATGAACCGTATCTCGCCTACAGCGATTTCGACTTTCAAATCGTTTGTGCGAAGGACGGGGACTGTTATGCCCGCTATCTCGTCCGCATGCAGGAACTGATGGAGAGCATTCACATTCTGAGCCAGGCGCTCGAGAACATTCCCAGCGGCCCGATCAACGTCGACCCTGAAGGGCGGGCGGTCCTCCCCGAGAAACCCGACGTCTATCGCAGCATCGAAGGACTGATTCAACACTTCGAAATCATGATGCCCAATCGGGGGTTTGTCCCGCCGACCGAAGAATTGTACGCCGCTACGGAATCTCCCAACGGCGAACTCGGCTTTTATATTGTGAGCGACGGCAAGCCGAATGCCTACCGTGCCCGCACGCGTCCGCCGTCGTTCATCCATTTCAACGTCTTCCCGCACATGATGAAAGGGCACACGCTGAGCGACGTCGTGGCAGTCCTGGGAAGCATCAACATCATCGCCGCCGAACTGGATCGTTGACAGGTCATCGGAACATTGATCGCAAAGAGTGAGTTTGTGGAGTCGAATCGATGAGCGTATTGAGCGAGGAAATCCGGGAACGCATTCGGGCGGAGTTTCCGAAATATCCCAACAAGCGGGCGGTGACGCTCCCCGCGCTGCACATCGTACACGACGCGCAGCGGCAAGTGTCGATCGAGGCCATTCGTGAGATCGCCGAACTGTTGGAACTGCATCCCGCCGAAGTACACGACACGATGTCGTTTTACGGGTTTTTCCGCGATGAATCTGCTCCGGTGGGGAAGAAGCGAGTCTGGGTTTGTCGCAGCATCTCCTGTATGTTGCGCGGAGGCGAAGAACTGCTCGCCGACGTATGTCACGACCTCGGCCTGAAGCCGGGTGAGACGACCGCCAACGGTGCGGTGACGCTGGAATTCGCGGAATGCCTGGGTGTCTGCGAGGGGGCGCCGTGCGTTCTCGTCAACGATGAATGTCATCCCAATATGACCCCCGAAAGCGTGCGGGAGTTACTGAAACAGTCTTGATTTGTAGTCCTGAGAGGGAAGCGGCACTTCGAAGACATGCGTTCCCAAGCGGAGCTTGGGAACGAGGAAGAAAAGGAATTGAAGGGTTATCAACGTGGCCGAGTTTGAACCAGTCCTGTTAGCACGCATCGATCAACCCGATGCCACGACGCTGGCTTCGTATCAGGCGGACGGGGGTTACGCGGGGCTGAAGAAAGCTCTTGCGATGGCTCCGGCCGAAGTGACCGAATTCGTCAAGTCGTCGGGTCTGCGCGGCCGGGGCGGGGCGGGTTTTCCCTGCGGGTTGAAGTGGACGTTCCTCCCCAAGGATCATCCCGGTCCGATTTACCTCTGCGTCAACGCCGACGAAAGCGAACCGGGAACGTTCAACAATCGCATTCTCATGGAAGGGGATCCTCATCAGATCATCGAGGGGATCGCGATCGCCTGTTACGCCATCCGCGCACAAACCGCTTACATTTATCTCCGCTACGAATTCGGCAAGAGCTATCGCGTGCTGCAAAAAGCAATCGATGAATGTTACGCCGCGAATCTGCTCGGCAAGAACATTCAAGGGACTAATTTCAGTCTCGACATCTATCTGCATCGCGGAGCCGGAGCCTACATCTGCGGCGAAGAGACCGGATTGATCGAAAGCCTCGAAGGGAAAAGAGCTTGGCCGCGCATCAAGCCGCCGTTTCCGGCGATTGAAGGACTATTTCGCAAGCCGACGATCGTGAACAACATCGACACGCTGGCCTGCGTGACGCACATTTTGCGTCGCGGGGTCGAATGGTTCAAGTCGATCGGCGTTCCCCCCGATCCGAATAATCCGCGAGACCCCGGGAGTTACGGGCCGAAGCTATACTGCATCAGCGGTCACGTCAATAAGCCCGGTTGTTATGAACTCCCGCTCGGCGTCACGGCGCGGCAACTCATCGAAGAGCAGGGGGGAGGAGTGTGGAAAGGGCGCAAAGTCAAAGCGGTCGTTCCCGGCGGCATCAGCATGGGATTTTTCAGCGCCGATGAACTCGATACTCCGCTCGATTTCAGCGGCCCTGGAAAAGTCGGATGTCTCGGCCTCGGGACCGCCGCGGTCGTGGTCATCGACGATCAGACGAGCATGGTCGACGTGTTATTCAATTGCTGCCGTTTCTTCGCGCACGAGTCGTGCGGACAATGCACCCCCTGCCGCGAAGGGACCGACTGGATGAGAAAAATCCTCGAACGGATTCGCATGGGTTACGGCAAGAGCAAGGATCTCGACCTCTTGATGGAAGTGGCCAATTCGATGGGAATCATTCCCGGTACGACGATTTGCGGATTGTCGGACGGTGCCGCCTGGCCGGTCAAAAATGCGATCAAGAAATTCCGCGGCGAGTTCGAAGACTACATTTCCTCCGGCCAAAAGAGTCTGTTGCCGGTTCTGGCCGGAACGCATTAACATATTGTCGAAAAAAGAGATAAATCGATTGCCGAACCCGGGCGCAACCGCTCGGCATTATAGTGGGGCTAGTGCATATCAATGATTTCAGAGCGGAAGTAGAACATCACATGCCGACAGTCATCGTCAACGGACTTGAAATTGAAATTGGAGCGAATGAGCGTCTGAATTGCATTCAGGCGGCTCAACGGGCCAACGTCGAGATCCCGCATTATTGCTGGCATTCGGAGTTGAGTGTCGTCGCCAGTTGCCGCATGTGTCTCGTCGAGGTCGGCGAGCGCAAGCCCGACGGCACGATCGCGATGATACCGAAGCTCATGCCCGGTTGTCAGACGCCGGTCAAAGGTGAAACGGTGATCGTCAGCAACAGCGACAAAGTCATTGCAGCGCAGAAGGCGACGCTCGAATATCTGCTGCTCAACCATCCACTCGATTGCCCCGTCTGCGATCAGGCGGGAGAGTGCTATCTGCAGGATTACAGTTACAAATTCGGCCGCGGCTACAGCCGCTTGCAGGAACCGAAACTCCAGAAGCCCGACAAGGACCACATCGGCGAACATATCACGTTGTTCACCGACCGCTGCGTGATGTGTACCCGCTGCGTGCGGTTCACGCGCGAGATCAGCGGGACCGGCGAACTCCAGGTGATCGATCGCGGCAGTCACTCCGAGATCGACATCTTCCCCGGCGATCCTTGCAACAACAAACTCGCCGGCAACGTCGTCGATATCTGTCCCGTTGGGGCGTTATGCAGCAAGGATTTTCTGTATCAGCAGCGGGTCTGGTGGCTGGAATCAACTTCCAGCGTCTGCCCGAATTGCAGCACGGGATGCAGCATCCGCGTCGATCAGAATCACGATCAGGTCTATCGTCTCAAACCGCGAAAAAATCCCCAGGCTCAAGGGGAATTTATGTGCGACGAAGGGCGATTCGGTTACACGTATCTGCACCGCGAAGACCGCTTGACCCAACCCATCGTGCGGCACATGGGAGACGAAAAGATCACGGATTGGGAAACAATCCTCCCCGGTATTCGGGCGGCGATCGAAGGTGCCATCACGCACAAACCACAGGCGATCGCCGCCGTTCTGTCGCCGTGGATGACTGTCGAAGAGGCGTACATGTTGGCCGGTTACGTGAAGGGGTTTTCGAAGGAGACTCGGCTTTATCTCGGCCCGGTTCGCATCGTCGGGGACGACGATTGTTATCCCAAAGACGTACATGGCAATGTCGTCCAGCCGACGCGATTTACGATTCGTGCGGAGAAATGTCCGAATCGAAAAGGTATCGAAGCGATCATCCAGCATTTTCAGGGTTCGATTCTGTCGATGGACGATTTCTGGAAGGCGGTCTCCGCCGGCCAGATCGAAGCCGCGTATCTCGTGGGCGGAGATCCCGAACCGTGGCTCTCCGACGACCAGGGGAAGATGCTGGAAAAACTCAAGCTGGTCATCGTGGAAGACATTCTCCCCTCGGCGGCGAGTCGGAATGCACAATACGTGTTGCCGGGAGGCTCGTTCGCCGAGCGAGACGGGACGTTCATCAACCACGCCGGCTTGGCACAGGCGATCAAACGCTCGATTCATTCTCCAGGGGAAGCCCGCGCCGACAATCGCATCCTCTGGGAACTGACCGGACGGCGCGGCCTGTTCAACGCGGACCGCTTGCGGCAGGAAATCGCTCAAAAGATTCCCGCAATGCAGGCGCTGGCCAACGACTTGGGAGAACTGGGAGTGTTATTAAGCGCACCGGCACCGACGGCACCCGCAACGCAGAATGTCTCGGCAACGACATTGAAGTAAAAATTATCCGCGAATAGCGGCAGAAACTTTTCAGAATCAGGTTTTCGAGTCCATCGTATGCACGTCCTTACGACAATCATCATCATCGGCGTCGTTCTCGGCGGAGTGCTGGGAGCCTGTTCGTACCTGATCTGGCTGGAACGAAAAATCGCCGCCTGGATGCAGGACCGCGTCGGCCCGAATCGCGTCGGCAAATATGGCCTGTTGCAGCCGATCGCCGACGGCTTGAAGTTCCTGCTCAAGGAAGACGTGATCCCCGCGCATGTCGACAAGGTCTTGTATCTGCTTTCGCCGACGATTTCGGTCCTGACGACGATGCTGGCGCTCGCGGTGGTCCCGGTCGGTCCGACGTCGTCCGATGCCGGTTCGTGGCAGGCGATGATCGCACCGGGGGTCGATATCGGCATCGTCTTCATCTTCGCCATCACCAGTCTCGCCGTGTACGGGATCATTCTGGGGGGCTGGTCGTCGAACAACAAATACAGTGCGCTCGGTTCGCTCCGTTCGAGCGCACAGGTCGTGAGTTATGAAATCCCACTGGGAATGTCGATTCTCGGCGTCGCACTGCTCACCGGCTCGCTCAATCTCGAAGACATCCTGCATCGTCAGGCGGCGGCGGGATTTCTCGGCTGGAACATCTGGTTTCAACCGCTGGCGGCGCTCATCTTTTTCACAAGCGCCCTGGCGGAATCGAACCGCTTGCCTTTCGACCTGCCCGAATGCGAGCAGGAACTCGTGGGGGGATATCATACCGAATACAGCGCGCTGAAGTTCGCAATGTTCTTCCTCGCGGAATACACGCACGTCATCACCGTCAGTTTTCTGATGTCGATCGTGTTTTTCGGCGGCTGGCACTTCCCCTGGATCGCCACCCCCGAAAGCCATTACAGCGGTGCATGGATCGTCAAGTTCGCCGTGCTGCATACGAAGGTACTCGCCTGCATCACGTTCATCATGCTGCTGCGGTGGACGCTGCCGCGATTTCGCTTCGATCAGTTGATGAGCCTGGCATGGAAGGTCTTTATACCCTTATCGCTGTGTAATGTGATCTGCACGATGTTCGTGCGGCAGTTTTCGCTGAGCTGGTGGTGGCTGCTGCCGGTGTCCCTGGCGGCGATCGTCATCGCCGGGATGATTTCGATGACACCCGCGCAGCGCAAAGCGTCATCATCAATGCAACATACTTAAACGAATCACGAAATATTGAGCGTTCCGACCAAAAGGCGCCCTCGGACGGATCGCGACAGAAAGTGAAAAATGGCCATTCAGGACAAGGACATCTGCTGGGTGACTGAACCCGAATTGAGTTTCTGGGAGTCGACGTTTTTACCGGCGATTGCTCAGGGATTGAAAACCACGGTCGGACACATCTTTGACCGCAAGACGGTGACGCAGGAATTTCCCGAAGTCAAACCGCAGTTGCCGCCGAATTATCGGGGAGTCCATCGGCTCAATCGCGACGATCAGGGGCGGGTCAAATGCGTCGCCTGCTTCATGTGCGCGACCGCCTGCCCGGCACACTGCATTGAAATCGTCGCCGCCGAAGCCCCGTGGGAAGATCGCGACAAATACCCCGACAAATT